>JASLAP010000616.1 GCA_030147065.1 Pseudonocardia sp. | reverse complement strand
TGAGTGAGAATCATGGCTCTGGCCATGATTCTCACTCACGACCAGGTGTCCAGGGCGCGGCGGAGGTGGGCGCGGCGCTCGGCGCTGCCCTGGTGCCCGGAGTTCTCCAGGACGACGAGTTCGGCGTCGGGCCAGCGCCGGGCCAGCTCCCAGGCGGTGTCCAGCGGGCTGCCCAGGTCCAGCCGGCCGTGGATGAGCACCCCGGGGATGCCGGCCAGCCGGCCGGCGTCGCGGATCAGGGCGTCCTCCGCCAGCCAGGCCCCGTTGGCGAAGTAGTGCGCGCAGATCCGCACCATCGCGGTGAGGTCGCGGCCGGGGACGCCGCTGAAGGCGTCGGCCGCTCCGCCGGGATCGCCGCCCATCACCGCGTCCTCCCAGGCCGCCCACTCCCGGGTGGCCCGCTGCCGGACGGCCGGATCGAGGTCCTCCAGCAGCCGGACGTAGGCGGCCAGCAACTCGCCGGCACCCTCGGCGGCGGTCACCCGCTCCCGGTCGGCCTCCGGCACCCCGTCGCGGAACCGCTCCCACTCCCGCGGGAAGAACCGGCCCGCGCCGCGGTAGAGCCAGTCGATCTCCCGGCGGCGGGTGGTGGTGACCGCGGCGATGACGATCCCGGTCACCCGCCGCGGGTGCCGCTGCGCGTAGGCCAGGGCTAGCGTCGAGCCCCACGACCCGCCCTGGACGAGCCAGCGCTCGACGCCCAGGTGCTCGCGCAGCCGCTCCAGGTCGGCGATGAGGTGCTCGGTGGTGTTGGCGGACATGTCGGTGGCCGGGTCGGCGGCGTGCGGGGTGCTGCGCCCGCAGCCGCGCTGGTCGAGCAGCACGACCCGGTAGCGGGCCGGGTCGAAGCCCTGCCGCATCCGGTCGTGGCCGCCCTGGCCCGGCCCGCCGTGCAGCACCACCGCAGGCTTGCCGTCGGGGTTGCCCGAGGTCTCCCAGTAGACGTGGTTGCCGTCGCCGACGTCGAGCAGGCCGCTGTCGTAGGGGTCGGTGGGCGGGTACAGATCGGTCATGGCGGCCAGTGTGGATCAGCGCGGGGGTCGGCCGCGGGGGGTTTGCGCCCAGACCGCGTAGAGCGGGTCGCCGCGCCCGCCCGGGGTGCGCAGCTCGGCGCGGGCGGGGCCGAACCCGCCGGCCAGCGCGAAGTAGGCCCGGACGATCTGCACGTGCTGCTCGTCGTCGGTGGTCAGCCAGCCCTGGATGGCCTTGCTGGGGAAGCAGCGGTTGGCGAAGGTGACCACGAACCGCCCGCCCGGCCGCAGCACCCTGGCCACCTCGCGGAACACCGCCACCGGCTCGACCAGGTAGTCCACCGACACGCAGCAGGTGGCGTCGTCGAAGGCGGCGTCGGGGAAGGGCAGCACGGGGTCGACGTTGAGGTCCTGCACGACGTGCTCGGTCATCTCCCGGTTCGCCGCCAGCTCGGCGGCGTTCATGCCCAGCCCGACCAGCCGCCGCGGCGGGCGCTCGAAGTGCGACACCCACGACGACATCAGGTCGAGCACCTCGCCGTCCACGCCGAGCTCGGTGTAGAGCGCGCCGACCGCGCGGACGGCCCGGTCGTCGATGTGGGTCACCAGCCGCGGCGGCCGGTAGAACGCCGAGTCGGGGGAGTCGTCGGCGCGGTCGAAGAAGCCCGGCGGGAACGGGGAATCCGGCACCGGTCGACCGTAGGTCGATCCGCCGGACCCCGCGCGCCGGCTCAGCCCCGGCCGGTCAGGACGGCCTGGGTCTGGGTCACCTGGGCCACCCGGCGACCGTCCGCGTCGCGCAGGTCGGTCTGCACGACGATCACCGTGCGGCCGACGTGCAGCGGCGCGGCGGTGCCCTCGACCCGCCCGGAGCGCACGGCCCGGAACAGGTTCGACTTCGACTCGAGGGTCGAGGTGCCCGCGCCGGCCGGCAGGTTCAGGAACGCGCAGATCGCGCCCAGGCTGTCGGCGAAGGTCATCAGCGCCCCGCCGTGCAGCACCCCGCCCACCGTGCACAGCTCGACGGCCCAGTCCAGGTGCCCGCGGACCAGTTCGGGGCCGGCCGTGTCGACCCGCATCCCGAGGGCGGTGGCGTAGGGCATGCTCGCGACGAGCTGTTCGGGCGTGATCGACGGCGCGGTCGGTTCGGTCATGGCCGCTGATCCTGCCCGACCGGGGTGCCGCGCAGGCGAGGTCGGAGGTCATCGACAGTCGGCGCGTCGAGGCCGTGCCCGGTGATGGTGCGGGCGAGCGCGGCGGCCCGATCGGCCAGCCCGGGGACGTCCAGCCCGGCCGGGGCGGCGCCGACCCAGCGGTGCAGCCCGTCCGACGCCCGCTCCAGCAGCGCGGCCGCGCCCCGGGCGTTGCCGCGCTGCACGTGGGTCAGGCCCACCGCGAACTGGGCCAGCGCCCGCCACAGCGCCCGCTCCGCGGCCGGGGCGGCCTTCCACGCCGCCTCCAGCACGTCGTGCGCGGGGAAGGGCAGGCCCTCGTCGAGCAGCCGCTGCGCCTCGGTGACGGCCTCGTCGGCGGTGAGCACCAGGTCCTCGGGCACCCGCTCGACGCCCGTGGCACCGTGCGGCAGCGGGCGCCCCGCGGCGTCGCGGGGGCGGGCGTTGCGGGCCCGGCCCGCGGGGTCCCGGTCACGTCCGGTCATGGCGCCCACCGTCCCACGGCCGCTGCTACGGCGCGTCGCCCGCCGGGACGCGCCCGCCGCGCAGGAGGAGCCAGACCGCCAGCAGGACCTCGCCGACGAACAGGAACGGCGAGACCGCGGGCGCGGTCCCGCCGGTGAGCACGGCCGCGACGGAGTCGACCGCGTAGCCGAGCCCGGCCACGGCGACCAGCACGCCGATCACCCGGGGCGTCGAGCCGGAGCGGTGGGCCAGCCCGCCGACGAGCAGCAGGTGCAGGCCGAACAGCCCCAGCCCGGCGTTCCAGACGTCGTGGAAGGCGCTGATCCGCAGCGACGCCTGGGCGTGCAGCTGGTCGGCGCCGAACACCGCCAGGTGCTCCGCGGAGCCGAGCAGGTCGACCGCGCCGGCCAGCTCGCTGATCGCGACCGTGAAGACGGCGGCGTAGGCGAGCCGGAAGGCGGCCGCCAGCAGCGAGAGGCCCGGGTCGGTGCGGCGGTAGACGTAGTAGAGCCCCCAGGCCACGACCACGTCCAGGGCGGCCACCGCGAGCAGGCACACGATGCCGACGCGGAACAGCCCCGCGGACGCCAGGACGTCGGTCGCGGTGCGGGTGGCGTCGCCCGGGGTCACCAGCCCGCCGACGGCGACGCCGTACCCCACGGCCGCGAACACCGCCATGAGCAGGAGGCCCGCACCGGCGGTGACGGCGGCCGCGCGCGGCGACGGGGACCCTGCCGCGGTGGCCGGGGACAGCGGGAGGCCGGTGGCCGGCCGGGATGTCGGTCCGGACACCGGATCAGCCCTCGACCGCGGTGGTGGGCGCGTGGGCCCGCCGGACCCGGAGGAAGTCGTCGACCCCGAAGAGCCGGTGCAGCCGCTGCTCGGTCCGGTCGAAGTACGGGTCGGCGTCGGCGGCGGGCACCAGCTCGGGGTGCTCCACCTGCCACGCACGTCCGTCGTGCTGCAGGGTCGCCGTGCCGGCCGCCCGGACGTTGCGGACCCAGTCGGCGCCGGGGCCGTAGGGCAGGGCGAACAGGTAGCCGTCGGCGGTCGGCACGGCGACGACCGGCGTCGCGTACGCCGTGCCCGTAGTGCGCCCGACGTGGTGCACGACCGAGTTCGACGCCCCGGGCAACCCGGCCCCCGGCAGCTGACGCGGGTTGAGGACCGACCGGTTGAGCCGCCGCACACGGTCCAGGACCGGGCGGAACCCGGTGCGGAAGGAGAGCGTGAACGCGGCGAGGAGCAGCGCAGCCACGGCGGCGACCCCGCCGATCACCCACACGACCACGACCACGGTCACACCTCCCCGAGCAGGGCGGCAGCGCGCGCCGACGGCAGGACCGTACGTTGTAAGGAAGTCATACGCCGTAAGGTAGCCATACGCCGTAAGGCGGTCAAGGCCGCGCGGACATCACCCCATGGCGGAGGGCCGTGCTCAGTCGCCGGCGCGGCGCCGTTCGAGGCCGTCGAGGATGAGGTCGAGGCCGAACTCGAACTCGGCCTGGTCGTCGCACCAGCCCAGGGTGCTGTCGGGGTCGTCGTGCGCGATCTCGGCGACCATCGCGGCGATGTGCGGGAACCGGTCGGCCAGCTCGGCGAGCACGGCGGTGGCCTCCGCGCTGCCGGCGTCGGGGTCGTCGGGCTCGAACAGCTCGCGGGTGAAGCCCAGGGCCCGGCTGCCCAGCGCGTGCATCGCGTGGTGGGCCAGGTCGTAGGAGAACCCGCCGGCCCGCATGATGCCGAGCATCCCGTCGTAGTAGCCGATGATCGCCGGGCTCAGCGAGGTCCGGGTCTCGAGCACCCCGGGCGCCCACCGGTGGCGCAGCAGCACCGCGCGCGCGGCCAGGATCCGGGCCCGCATCGCCGCCCGCCAGTCCTCGGCGGGAGGCGGGCCACCGGCCCGGTCGGCCGCCGCGACGACCTCGTCGAGGACCACCTCGATCGCCCCGTCCAGCAGCGCCGCCTTGTTCGCGACGTGGTGGTACAGCGACATGGCCTCGACGCCGAGCGCCTGGGCGAGCTGGCGCATGGTCAGCGCCTCGAGCCCCTCGCGGTCGGCGAGGTCGACCGCGGCGCGCAGGACGCGCGGCCGGCTCAGCGGCGCGCGCGGCGCCGGCGCGGACCCGGTACCGGTGCGGGAAGCCATCGACCACCTCTCGCCGGACAGCGTAAGGGGGATGACGCGTGCGGCGACGACGGCCCGATGGGCCGCGTGGTGCCCCCGGTGGGATTCGAACCCACACTGGACGCTGTTTGAGAGCGCTGTCTCTGCCAGTTGGACTACGGGGGCGGATCGGGGCGAGCCTAGCGGTCCGGTCGGGATCACACGCCGTCCGGCCTGGGGCCCCGGCTATTCTGAATCCTTCCGGTACCACCCCCCGGTCGTGAGGAGTGCCCTGTGACCCAGCAGGTTTCCGAGGATGTGACCAGCGCCGCCGAGGCCGAACCGGCCACCGGGCTGCGCGTGCTGGTCGTCGAGGACGAGGCGCTCATCCGCCTCGACCTGACCGAGATGCTGAGCGAGGAGGGCTACGTCATCGCCGGTGAGGCCGGCGACGGCGAGCAGGCCGTGGAGCTGGCCCGCGAGCTGCGCCCCGACCTGGTCATCATGGACGTCAAGATGCCCAAGGTCGACGGCATCGCCGCGGCCGCGCTGATCGTCGAGGAGCGGATCGCCCCGGTGGTCATGCTCACCGCGTTCAGCCAGCGCGACCTCATCGAGCAGGCGCGCGACGCCGGCGCGATGGCCTACCTGGTCAAGCCGTTCGCCCGGCACGAGCTGGTGCCGGCGATCGAACTGGCGGTGTCCCGGTTCGCCGAGAAGCGGGCGCTGGAGGACGAGGTCGCCACGCTGACCGACCGGCTGGAGACCCGCAAGGTCGTCGACCGGGCCAAGGGCCTGCTGATGACCCGCCAGAAGATGACCGAGCCCGAGGCGTTCCGGTGGATCCAGCGCACCGCGATGGACCGCCGGACCACCATGAAGGCGGTCGCGACGGCCGTCGTGGACGGGCTCGCCGCGCCCGCGAGCTGAGTTCTCCGGTCCGGAATCGGACCAATCCGGCAGTCGGTAACCAAGGGTTGCTAATTCGTTACTCACTGTCCACCTCATGTGTCGTCAAGGTGTCGAAGGCCGCAGACCGATCACGGCTTAGTCACGACCCCGGTTCGGATGGCGGCTCGGCGCGACGGCTCGGCTACGTTCCCGAGCGGCGGCCGCGGCGGTTCGACGCCGCGGTCCGAGATACGTGAAGGAGACAGGATGGCGCAGCGCGCAACGCTCCGCCTGGCAGCCCTCATCGGGGCTGCCTCGCTGGTGCTGGCCGGATGTGGTGGGGGCGGCGGGGACACCGGCACCCCCGCGCCCGGCGCCGAGCCGACGACCGAGGCCCCGGAGGCCGCGGGTCCCGACTGCGACCCGCCGGTGGCGCAGCCCACGGGCAACCCGAGCACGGCCCCGCTGCAGATCGGCTCGCTGCTGCCCGAGACGGGCAGCCTCGCCTTCCTCGGCCCGCCCGAGTTCGCGGGTGTGGAGGTGGCCCTGGCCGAGGTGAACGAGGCAGGCGGCGTGCTCGACCAGCCGATCACCCACCTGCGCGGCGACTCGGGCGACGACACGACCGACATCGCCAACCAGACCGTCGACCGGCACCTGGGCGCGGGCGTCCAGGTGATCGTCGGCGCGGCCGCGTCCGGGGTGTCCAAGCTGGTGATCGACAAGGTCACCGGCGCCGGTGTGGTGCAGTTCTCGCCCGCCAACACCTCCGACGAGTTCACCTGCTGGCAGGACAGCGGACTCTACTTCCGCACCGCGCCGCCGGACGTGCTGCAGGCCCAGGCGCTGGCCGAGCTGATGGCCGGTGACGGCAACCAGCGGGTGAGCATCCTGGCCCGCAACGACCCCTACGGCGTCGGGCTGGCGGACAACGCCGAGCAGAACCTGATCGACGCGGGCATCCCGCAGGACCAGATCCAGAAGATCATCTACGACCCGAACGCGGCGTCGTTCAACGCCGAGGTCGACCAGATCACCCAGTTCAACCCGGACGGCATCGCGGTGATCGGCTTCGACGAGTCCAAGCGCATCCTCACCCGGATGAGCGAGGTCCAGATCGGCCCGGCCGAGAAGGCCGTGTACGGCACCGACGGCAACATGGGCAACGCGCTGGCCGAGGGCCTGCCCGCGGGTCTGCTGGGGGGCATGAAGGGCACCACGCCGCTGACCGAGCTCTCGCCGGACTTCGAGCAGCGCCTGCGCGCCCAGGACGCCAACCTCACCGACATCAACTACGCCGGTGAGTCCTACGACGCAGTGATCATCAGCGCGCTGGCGGCGCAGGCCGCGGGGTCCACCAACGGCGCGGACATCGCCTCGGAGATCAACGGGATCACCCAGGACGGCGAGAAGTGCACCGACTACGCCGGCTGCAAGGCGATCATCGACGGTGGCGGCGATCCGGACTACGACGGTGTCACCGGCACCCTGGACTTCACCGATGCCGGTGAGCCCGGGTCCGGTTCCTACGGGATCCTGACCTTCACCCCGGAGAACACCATCGCCGACGACATCGAGTTCATCGTCGTCGGTGGGGAGAGCTGATCCCGCACAGCAGTTGATCCCACGCGGCAGCTGATCCACGCAGCAGCTGAACGACCCGGACGGGGCGGCGACCACAGCGGTCGTCGCCCCGTCCGGCGTTCCCGGACCACCGGATGCGTGGCCGCGGCGCCGCGCGCCGGCCCGGAAGGGTCGGGGACGGGCACCGCCGCACGACGAAGGGGCCCGGCGGAGAAGATCCGCCGGGCCCCTCGTCGTGCGCGGGCGGTGCCGCGCTCAGCGCTTCTCGCTGCTCCCGGCCAGGGTGCCCAGGTACAGCTCGATGACCTTGGGGTCGTGCATCAACGCCGTGCCGGTGTCGGTGTAGGCGTTGCGGCCCTGGTCGAGCACGTAGCCGCGGTCGCAGATCTGCAGGCAGCGGCGGGCGTTCTGCTCCACCATGATGATCGAGACGCCGGCGGCGTTGATCTTCTTGCAGCGCACGAACACCTCGTCCTGCAGCATCGGCGACAGGCCGGCCGAGGGCTCGTCGAGCAGCAGCACCGAGGGCTCCATCATCAGCGCCCGGCCCATCGCGACCATCTGCCGCTCGCCGCCGGACAACGCGCCGCTCTTGGTCTTGCGGCGCTGCCCGAGCATCGGGAACAGCTCGGCGACCTGCTCGAAGCGCTGGGTGAAGGTCTTGGGCCGCAGGTAGACCCCCATCTGCATGTTCTCCTCGATGGTCAGCGAGGGGAACACGTTGTTGTTCTGCGGGACGTAGCCCACGCCCTTGGTCACCAGCACGTGCGCCTTGGCCCCGGTGATGTCGTCACCGCGCAGCCGCACGCTGCCCTCGCGCACCGTGATGAGCCCGAACATCGCCTTGAGCAGCGTGGACTTCCCGGCCCCGTTCGGGCCGATGATGCCGACGATCTCCCCCTGGCGGAGGAAGAAGTTGCAGCCGGTCAGGATGTTCACGCCGGGCACGTAGCCGGCGACCAGCTCGTCGGCCCGCATCAGCGCGCCCTCGGCGAGCTCGCGGTGCCGCTCCGGGGTGGCCGCCAGCTCGGCGGGGGTGGGGTCTGCCGGTGCGGTCATGTCCGTCGCTCCTCGTGCCGGTGGTCGATCGCCGTCGGGTCCGGCGCCTCGCCCAGTTCCACGGCCTCGATCTCGGCCATCAGCTCGGCGGTCTCGCCGACCGGGTTGCCCTCGGCGTCGAACTCCAGGGCCTTGTCGTGGTGCGCGCCCAGGTAGGCGTCCACCACCGCCTGGTTGCTCGACAGCGCCTCGGGCGGGCCCTCGGCGATCACCGACCCCTGGGCCATGACCACGACCCAGTCGCTGATGTCGCGGATCACGTCCATGTCGTGCTCGACGAAGACCACGGTCATGCCGTCGTCGCGCAGCGACCGGACGTGGCCGAGCAGGCTCTGGGTGAGCGCCGGGTTCACCCCGGCCATCGGCTCGTCCAGCATCACCACCGCCGGCTCCATCATCAGCGCGCGGGCCATCTCCAGCAGCTTGCGCTGCCCGCCGGACAGCGAGCCCGCCATGTCCTCGGCCTTGGCGTCGAGCTTGAACCGGGCCAGCAGTTCGCGGGCCCGCTCGGTGACGGCCTTCTCCTGGCGCCCCCACGGGGTGAACAGCGCGCCGAAGAAGCGCTCCCCGGTCTGACCGGTGGCGCCCAGGCGCATGTTGTCCAGCACGCTGAGCATGGCCAGCGCCTTGGTCAGCTGGAAGGTGCGCACGATGCCGCGCCCGGCCACCCGGTGCGGCGACAGCCCGCTCAGTGAGCTGCCGTTGAAGCTGAACTGGCCGGTGTTCGGCTTGTCGAACCCGGTGAGCAGGTTGAACAGCGTGGTCTTGCCCGCCCCGTTGGGGCCGATCAGGCCGGTGATCGCGCCGCGCTGGAACTCCAGGTGCGCGACGTCGACCGCGGTCAGACCGCCGAAGGTGCGGGTGACCCCGTCGACGACGAGCACCGGGTCGGGCTTGGCCGAGCCGGGGGAGCGCTCGACCCCCCGCAGGGCCTCGGCCATCGCCCGGCGCGAGCGGTCGCCGTCGCGCTCCGCGGGTGGCGGCTCGGCGAGCGGGTCCTCCGGGTGCGCGCCGGCGGGAATCGGATCAGCGGGCATTGACCAGCACCTCCTGCTTCCGTCCGAAGATGCCTTGCGGGCGGAACACCATCATGAGGCCCAGGAACGCCCCGACGAGGATGAAACGGATCGCACCGACGTCCTGGGAGTCGATGAAGGCGATCAGCGGGTCGGGTCCGGCGGTCGCCTGGCGCAGGAAGCCGTCGGTGATCGACAGCAGGAACCAGAAGATCATCGACCCGAGGACCGGACCCAGCACGGTCCCCGCCCCGCCGAGGATCAGCGCCGCGTAGGCGAAGAAGGTCTGCGGCGGGGAGTAGAAGTCGGGGGTCAGCGACTGGGTGGCCAGGGCGTAGACCATGCCGCCGAGCGCGCCGAAGACCCCGCCGAGCACGAGGGCCTGCATCTTGTAGGCGAACACGTTCTTGCCCAGCGCCCGGGCGGCGTCCTCGTCCTCCCGGATGGCCTTGAGCACGCGGCCCCACGGGCTGCGCACCAGCAGGTACACCAGCAGGGTGCAGACCGCGACCACCGACCAGCCGACGATGATCGACCACAGGTCGTTGCGCAGGAAGGTGATCCCCAGGATCGTGTAGTCGCGCTGGGAGAACGGGTTGGCCGCGATGAAGTCGCCGCCGAACCCGGTCAGTCCCTGGGTGCCGCCGGTGACGTCGGTCAGCGCCGTCGAGCGCGTGATCAGCCGCAGGATCTCCGCGGCCGCGATCGTCACGATGGCCAGGTAGTCCGCGCGCAGCCGCAGGGTCGGGACACCCAGCAGCAGGGCGAGCGCCGCGCCGCAGACCATCCCGAACAGCACCCCCGCCCACAGCGGGAGGCCCCAGGTGGTCACCGCGATGCCCATCCCGTACGCGCCGACCAGCGCGAAGCCGATCTGGCCGAAGTTGAGCAGGCCGGTGTAGCCGAAGTGCACGTTGAGCCCGAGCGCGAGCAGGGCGAGGAAGATCGCCGATGGCCC
>JASLAP010000594.1 GCA_030147065.1 Pseudonocardia sp. | reverse complement strand
GTGGGGCTCGCCCAGGGTTGCATCGACGAGTCGATCGCCTACTCCAAGCAGCGCATGGCCTTCGGGCAGCGCATCGGGTCCTTCCAGGCGATCCAGTTCAAGATCGCCGACATGGAGGTGAAGACCCAGCTCGCGCGCCAGAGCTACCACCGCGCCGCCTGGCTGAAGGAGGAGGGGCGGCCCTATCGCAAGGAGGCGGCGATGGCGAAGCTTTTCTCGACCGAGACCGCGATGGACGTGGCGCGCGAGGCCGTGCAGATTCATGGTGGCTACGGCTACATCGAGGAGTATCCGGTCTGCCGCCACTTCCGCGACGCAAAGGTGCTGGAGATCGGCGAGGGCACCTCGGAGGTGCAGCGGATGCTGATCGCCCGCCAGCTGGGGCTCTGAGGCCCCGCGCTCACCCGCGCTCCGGCCCCCCGGTGATCGCGGTACGGTCCGGCTGACCATCCGACGGAAGGTGAGACCGTGGCCAGCTGGGACGACCTGGGGTCCTTCGTGCGGGTCCGCTACGAGATCATGCGGTCCGCCGAGGGCGAGCTGTGGTTCAACCTGCCGACCACCGGGGACCGCACGCAGATCGTCGCGGTCCGGCTGGTGACCGGCGAGGACGGCCACCCGTGGGCGCAGATCACCTCGCCGGTCGGCCGCACCGCCGAGATCGACCTGACGGCGTTGCTGGTGCGGGCCGGTGAGTCGGCCGTCGGCGGCGTCATCGACGAGAAGGGGCTGGCGCTGTTCCGGCACTCGATCCCGCTCGGCGACACCGCGCTGAACGGCTTCGACCGCGCCTTCCACGTCGTCGTCGACATCGCCGACCGCCTGGAGCTCGAACTCACCGGCGCCGACGAGCACTGACCCCGCTCCGTCGGGAACGGCGTTACGGGGTCAACAACGCCGAAGTTGATCCCATAGCGTCGTTCTCGACGGTGTCGGTCAGGTGCCGGCGGGGGTGAGGGCGGCCAGGACGCCGGGCAGTTCGTCGACCGAGCGGAGCCGGGTCAGGGTCGGGTGACCCTCGGCGAGCAGGGCGATGTCGGTGCCCGGCTCGATGCGGCCGGTCTCGTGCAGCGCCGCGTGCAGCGCCCGGCCCCCGCCGTCGACCTCCTTCTCGATCACCCGGTACTGGATCGACCCGAACGGGGCCAGCCGCGCCTCGCGCAGCTCGCGCAACTCCTCGACGGGCCGGTCGGGGACGTTCAGCGACAGCACCGTGCCGTCGTCGGCGGCGAGCAGGGCGTCGATCACCGGGGGCAGCACGTGCCGCACCGCCTCCCAGTGCGGGTGCTCCGGGACGGTGGTGCCGACGTCCAGCGACACCGCCAGCGCCCGCCACCCGTGCAGCGACGCGGTGAGCGCGGCGCCGACCGTGCCCGAGTGCAGCACCGCGTGCCCGGTGTTCGCGCCGAGGTTGATCCCGGACAGCACCAGGTCGGGCTCCGGGTCGAGCCAGCCGCGCCCGGCGGCGTGCACGATGAACGCCGGGTGGCCCTCCACCGCGAACGCCGGGATCCCGGGGTGCTCCGGGTGCTCGTGCGGGTGCAGCCGGACCCGCCCGTGCTCGCGCACCGCCAGCACCGACGCCCCCACCCCGCTCGCGTCGACGTGCGGGGCGCCGACGACGACGTCCAGCCCGGCGGCGCGGGCCCCGTCGACCAGGGCCCACAGCCCGGGGGAGTCGATGCCGTCGTCGTTGGTGATCAGGGCGCGGAGTCGTCGGGAGGAAGCCACCCCGCCACGGTAGGCGAGCCGGGTGGCCGGACGGCGTCGTCGCGACGACCCTCACGCAACCTCCGGCCCCCCTTCCCGAACGCCTGGAAAGCCACCTTCCGGGCGTCGGGCGCCGGCAACGTGGCTTTCCAGGCGTCGGGCGGGCCGGGACGGGGTCGCGGAGGGCGGCCGTAAGCTCCGCGGTGTGGTGACGCCGATGCCGCCGACCGGGGCGCAGTTCGAGATCGAGTCCGGATCGGCCCGCGCGGTCTTCACCGAGGTCGGGGCGGGGCTGCGGGCCTTCTCCGCCGGCGGCCGCCCGTACGTCGAGACCTTCGACGTCGACGTCCGCCCGCCGCGCGGCGCCGGCACGATCCTGCTGCCCTGGCCCAACCGCACCGCCCGCGGCACCTGGACCTGGAACGGGCAGCCCCAGCAGCTGGTGCTCAGCGAGCCGACGGCCGGCAACGCCATCCACGGCCTGCTCCGGCACACCCTCTACCGGCCCGGCGAGTCGTCGGCCGAGGCGATCACGCTGCACGCGGTGATCCCGGTGCAGCCCGGCTGGCCGGTGCCGCTGGACACCAGCATCCGCTACGCCGTCGGCGAGGACGGCCTGACCGTCACCCACACCGTCCGCAACGTCGGCACCGCCGCGGTGCCGTTCGGCGTCGGCGCGCACCCCTACCTGCGGGCGGGCGACTCGCCGACCGACGAGTCGGTGCTCACCCTGGCCGCGGCCTCCTCGCTGCCGCTGGACGGCGGCCTGCCCACCGGCCCGACCGTCCCGGTGTCGGGCGACCTGGACTTCCGCGGCGGTCGGCCGCTGGCCGGTCGCACCCTCGACCACGCCTTCGGCGACTGCGCGGTCACCGACGGCCTGGTCCGGCACCGGCTGACCGGCCCGGACGGCGGGGTCGAGCTGTGGGCGGACCCGGCCTTCGGCTGGGTGCAGGTGTTCACCCCCGACGACCACCCCGGCCGCGGCCGGGCCGTCGCCGTCGAACCGATGACCTGCCCGCCGGACGCCCTGAACACCGGCGTCGGGCTGATCCACCTGGACCCCGACCAGCAGTGGACCGCCAGCTGGGGCCTCCGCCCCCTCACCTGACGCCCGGTCCCCCGGTTCAGGAAAGCCACGTTCCGGCCCGCAGCGGGCAGCATCGTGGCTTTCCTGAACCTTGGGGGAGTCAGTTGAGGTGGGCGCGCAGGCCGCGCGCCGCGGTGCGGAGCTGTTGGGCGCGGGCGGAGGGCAGCCCCGCGGCGCGCTCGTCCAGCAGCCGCGCGCCCTCCAGGAACCGGCCCTGCCCGCCGAGCGCCTCG
>JASLAP010000582.1 GCA_030147065.1 Pseudonocardia sp. | reverse complement strand
GACCACCTCGGCGCCCAGGGCGTTGATGGCCGGCACGATCTTGCCGGCTTGCCGCTCGAACTGCGCCGGCGTCCTGGCCCCGCGGGCGTCGGGTCCGGTCAGGGTGAGGAAGTAGTTCAAGACGTTGAACGACCCGACCTGGACGTCGCCGCCGACCGCGTCGGGGGTGGCGGGGCGGGTGTTCGTGGCGGCGAAGGTGCCCTCGGCCGTGCCGTCGGCGGGCTGCAGGCGCCAGGCGCCGAAGCCGTAGCCGAGCACCGTCGGGGCCGTCAAGGTGAGGGTGTCCCCCACCCGGACCGGGGTGGCCGGTGAGAGGTAGGGGCGGCTGGTGGTGGTCACCCGGGCCGAGAGCCCGTCGTCCAGGACCAGGCTGCGGCGGAGGTTCTCGGCCGCGACGGCGTCCGCCGCGGCTCCGGGCTCGGCCGCCTCGGTCGGGGTGACCAGCAGGCCGCCCTCGCTGAGGGTCAGCTCGCCGTAGCTCGTCAGGTCGAAGACCTCGCTGACCGTCAGGCGGTCGGCCACCCGCACCAGCATGCCCTCGAGCGGCTCCCGCTCGGCGTCGGTGGCGGGCAGGTCCAGCGTGGCCGGTTCGGGCAGCTCGGCCGCCGACCCGGGCGCGCAGACCTCGACGGAGCCACCGGCGCCGATCTGGGTCTGGCCGCCGAACTCGGCCACCGTGCCGGCGACGGCCACGGTCTCGCCGAGGGCGACGGGGGTGCGGTCGAAGACGAAGAGCCCGTCGGACGTGGCGGCGTCGCCGTCACCGGAGTCCTGCAGGTAGAAGCCGCTGAGCCCGGGGACGTCGCCGACGACGGTCCCGCGCACGGTCACCCGCGTGCCGGCCGCCGGGCTGGTCGCTCCGGACCCCTGGACCGCGCCGACCGCGGTGGGCGTTGCCGCGCAGACGTCCGGGCCCGCGGGCGGCGTGGTCGGCGTCGTGCCGGCGCCGCTGCCGGGGTTGACCGCGCCCGGGCTGGCGGCGGCGGGACCGCTCCAGACCAGGGCGTCGCGCGCGGCGTCGTAGGTGCGGGAGAGCGACTGGCCGACCGGCTCGGTGCCGGCCTCGGACACGCCGATGTCGGTCGAGGTGGTGCCGGCCGCCGGGTCGTCCGCCGCGGTCACGACGCCCTCGTAGGAGAGGAACTCGAGCACCGTGCTGCCCCGGACCAGGGCGACGGCGTCGGGCGCGCCGTTCTGCACGCCGTTGGCCCCGTAGCTGACGGTGCCCACCGCGGCGGCACCGGCCGGCGCGGTGACGACGGGCAGGGCGTCGGTGTCGTAGACCGCGCCGTTCCCGCCGTTGTACAGGACGACGGACAGGCCCGCGTTGCTGGTGCCGGCGGGCAGCTGGACCTCGACGAACTCACCGGCGTCGGTGCCCGCGTTGTCGTAGTGGATCTCGGAGATGAACGGGGTGCTGGGTGCGGCCGCGGCGGCCGGCAGGGTGATCAGGGCGCCGGCGGAGACGACGGCCGCGGCGAGCGAGCCGGCGACGAGCCGGCGGGGACGCGAGAGGGGCATGCACACTCCTGGAAGGGGGAGGCTTACTTGTACCACCCGCGCGTGTTCAGAGGTCAAACCTTGACCTACCACGGGCGACGCGCGGGTGAACGGACCACTGCGTGGCCGGGCCTCGGTGCAGCGGGGCCGGCAGCGGCGTCTACGCTGACCGGGTGTCCGAGACGGCCGTCGCCACCAGGCCCGGCTCCACCCTCGGCGTGGTGCTCGGCTCGCGGCTGTACCGGCGGGCCGTCGTCAGCCTCTTCTGCGGCGGGCTCGGCATCTCGGTGGCCATGCCCCAGCTGTCGCTCTTCCTCGTCCAGGACCTCGGCGCCTCGCTGCCCGTGGCCGGGCTGTTCTTCCTCACCAACCTGGCCGCGCCCCTGCTCGGGTTCCTCGTCGGCCGGTGGTCCGACCGGATGGCCGACCGGCTGGTGCTGTTCCGGGTCGGGGCCGTGGTGGGGCTGGTCGGCTGGCTGGCGATGGCCTTCGCGACGCAGGTCTGGATGGCCTTCGCGGTCAACCTCACGGTGCTCGGCTTCGCCGGGGCGACCAGCGCGCTGATCTTCGCCGCCGTGCGGGACCAGCTGACCCACGAGCCGTCCGGTGCCGACAACCGGGTGGTCTCCACGGTCCGGCTCGGCTTCAGCGCCGGCTTCATGACCGGACCGCTGGTGGGCAGCGTGCTGGGCGGGGTGGCGGGGCTGCGGGTGACGCTGGTCGCGGCCGGGGTGTTCACGTTGCTGCAGGCGGTGCCGGTGGTCGGCCAGCGCGTCGCCCGCGCCGAGCCCGACCCCGCCGTCCTGGCGGGCACCGCGGCCGACGGCGCCCCGGGGCGCCCGGCCAGCCTGGTGCCCCTGCTCACGTTCCTCGGGCTGGGCGTGCTGGCCATGTGCGGGGACACCATCAAGTTCGCCTACCTGCCGCTCTACATGGAGCTGCAGCTGGGCACCCCGGACTGGTTGCGGGGGGTCGTCATCTCGGCGCAGTCGGTCGGGATGCTGGTCCTCATCCCGGTGATGGGGGTGCTGGCCGACCGGTTCGGCGCGCACCGGCTGGTGGTGGTGAACGTGCTGCTGGGTGTCGTGGCCAACCTCGGCTTCATGCTGGCCGGGAACGAGCTGGTGCTCATCGGGGCGACGCTGCTCAACGCGGCGATGTGGGCCACGCTGGGCGGCATCGGCATCACCGTGGCGCAGGACCTCTACCCCACCGGCATCGGGATGGCGTCGTCGCTCTACTTCTCCGCGATCCGCTTCTCGGCGGCGGTCGGCGGCGTCGCGGGTGGCCTCGGCGTCGGCTGGTTCGGGGTGCCCGGGGTCTTCGCCGTGCCCGCCGCCCTGTGCGTGGTGGCCGCCCTCGGGCTGCTGGTCCAGGCCGTGGTCCGGCACCGCCGCCTCGCCCGAGCCGAGGTCGAGCCGTGACCCGGTGCCCCGGCCCGACCCCACCCCGATGAGTCCCGCGCCGTCGCCGGGTCGGTACGGCTGCTGACCCACCCACCACCCGAGGAGCGACCGTGGCCCCGCTGCTGCGCGTGCAGAACTTCACCGTCTCGGCCGACGGCTACGGCGCCGGGACCGGCCAGTCCCGGGAACGCCCGTTCGGCCACGCCGACCCCCGCGAGCTGATGGCCTGGGCGACGGCGACGGCGAGCTTCCCCGGCCGCGACGGGCCAGGCGGCACCCGCGGGCTCGACGACCACCTGGTCCGCGACTTCAGCCACGGCATCGGCGCCGAGATCATGGGCCGCAACAAGTTCGGCCCGCAGCGCGGCCCGTGGACCGACCACGCCTGGCAGGGCTGGTGGGGCGACGAGCCGCCCTTCCACACCCCGGTGTTCGTGATGACCCACCACCTGCGCCCGTCGTCCACGCTGTCGGACACCACCTCCCACTTCGTCGACG
>JASLAP010000573.1 GCA_030147065.1 Pseudonocardia sp. | reverse complement strand
AGCCCGGCGTTGTTGGCGTCGGCCGCGTTCACGTTGGAGGAGATCATCAGCCCGGCGACGCCGGCGCACAGCGCGCTGAAGACGTAGACGGTCCAGGTCAGCATCCGGGCACGCACGCCGGCCAACCGGCTCGCCGCGGGGTTGATCCCGACCGCCTCGACCAGCGTGCCCAGCGCGGTGCGCCGGGTGGCCGCGGCGACCAGGCCGTAGACCGCGGCGGCCACCACCACGGTCAGCGGGACCGCCAGCAGCTCACCGCCGGCGATCTCGGAGAACAGCGGGTTGTTCACGGTCACGATCTGGCCGTCGGTGACCAGCTGGGCCAGCCCGCGCCCGGCGGTCATCAGCACCAGCGTGGCGATGATCGGCTGGATGCCCAGCACCGAGACCAGGAACCCGTTCCACGCCCCGAGGGCCACCGCCAGTGCGAGCGCGACGGCGATGCCGCCGATCGCGGCGCCGGGGCTGGTCGGGTCGGGGCTGGTGGCGATCCAGGTGCAGGCCACCGCGGCGGAGATGGCCACCACCGCGCCGACCGACAGGTCGATCCCGCGGGTGGCGATGACCAGCGTCATGCCCAGCGCCACCAGCGCCAGCGGGGCGCCGTTGTGCAGGATGTCGATCAGGCTGCCGTAGAGCCGCCCGTCCTGCAGCCGGATGCTGAAGAACCGCGGGGTCAGCGCCAGGTTCAGGGCCAGCAGGACGACCAGCGGCCAGAACGGCTGGGTCCAGAACCCGCGACTGCGCAGCAGCTCACGCATCGGTGCCCCCGGTCGCGATCAGCGCCATGACCCGGTCCATCACGACGTCCTCACCGGTCAGCTCGGCGACCGGACGGCGGTCGCGCAGCACCAGCACCCGGTCGGCCAACCGGACCACCTCCTCCAGCTCGGCGGAGATGAACACCACCGCCATGCCCTGCCGGGCCAGGTCCGCCACCAGCGACTGGATCTGCGCCTTCGCGCCGACGTCGATGCCGCGGGTGGGTTCGTCCAGGATGAGCAGTCGCGGCTCGGTGACCAACCACCGGGCGAGCAGCACCTTCTGCTGGTTGCCGCCGGACAGGTTGCGCAACGGGGTGTCCGGGTCGGCCGGGCGGATGTCGAGCAGCTCGATCCAGCGCTGCACCAGCTCGTCCTGGGTGCGGCCGGGGATGCGGCGCAGGCCGCGGGAGGCCTGCAGGGCGAGCACGACGTTCTCGCGCACCGACAGGTCGCCGACCACGCCCTCGGCGCCGCGGTCCTCGGAGGTGAACGCCATCCCGGCGTCGATGGCCTCGCGCGGGGTGCGCATCGGCACGATGCGCCCGTCCACGGTGATCTCACCGGTGTCGGCGCGGTCGGCGCCGAACAGCAGCCGGGCGAACTCGGTGCGCCCGGAGCCGAGCAGCCCGGCCAGGCCCACCACCTCCCCCGGCCGGACCACCAGGTCGACCGGCTCGATCGCGCCGTGGCGGCCCAGGCCGCTCGCGGTGAGCAGCGGCGGCGCCGCGTCGGCGGTCGGGTCGCCCGGCTGCCGGTCCAGCTGCTCGAGCACCTCCAGCTCGCGCCCGATCATCGCCGAGACCAGCTGCAGCCGGTCCAGCTCGGCGGTCCGGTACTCCCCGACCAGCCGGCCGTTGCGCAGCACCGTGGTGCGGTCGGAGATGGCGAAGACCTGGTCCAGGAAGTGGGTCACGAACAGCACCGCGACGCCGTCCGCGCGCAGCCCGTCGACCACCCGGAACAGCTCGGCCACCTCGTCGGCGTCCAGGCTGGAGGTCGGCTCGTCGAGCACCAGCACCCGGGCGTCGACCTGCACCGCGCGGGCGATCGACACCAGCTGCTGGACCGCGATCGGGTGCGCGCCCAGCGGCGAGGACGGGTCGATGTCCAGGTGCAACCGGGCGAGCACCTCAGCGGCCCGGCGGCGCACCCCGCGCCCGTCGATCCGCCCCCACCGCCGCGGCTCGCGGCCGAGCAGCAGGTTCTCCGCGACCGTCAGGTTCGTGCACAGGTTGACCTCCTGGTACACGGTGCTGATCCCGGCCGCCTGGGCCTGCGCCGGGCCGGTGAACTCCACCTCCCGCCCGGCCAGCCGGATCCGCCCGGCGTCCACCGGGTAGACCCCGGTCAGCGCCTTGATCAGGGTGGACTTGCCGGCGCCGTTCTCGCCCATCAGGGCGTGCACCTCACCGGCCCGCAGCCGCAGGTCCACCCCGTCCAGGGCGCGGACCGGACCGAACTGCACGGTGATCCCGGACATCTCCAGCACCGGTGCGTCGTGCGGTGCGCTCTCCGGGGGCCCGGCCGGTACCGCTTCCTGCATCAGAACGCCTCCATCGGCGCGCCTCCGTCGGCGCACCCTCGTCACCGACCCGCGACCACCGCGCCGCCCTCGGCGGCGCGGTGGTCACGGGTGCGAACTGCGGTTCCCGCGCTCAGTACTCGCGGGTGGGCAGCGCGGCGGCGGCCGCGGCCTGGTCGAAGACGGTCTCCTCGGTGACCACGCGCGGCGGGACCTCCTCGCCGGCGACGACCTTCTTGGCCAGGTCCATCAGCTGTGGGCCGAGCAGCGGGTTGCACTCCACGATGAAGTTGATCTTGCCGTCGGCCAGCGCCTGCATGCCGTCCTTGACCGCGTCCACCGTGATGATCTTGATGTCCTGCCCGGGCACCTTGCCGGCCGCCTCGATGGCCTCGATCGCGCCCAGGCCCATGTCGTCGTTGTGGGCGTAGAGCACGTCGATGTCCGGGTTGGACTGCAGGAAGGCCTCCATCACCTGCTTGCCGCCGGAGCGGGTGAAGTCACCGGTCTGCGAGGCGATCACCTTCAGGTTCGGGTTGGCCGCGATGGCCTTGGCGAAGCCCTCCTGGCGGTCGATCGCCGGGGCCGAGCCGGTGGTGCCCTGCAGCTCGACGATGTTCACCGGCTCGGTGGTGCCCTGGTACTGCTCGACCAGCCACTCGCCCGCCTTCTCGCCCTCCACGACGAAGTCCGAGCCGAGGAAGGTCTCGTAGAGCGAGGTGTCGGCCGAGTCGACCGCGCGGTCGGTGAGGATCACCGGGATGTTGGCCCGCTGGGCCTCCAGCAGCACGGTGTCCCAGCCGGACTCGACCACCGGGCTGAACGCGATCACGTCCACCCGCTGCTGGATGAACGACCGGATCGCCTTGATCTGGTTCTCCTGCTTCTGCTGGGCGTCGGAGAACTGCAGCTCGATCCCGGCCTCCGCGGCCGACTCCTGGACCGACTTGGTGTTCGCGGTGCGCCACCCGCTCTCCGCGCCGACCTGCGAGAAGCCCATGGTGATCGTCTCGCCACCGGCGGCCGGGTCGGCGGCCCCGGCGGCCTCACCACCTCCGCCGCCCCCGCAGCCGGCCACAGCCAGCGCCAGCGCACCCGCCAGCGCAGCGAACCTCAACCTTGCGCGCACGGCGCACCTCCTGGAGTGATCGTCAATGATCGTTTCGACCCGGACGCGGACCCGTGTGACCGGGGTCGCACCAAGTTCGGCGATACTGTGAGCGCTAACATGCGGTCGCGTCAAGGCCGTTGGACGACGAACGCCAGGGGGTGGTCCGGATGGGGCAGCATGTCCGCATGCGCCAGTCCTCCGCCGCGCCGGTGATGACCGACGTCGCCCGGCTGGCCGGGGTCTCCCACCAGACCGTGTCCCGGGTGGTGAACGACTCCCCGCACGTCAGCGCGCCCACCCGGGCGAAGGTCCTGGCGGCGATGGAGGAGCTGGGCTACCGGCGCAACGGGCTGGCCCGGGCCCTCGCGCGGCGCCGGTCGGGCACGCTCGGCGTGCTCACCTTCGACACCGTCCGCTACGGCCCGGTGTCCACCGTGTACAGCGTGGAGCAGGCGGCGAGCGCGGTCGGTCTCGGCGTGAGCATCGCGGTGGTCGACCGGGTGGACTCCGAGGAGGTCGTGCGGGCGCTGGACCGGCTGCAGGACCAGTCGGTCGAGGGCATCGTGGCGCTGGCCCCGCAGCGGGGCGCGATGCAGGCGCTCACCGCCGAGCTGCGCTCGCTGCACGCGGTGTTCGTCGGCGGGGTGTTCGGCGGCGGCGACTCCGGGCCGGGCCCCGCGCACCCGCCGGCGATCGGCATCGACCAGCACGGCGGCGCCGTCGCGGCCACCCGCCACCTGCTCGGCCTGGGCCACCGCACCGTGCACCACATCGCCGGGCCGCAGGACTGGCTGGACGCCTCCTGGCGGGCCGAGGGCTGGCGCGACACCCTGGTCGCAAACGGGCGCGTGGTGCCGGCGCCGGTGGCCGGCGACTGGAACGCCCGGTCCGGGTACCGGGCGATGCACGCGCTGCTCGCCTCCGAGCCGGGGCTGACCGCGGTGTTCGCCGCCAACGACCAGATGGCCGTCGGCGCGCTGCGGGCCCTGGACGAGGCCGGTCGCCGGGTGCCCGAGGACGTCAGCGTGGTCGGCTTCGACGACGTCCCGGAGGCAGAGTTCTTCCGGCCGCCGCTGACCACCGTGCGCCAGCACTTCACCGAGGCGGGCCGGCTCGCGGTGTCCATGCTGCTCGACCTGATCGGCCCGGACGGCGCCGGGCCGGTCCCCGGGCCCACCCCGGTCCCGGGGGCCGAACCGGCCACCCTGGTACCGACCGAACTGCTGGTCCGGGACAGCACGGCCGCCGCGCCGGGCACCGCGCCGGGCCGCTGACCGAGGCCCGGCGGGGCGCCTCTTGACAAAATTTGTGAGCGCTCACATCGTGTGAGCGCACACCTGACGTCAAGGGGGACAGCGTGAGCAGTACGGCAGCGTCGCCACCCGCCGCGGACCGGCCGGTCCCGGCCGGCGCGGTCACCGTGGGGATCGATTTCGGCACCCTGTCCGGACGCGCGGTCGTCGTCCGCGTGGCCGACGGCGCGGAGCTGGCCTCGGCCGTGCACCCGTACCGGCACGCGGTCCTGGAGCAGGCGCTGCCCGACGGCACCCCGCTGCCCCCGGACTGGGCCCTGCAGGTCCCCGCGGACTACGTCGAGGTGCTGCGCACGGCGGTGCCGAAGGCCGTGGCCGCAGCCGGGGTCGACCCGCGCTCGGTGATCGGCGTCGCGACCGACTTCACCGCCTGCACGGTGCTGCCGACGCTGGCCGACGGCACCCCGCTGTGCGAGCTGCCCGACCTGACCGGCCGCCCGCACGCCTACGCCAAGCTGTGGAAGCACCACGCGGCCCAGGGCCAGGCCGACCGGATCACCGAGCTCGCCGAGCAGCGCGGCGAGCCGTGGCTGGCCCGCTACGGCGGCCGGATCTCCAGCGAGTGGGAGTTCGCCAAGGCCCTGCAGCTGCTGGAGGAGGACCCGGAGGTCTACGCCCGCACCGAGCGCTGGGTGGAGGCCGCGGACTGGATCGTCTGGCAGCTGTGCGGGGAGTACCGGCGCAACGCCTGCACCGCCGGCTACAAGGGCATCCTGCAGGACGGCCACTACCCGAGCCGGGAGTACCTGGCCGCGCTGCACCCGGGGTTCGACGGCTTCGTCACCGACAAGCTCGACCACCCGATCGCCGAGCTGGGCACCCGGGCCGGCGGGCTGACCGCCGAGGCCGCGGCCTGGACCGGGCTGCCGGAGGGGATCGCGGTCGCGGTCGGCAACGTCGACGCGCACGTCACGGTCCCCGCGGCGCAGGCCGTCGACCCCGGCCAGATGGTCGCGATCATGGGCACCTCGACCTGTCACGTGATGGTCTCCGACCGGCTCGGCGAGGTGCCCGGCATGTGCGGGGTGGTCGACGGCGGCATCCTGCCCGGGCTGTGGGGCTACGAGGCCGGGCAGAGCGGGGTCGGCGACATCTTCGGCTGGTTCGTCGACACCTCCGTCCCGCCGGACTACCACCGCCGGGCCGCCGACCGCGGCCTGGACGTGCACCAGCTGCTCACCGAGCTGGCCGCCGAGCAGGCCGTCGGCGAGCACGGGCTGGTCGCGCTGGACTGGCACTCCGGCAACCGCTCGGTGCTGGTCGACCACGAGCTGTCCGCGGTGGTCGTCGGGCAGACCCTGGCCACCCGACCCGAGCACACCTACCGGGCGCTGCTGGAGGCCACCGCGTTCGGCACCCGGGCGATCATCGAGGCGTTCGAGGCGGCCGGGGTGGCGGTGACCGAGCTCGTGGTGGCCGGCGGGCTGCTGAAGAACCGGTTGCTGATGCAGATCTACGCCGACGTCTGCGACCGGCCGCTGTCGATCATCGGCTCGGAGCAGGGACCGGCGGTGGGTTCGGCCATCCACGCCGCGGTGGCCGCCGGCGCCCATCCCGACGTGCGGGCCGCGGCGGGCGCGATGGGCTCGGTGCACGCCGCCGCCTACACCCCCGACCCCGAACGGGTGCGGGCCTACGACGCGCTCTACGCCGAGTACCGGCGGCTGCACGACCACTTCGGCCGCGGCGAGGGCGAGCGCAACCCGGGCGGCAACGACGTGCTGCACCGGTTGCGCCGGATCCGGCGCGCGGCGGTGTCCCGGTGATCCCGCAGGCAGCCGCCCCGGCGGTGCGGGACCTGCGCGAGCAGGTCGCCGCGCTGCACGCCGAACTGGTCCGCTACGGGCTGGTGGTGTGGACCGCGGGCAACGTCTCGGCCCGGGTCCCCGGCCACGACCTGCTGGTCATCAAGCCCAGCGGGATCGGCTACGACGAGCTGACCCCGGACGCCATGGTGGTCTGCGACCTGGACGGGGCGCTGGTCGACGGCGAGCTGTCGCCGTCCAGCGACACCGCCGCGCACGCCTACGTCTACCGGCACCGGCCCGACGTGGGCGGGGTCGTGCACACCCACTCGACCTACGCCTGCGCGTGGTCGGCCATCGCCGAGCCCGTGCCGTGCGCGCTCACCGCGATGGCCGACGAGTTCGGCGGGGAGATCCCGCTGGGCCCGTTCGCCCGGATCGGCGACGACTCGATCGGCCGGGGCATCGTGGAGACCCTGGCCGGGCACCGCTCCCCCGCGGTGATCATGCAGAACCACGGGGTGTTCACCATCGGCAAGGACGCCAGGGCGGCGGTGAAGGCCGCGGTGATGTGCGAGGACGTGGCCCGCTCCACCCACCTGGCCCGCCAGCTCGGGAAGCTGGTGCCGATCGCCCAGGACGACGTGGACGCCCTCTACGACCGCTACCAGAACGTCTACGGCCAGCCAGGAGGCACCGCACCGTGAAGCAGATCTGGTTCCTCACCGGCAGCCAGGGCCTCTACGGCCCGGAGACCCTGGACCAGGTGGCCGGGCAGTCCCAGAAGATCGCCGCCGAGCTCGCCGAGGCGGTGCCCGCCGAGGTGGTCTGGAAGCCGGTGCTCACCGACGCCGACGGCATCCACGCGATGATGCTGGCCGCCAACGCCGACCCGGACTGCGTCGGGGTCACCGCCTGGATGCACACCTTCTCCCCGGCCCGGATGTGGATCGCCGGGCTGGACGCGCTGCGCAAGCCGCTGCTGCACCTGCACACCCAGGCCAACCTGGAGCTGCCCTGGGCGACCATCGACATGGACTTCATGAACCTCAACCAGGCCGCCCACGGCGACCGGGAGTTCGGCTACATCCAGGCCCGGCTCGGGGTGGTCCGCAAGATCGTCGCCGGGCACGTGTCGGACCCGCTGGTGGCCTGCCGGGTGTCGGCGTGGGCGCGCGCCGCGCTGGGCTGGGCCGAGGTGCGCTCGCTGCGCCTGGCCCGCTTCGGCGACACCATGCGCGACGTGGCCGTCACCGAGGGCGACCGCACCGAGGCCCAGTGGCGGTGGGGGGTCACGGTCAACGGCTACGCCGTCACCGACCTCGCCGACGCCGTGCACGCCAGCCTGGACTCCGAGGTGGACGCGCTGGTCGCCGAGTACGCCGAGCGCTACGAGGTGGTGCCCGAGCTGCGCGCCGGCGGGGACCGGCACGAGTCGCTGCGCTACTCCGCGCGCATCGAGCTGGGCCTGCGCGCGCTGCTCGCGGCCGCCGGGGCGAAGGCGTTCACCACCAACTTCGAGGACCTCGGCGAGCTCAGGCAGCTGCCGGGGCTGGCCGTGCAACGACTGATGGCCGATGGCTACGGCTTCGCCGGCGAGGGCGACTGGAAGACCGCCACCCTGCTGCGCACGCTCAAGGTCGCGGCCGGCGACCTGCCCGGCGGCACCTCGTTCATGGAGGACTACACCTACCACCTGGGCCCGGGCACCCCGCGCGTGCTCGGCGCGCACATGCTGGAGGTCTGCCCCTCGATCGCCGCGCAGACCCCGCGGGTGGAGATCCACCCGCTGGGCATCGGCGGGCGCGAGGACCCGGTGCGGATGGTCTTCGACGCCGCCCCCGGCGCGGGCCTGGTGGTCGGCATGTCGGACATGGGCGACCGGTTCCGGCTGGTGCTCAACGAGATCGACGTGGTGCCCGCGAACGAGCCGCTGCCCAGGTTGCCGGTGGCCCGGGCGGTCTGGGAGCCCCAGCCCGACCTGCGCACCGCGTCCGAGGCCTGGATCATGGCCGGCGGCCCGCACCACACCGTGCTGTCCACCGCGCTGGACACCGAGACCGTCGCCGACCTGGCCGAGCTGGCCCGCACCGAGCTGCTGGTGATCGACGAGGACACCACCTCCCGGCGGTTCGGCCGCGAGCTGCGCTGGAACCAGGCCTACTACCGGCTGGCCGGCGCCCTGTGACCGGCCCGGTGACCGAGCCGGCGACCGACCGGGCCGCCGGCGGCGCTCTGGAGGTGCACTGGCTGCGCGGGTCCGGGGTCGAGGTCGGGGTGATCGCGCACGGCGCCCGCATCGCCGCGGTGCGCGCCCCGGACCGCGACGGGGTGTGGGCGGAGGTGGCGCTCGGGCTGGCCGACCTCGCCGCCTACCGGGCCGACCCCGCCTACCTGGGCGCGTGCGTGGGCCGCTACGCCAACCGGATCGCCGGTGGCACGTTCGAGCTGGACGGGGAGCGCTTCGCGATCCCGACCAACGAGCCGGGGGTGGCCCTGCACGGCGGCGGGAACTCCTTCGAGCACGCCGAGTGGTGGGTCGAGACCGCTGCGGGCGGCGACGGTGCCGCGGTCACGCTGCGGCACACCAGCCCCGCCGGGCACAACGGCTTCCCCGGCACGCTGGAGGTCGCGGTCACCTACCGGGTCGAGGGCGCGGAACTGGCCATCGAGCACACCGCCACCACCGACGCCCCGACCGTGCTGAACCTGACCAACCACGCCTACTGGAACCTGGCCGGCGCGGACCTCGCCGCCGGCGGGGTGGCCGACCACGTGATCACCGTCGACGCCGGCGCGTTCCTGGCGGTGGACGCCGACCTCGTCCCGCAGGGCTCCCCGGTCCCGGTCGCGGACAGCCCGTTCGACCTGCGGGAACCGGTCCGGATCGGCGACCGCTGGCGCGGCGACCACCCGCAGCTGGTGCGCGCCCGGGGCTACGACCACACCTTCGTGCTGGACGGCGAACCCGACGCGACCGGGCTGCGCCGGGCCGCCCTGGTCAGCGAACCGCGCACCGGCCGCACCCTGGAACTGCGCACCGACCGGCCCGGGGTGCAGTTCTACTCGGGCAACATGCTGGACGGGACGCTGGTGCTGCGCGCCGGCGTGACCGCCCGCCAGGGCGACGCGCTCTGCCTGGAGCCCCAGGACTTCCCGAACGCCCCCAACCGGCCCGACTTCCCGTCGACGGTGCTGCGCCCCGGCGGGACCTACCGGTCCCGCGCGCTCTTCCGCTTCGGCACCTCCCCCTGACCCACCGGCTCGCGCAGCCCGTCGCGGGTCGCGCAGCCCGCGGGGGGCGTCGCAGCCCGCCGGCACGCTGCGACGGCACACCACGGGCTGCGCGAGCAGCAGCCCGACGGGGTGCGGGGTCAGGTGGCGATGCGGCCGAGGACGGCGACCGCCTCGCGGATGCGGTCCGGGGGGTGGGCGGCGTAGCCCAGCACCAGACCCGGTGGGCCGGCCCCGACCCGGTGCCGCGACAGCGGCTGCACCAGGACGCCGGCCTCGCTGGCCCGGGCGGCGAGCGCGACGTCGTCCAGTCCCTCGGGCAGCGTGACCAGCAGGTGCAGTCCGGCCGCCACGCCGTGCACGGTGGCGGCCGGCAGGTGGTCGCGCAGCGCGGCGAGCATGGCGTCGCGGCGGCGGCGCTGGCGGACCCGGACCCGGCGCAGGTGGCGCTCCAGCTCACCGGAGGACATCAGCCGGGCCAGCACCAGCTGCGGCAGCGCCGCGTTGCCCAGGTCGGACATGTACTTCTGGGTGACCAGCTCCGTCCGCAGCCCCGGCGGCACGATCATCCAGCCCAGCCGCATGGCCGGGGCCAGCGTCTTGGACACGCTGCCGGTGTAGACCACCCGGTCCGGCGCCAGCGCTTGCAGCGCCGGCACCGGGGCGCGGTCGTAGCGGTGCTCGGCGTCGTAGTCGTCCTCGACGACCCACTCGACACCGGTCCGCGGGGCCAGCAGCTCGCGGCGCCGTCCCGGGGCGAGCACCACGCCGGTCGGGAAGTGGTGGGCCGGGGTGAGCAGCACCGCGGACTCCCCGGTGCGGGCCAGCGCGGCCACGTCGATGCCGTCGGCGTCCACCGGGACCGGCACCGGCTCGAGCCCCCAGTGCGCCAGCTCGTCGTGCGCGCCCCGCGACCCCGGATCCTCGACCGCGATCGAGTCGGCGCCCCGGTTGCGCAGCACCTGCGCGACCAGGGCCAGCGCCTGGGCCACCCCGGCCACCACGACGATGTCGTCGACCTCGGCCCGCACCCCGCGGATGCGGCCCAGCCACCCGACCAGCGCCGCCCGCAGGACGGGGTTGCCCTGCGGGTCGCCGTAGCCCAGGTCGGCCGGGCCGGCCTCGGCCAGCACCGTCCGCTCGGCGCGCAGCCACGCGGCCCGCGGGAAGGCCGACAGGTCCGGGACCCCGGGCGAGAGGTCGAACGCGGGCGCCGTCGCCGACCGCCCGGTGATGACCGCGGCGCGGCGCGGCGCGGCGGCGACGACGGTGCCGCGGGCGCCGTCGGTGACGGCCACGCCCTCGTCGACCAGCCGCTCGTAGGCCGCGACGACCACCCCGCGCGACACCCCGAGGTCGGTGGCCAGCAGCCGCGAGGACGGCAGCCGGTCCCCCACCCGCAGCCGCCCGTCGGTCGCGGCGGTGCGCAGGGCGTCGGTCAGCCAGGTGGCCAGCCCGCCGCGCGGAGCGCCCGCCGGGTCGAGCTGCAGGAAGTCGGGGCCGACCGACATGGTCCTCCACACCGCGATGTTCTTGGCTCTGTCAGCCGGACCATACGACATCGAGCATGGCGCCGTGCCGTTCACCGCTCCCCCAGCCGACGCGCCGTCCAGCCTGCCCGTCGCCCGGTCCGCGCGCCGGGCGGGCCGCTCCGGCCGCAGCGGCGCGATCGTCCTCGCGGCCGTCGGGATGGCCTGCGTCGGCGGCAGCGTCGCCGTCTCCGGCGCGCTCACCGACGCGCCCCTGTTCACCGTGCAGGCCGTGCGCTACGCGGCGGCCTGCGGACTGCTGCTCGTCCTGGCCCGGATCACCGGACGCCGCACGGTCCGCCCGCGCGGCGCCGAGTGGGGGTGGCTGGCCGGGGTCGCCTGCCTCGGGCTGGTCGGGTTCAACGTGGCCCTGGTCCGCGGCTCCGAGCACGCCGAGCCCGCGGTGCTCGGGGTCGCCGTGGCCGGGGCGCCGATCCTGCTGGCCCTGGCCGCTCCGCTGCTGGCCGGGCGCAGGCCGGAGCCGGCCGTGCTGGCCGCGGCGGCCACCGTCACCGCGGGCGCGGTGCTGGTGCAGGGCGGCGGGCGCACCGACGCGGCCGGCCTGGGCTGGGCCGCGGCCGTGCTGGCCTGCGAGGTCGGGTTCACCCTGCTCGCCGTGCCGGTCCTGGGCCGGCTCGGCGCCTGGGGGGTCTCGGTGCACTCCTGCTGGATCGCCGCGCTGCTGCTGGGCGGGCTCGGGCTCGGGGTCGAGGGCCCGGCGGCCGTGCTCACCGTCCGGCCGGAGCACCTGCTGGCGGCGGTCTACCTCGCCGTCGTGGTCACCGCGCTGGCGTTCCTGCTCTGGTACACCGCGGTCGGCCGGATCGGCTCCGACCGGGCCGGCCTGCTCACCGGCGTGGCCCCGGCCGCCGCGGCGGGGGTCGGGGTGCTGCTGGGCGGCCCGGCCCCCGGCGCGCTCGCCCTGGCCGGGGTGGCGCT
>JASLAP010000567.1 GCA_030147065.1 Pseudonocardia sp. | reverse complement strand
GCCACCGCGGACGGGCGGCGGTTCGGCGGTGCTCACCCACCCGTCGTCCCACCGCGAACCGGCCCCGCGTCCGCGCGCCGGTGAGCGGTTACCAGCTGCAGGCCCGCCGCGCCGCCGCGGCCGGCGGGCCCGGTTCCCGCCGGGAGGAGACCCGGCTGGTCGACGCCGACGGGCTGGACAGCGCCCTGCGCGCCGGCCGGGCACTGGCCGCCGACGGCTTCACGGTCTGGATCTTCCGGCGGCACGCCCGGGCCCGGCTGACCGCGGCCCCGACCCAGCTGCGGCTGGTCACGACGCTCGCGCCGGGCGAGCCGGACCCACCGCCCGCGCGGTCCGGGAGCGACCGGCAGGCGAGCGGTCCGGCGCGACCCGGGCCCGGCCGGGCGGTCGCCGGCCGGGTCCGCTGACACCGGCGCTGCCCGGCGGGACCACCGGCCGGCGGGTGCCCTACGGCACGGGGTAGGGGGCGTCGGCGAGCACCCGCACCAGGTGTGCGGCGTTCGCGGCGAGCGTGGCCGTCGTGCTGACCACCGGGTCCGGGGTGGAGTCGAGGTCCTTGTAGTCCACTCCGGACATGGCCTCGCCGTTCCAGTACACCGAGCCCTGCGACGGGATGGTGAACCCGATGTCGTTGAGGGCCTGGAACAGATCGGCGACGATCTTGTGGGCGCCGTCCTCGTTGCCGACCGCGACGACCACGGCCACCTTGCCGGCCATCAGCGGCCGGCCCTCGTCGTCGGTCTCGGAGATCTCCGCGTCGAGGCGCTCCAGCACCCGCTGGCACACGCTGCTCGCGTGCCCGACCCAGGTCGGCGTGGCCAGCAGCAGGATGTCCGCGGCCAGCAGCCGGTCGCGGATGCCCGGCCAGGCGTCGCCGTCGCCCATGTCCTTCTCCACCCCGGGCCGGACGTCGTGGTCCACGACCCGCACGGTCCCGCCGGCGACGCCGTGCTTCTCCAGCGCGGCGAGCACCTCGTCGGTCAGCTTCTGGGTGCTGGAGTCGGCCGGTGACGGGCTGAGCGTGCAGTTCAGGGCGAGCACGGTCGGATTCATGCCCTTGCCGTACCACCCCGCGGACGTCGGAAACGTTGCCGACGCAACTTCCGTCCGCGCGCGCGGCCGGAAGATCGGCGGTAGCGTCGAGGCGGGCCGACCACGCTCCCGCACCCCTTCGCCGTCGTGGTGGGACCGCACGGAGAGGGGTGGGGATGGGGCACTCGACACCCGGCACCGACATCGTCGGCTGGGACAGCGCCACGGCCGGCGACGGGTGCACGCTGTCCTGGCGGGTGCTGGACGGCACGACCCGGTTCCGCCTGTGGGGCCGGCTCGACCTGGCCACCGCGCCGTCCTTCGAGTCCGCGCTGGCCCGGGCCCGGCCGCACGACGAGCCGTCGGTGTGGCTGGACCTGACCGGGCTGCAGTTCCTGGCCGTGGCCGGGGTCCGGGCGTTCCTGCGGGTCGACGCGACCTGCCGGTCCGGCGGCGGGCAGTTGTACCTGGTGCGGCCGAGCGCGGAGACCCGGCGGCTGCTGCAGCTGACCGGCACGGCCCGGCTCGTCCTGACCGGGTGACCGGCCTGCAGCCCGGACGGGATGGCCAGGAAGGCGCCGGGTGCGCCCCGGCGCGGCCCGGCCGTCCGGATGCCCCGGTCGCGGTTGCCCGCCCGCTGCCCGGGTACCCGCGGCCATGACGTCCTCGGAGTCCCGGGCGCCCAGCGCACTGGTGCTGCGGGCGCTCGCGCTCGGCGACCTGCTGGTCGCGGTCCCCGCGCTGCGGGCACTGCGCCGCGGGCGGCCCGACCACCACATCGTGCTGGCCGCCCCCGGGCCGCTGGGATGGCTGGCCGGGCTGTCCGGCGCGGTCGACGCCGTGCAGCCGACCACCTCCCTCGACGACCTGTGCCCACCGCCCGGCGGACCCCCGGACCTGGCGGTCAACCTGCACGGCGCCGGCCCGCAGAGCCACCGGGCGCTCGACGCGACCGTCCCCCGCGAGCGCATCGGGTTCCGCCCGGCGGACCTGGGTGTGGTGCGCGAGGAGCAGGGTCGCTCCAGCGTGGTGCGGACCCGGCCCGTCGTGCACTCCGGCTGGCGCGGAACGGCGCACGCCGACGCCGCGGTGGCCCACCCGCACGAGCGCGAGCTGTGGTGCGCGCTGCTGGAGGAGCACGGCATCCCGGCCGATCCGCTCGACCTGCGGCTCACCCCGCCGGAGCGCGGGGAGCCGGTGATCGTGGTGCACCCCGGGGCCGCGTTCGGCGCCAAGCGGTGGCCCGTCGACCGGTTCGCCGCCGTGGCCGCGGCCCTGGACGGACGCGTTCCGGTGGTGCTCACCGGCACCGCCGGGGAGCGGCCCGCGGCCGAGCGGGTGGCGTCGACGGCCGGCCTGCCCGCCGACCGGGTACTGGCCGGCCGGACCTCGCTGCCCGAGCTGTCCGCCCTGGTCGCCGGGGCGGACCTGGTGGTCTGCGGGGATACCGGGGTGGCCCACCTGGCCGCGGCGTTCGGCACGCCCTCGGTGGTGTTGTTCGGCCCGGTCGGGCCGGACCGGTGGGGCCCGCCGCCCGGGCCGCACACCGCGCTCTGGAAGCCCGCGGTCCGCCGCGGCGATCGGTTCGCCGAGGACCCGGACCCGGCGCTGCTCGCGATCGAGGTCGCCGAGGTGCTGGACGCAGCGGCCGCGCTGCGCCGCACCCCCGCCTGAACCCCCGGTCTCAGAACCGGGGGCACTGGCTCCAGGCCCGGCCGTCCCACCCGACCGTGCCGGCCCCGCCGCGGCCGACGAACTCCGCGGCCGTGCGGGACGCCGCCGTCGCCGCCGGGCCGAGCGCCGACCCGTCGACCAGCCGGCGGGCCAGTGCCCCGGCGAACGCGTCCCCGGCCCCGCACGGGTCGCCGTCGCGCACCTGCGGCGCGGGCACCGTCGCCGCCGGCTCGCCGGGACGGCTGAGCACCGCGCCCTGCTCGGCCACCGTCACCACCACCGCGCCGCACGACCAGCGGCGCAGCAGCTCGGCACCGGCCGCCGCGGCCGAGGCGAGCGGCTCCCCGTCCGGCGCGAGCCCGGCGGCGCGGCAGGCCTCGGCCAGGTTCGGCGTGGCCACGGCGACCCCGGGGACCGGGTCGGGGCCGTTCGGGTGCGGGTCCCACACCACCGGCACGCCGGCGGCGACCGCGGCGGCCAGCGCGGCCCGGACCACCGGGTGCGCGGCCACTCCGCGCCCGTAGTCGGAGACCAGAACCGCACCGGCGCCGGTCAGCGCCCCGCCCACGGCCCCGACGAACGCGGTGGTGGCGAACCCGGCACCGGGCCTGCCCTCGCCGCGGTCGGTGCGCAGCAGCGGCTTGCCGTCCTGGTGCCAGCGGCACTTGACCACGGTCCCGCCGGTGGCCGGACCGGCCAGCACTTCCACGCCGCGGGCCAGCAGTCCGCGCAGCCGGTCCCCGTCGTGGTCGTCGGCCAACGCGGTGACCAGCCGGACCGGGCCGCCCGCGGTGAGCAGCGCCGCGGCCAGCCCGGCTCCGCCCGGCCGCGCGACCTCGTCGGTCACCTCCAGCACCGGCACCCCGGCGTCCGGGGAGTTGCGCCGCACCTCGCCGTCGACGTCGACGTCGAGCAGCGCGTCGCCGACCACGACGACGGGCGCCCGGCTCACGAGGCCTCCCCGGACGCGGCCGGGCTGAGCTGGGCGCGGGCGACGATCGCGCTGGTGGAGTGGTCGGACAGGTAGTCCAGGATGCACACCCGCCCGCCCAGCGCCTCGACGACCGGAGTCTCCGGGAGCATCTCGGCGGTGTAGTCGCCGCCCTTGGCGTAGACGTCGGGCCGGACCAGCTCCAGCAGCTGCTCGGGGGTGTCGGTGTCGAACGAGGTGACCAGGTCGACCGAGGCCAGCTCCCCGATCACCCCGGCC
>JASLAP010000563.1 GCA_030147065.1 Pseudonocardia sp. | reverse complement strand
AGCGCGGCGATGAGCAGCACCGCGCTGATCCAGCCGGGGAACCGGGAGAGGGCGTACGCGGCGGGCAGCCCGATGGCCAGTGCCGCGACCGTGCTGATCAGCGCCACGATCAGCGTGTTGATCAGGTACTGGTAGAACAGCGTGGTCTGCCAGAGATCCACGAACGCGGTGAGCGTGGGCTCGTAGAGGAACACCGGCGGGTCGAGGAACGCCACGTCGGTCACGAAGCCCACCGACGTGGCGTTCCTCGACCCGCCGGTGTTCCTCTACGAACCCACGCTCACGGCGTTCGTGGACCTCTGGCAGACCACGCTGTTCTACCAGTACCTGATCAACACGCTGATCGTGGCGCTGCTCTGCACGGTCGCGGCGCTGGTGATCGGGCTGCCCGCCGCGTACGCGCTCTCGCGGTTCCCCGGCTGGATCAGCGCGGTGCTGCTCATCGCCGCGCTGGTGTTCCGGGCGCTGCCGCGGTTCTCGGTCGTGCTGCCGATGTACGACATCTCCCGCGCGCTCGGGATCTACGACACGACCTTCGCGGTGGCGGCCGCGCTGGTCGCGATCAACCAGCCGTTCAGCATCTGGCTGCTGCGCAACTTCTTCGCCGAGATCCCGAAGGAGCTCGACGAGGCCGCGATGCTCGACGGCTGCAGCCGGTTCGCGACGCTGCGCCGGGTGATGATCCCGCTGATGGGCCCCGGCATCCTGACGGCGGGGATCTTCATCTTCCTGTTCGCCTTCCAGGAGTACCTGACGGCGAACATCCTCACCGACGTCTCCGCGCGCACGGTGCCGGTGTTCATCACGACCCAGCTCGGCCAGACCCTGCCGATGCTGCAGCAGGCCGGGGCCGCGGCGATGCTGCTGACCCTGCCGGTGATCGCGTTCGCGTTCATCGCCCAGCGCTACCTGGTGGCCGGGCTGAACGCGGGCTCGGTCAAGGGGTGAGGTCGACGGGTGGGTGACGCGCTCGTCCTGCTGCCCGGCATGAACTGCTCGCCGCGGCTGTGGGACGGCGTGCTCGCCCGGCTGGACGCGCCGGTGGTGCACGGCCCGCTCGACCGGCCCACCATCGACGGCTGCGTCGAGGCAATGCTCGACCGCCTCCCGCCGCGGTTCGCGCTGGCCGGGCTGAGCCTCGGCGGGATCGTGGCGATGGCCCTGGTGCGCCGCGCCCCGGAGCGGGTCACCCGGCTCGCCCTGCTGTCCACCAACGCGCGCGGCCCGACCGACGCCCAGCGCACGGCGTGGTCCGCCCAGCGGGCCGCGCTGGCCGCCGGCACGACCCCCCGCGACGTGCAGCACGACCTGCTCCCGGTGCTGCTGCACCGCCGCGGCCCCGACCTGGACGCGACCGCCCTGGCCATGGCCGACGACGTGGGCACCGACGTCCTGGACCGCCAGCTCGCCGCCCAGGCCACCCGCGTCGACGAGCGCCCGGCGCTGGCGGCGGTGCGGGTGCCGACCCTGGTCCTCGCCGCGGCGGAGGACCGGCTGTGCCCGGTGGACCGGCACACCGAGATCGCGGCCCGCGTCCCCGGCGCGCACCTCCAGGTCCTCGACGGCGTCGGCCACTTGTCCCCGCTGGAGGCCCCCGCCCCCGTCGCCGCCGCCCTGCGCACGTGGCTCACCACCCCCGCCCCGCCCGCCCCCGCCCCGATGGCAGGAAAGCCACTTTCAGGACCGAATCCGTCCTGAAAGTGGCTTTCCTGCCACCTGGGGGAGAGGGCTGGAGGGTCAGGGGCGGGGGAGGGCGCGCAGGGCGGTCATCAGGACGTGGGTGACGTTGTAGACGATCATCGCGGCGCCGTCGGCGAGGGAGGCCGCGGCGCCGGCCGCGTCGGTGGCCAGGTCGGCCCGGACGACGCCGGCGGCGCCCGGGTCGGCGCGCACCGCGGCCAGCAGCTCGGCGACGGTGGGGTCGTCGGGGGTGCGGGCCGCGCCCAGGTCGGCGGTGCCGACCAGGTAGCCGTCGATGCCGTCGACGGCCGCGATCGAGGCCGCGGCGCGGATCGCGGCCGGTGACTCCAGCATGGCGATGACCAGCGTGGACGTCGCGGCCGCCGCGTGGTGTTCGGCGGCGGGCACGGTGCCGAACCGCCCGGCGCGCGGGTAGGTGGCGAAGCCGCGGGTGCCGCGCGGCGGGTAGTGCACCGCGCGGACCAGGGCCTCGGCCTCGGCCGCGGACTCCACGTGCGGGGCCACGACGCCCTGCGCCCCCTGGTCGAGCGCGCGCTGGGCCAGGTGGTGCTCGCCCTCGCCGATCCGCACCAGCACCGGCAGGCCGTGCGCGTCGGCCAGGGCCAGGTGCTGGCGCAGCAGCCCGACGTCGGCCGGGCCGTGCTCGCAGTCGACCAGCACGAAGTCCAGCCCGGCCACGGCGAGCATCTCGACGAGGTCCTCGCTCGGCATCCGGACCAGCCCGCCGGCCACCTGCTCGCCGGCCAGCAGCCGGGCCCGCAGGGCCCGGGGTGGGGGCGCCATCAGGCGACCATCCCGGCCGACAGGTCGACGTCCGCGCCGGACAGCCCGGGCATCGCGAGCATCGCCAGCACGGCCCGGCCGACCTCGTCGGCGGTGATCATCCGGCCGAGCGCGGCCCGGCCGACGAACGCGGCCCGGGCGTCGTCGACGGTGGTGCCGGTGCGCTCGGCCTCCAGCCGGAAGTTGCGGTCCATCCGGTCGCCCTCGACGGGGCCGGGGGACAGCGCGTTGACCCGCACCCCGGCCGGGCCGACCTCGAAGGCCAGCGTCGAGGTCAGCCCGATCACCGCCATCTTCGACGCGCAGTACGGCGTGCGCCGGGCCAGCGGCCGCTTGCCCGACACCGACGCCACGTTGATCACGTCGCCGTCCCCGCGGGCCACCATGCCCGGCAGGAACGCCCGGCAGGCCAGGAACGTGCCGCGCACGTTCACCGCGAACACCTCGTCCCACTGCGCGGGCTCGATCTCGGTCAGCGGGGCCACCGGGCCGGCGATCCCGGCGTTGTTGACCAGGATCGAGACCGGCTCGTCGGCCAGCCGGTCGGCCAGCGCGGCGACCTGGTCGGGCTCGGCGACGTCGCACGGCTCGACCCGGGCCGCCGGGCCGAGCCGGGCCGCGGTGTCGTGCAGCGGCCCGGGACGGCGCCCGACCAGGACCACCCGGGCGCCCGCGCCCACCAGGTGCCCGGCGATGGCCGCACCCAGGCCGTTGCCGCCGCCGGTGACCAGCGCGGTCCGCCCGGCGACCGGGGCGGTCATGCGGGTTGCCCCTGGTGCGCGCCGGTGACCTCGTCGATCCAGTCGAACCGGTCCCCGCCGTGCCGCCAGGCCCGCAGGTCGCCGGAGCGGGCGTGGCCCTCGAAGAGCTCCACCCGCGAGGCCCGCCCGCACACCCGGCCGAGCGCGGCGCTGCTGTCCGGGTCGCGCACCTCCTGGTAGGTGACGGTCTTGAGGTACTTCCCGACCCACAGGCCGCCGGTGTAGCGGGCCGCGCCGAGGGTGGGCAGCACGTGGTTGGTGCCGATCACCTTGTCGCCGTAGGACACGCAGGTGCCCTCGCCGAGGAACAGCGCGCCGTAGTTTCGCATCCGCTCCAGCGCCGCGCGGGGTTCGCGGGTGAAGACCTGGACGTGCTCGCTGGCCAGGTCGTCGGCCACCCGCCACATCTCGTCCTCGTCGGCGCAGACCACGATCCGGCCGTGGTCGCGCCAGGCCGGTCCGGCCATGTCGTTGGTCGCCATCCCCGGCAGCAGCCGCTCCACCAGCGCCAGCACCTCGCGGCCGAGCGCCTCGGAGGTGGTGACCAGCACCGCGGGGGAGTCCGGGCCGTGCTCGGCCTGGGAGAGCAGGTCGACCGCGGTGGTCAGCGGGTCGGCGGTGTCGTCGGCGACGACCAGGATCTCGGTGGGCCCGGCGAACAGGTCGATGCCGACCTCACCGAACAGCTGCCGCTTGGCCTCGGCGACGTAGGCGTTGCCCGGCCCGGCGATCAGGTCGACCGCGGCGACCGACTCGGTGCCCAGCGCCATCGCCGCCACCGCCTGGACCCCGCCGAGCAGGTGGATCTCGTCGGCGCCGGCCAGGTGCATCGCCGCGACGGTGGCCGCGGGCACCTCGCCGCGGATCGGTGGCGTGCAGGCCACCACCCGGTCGACGCCGGCTGCCTTGGCGGTCACGATCGTCATGTGCGCCGAGGCGGTGAGCGGGTACCGCCCGCCGGGCACGTAGGCGCCGGCCGCGGCCACCGGCACGTGCCGGTGGCCGAGCACCACCCCGGGCAGGGTCTGCACCTCGACGTCGCGCAGCGAGTCGCGCTGCACGCCGGCGAAGTGGCGCACCTGCTCCTGGACGAACCGGATGTCCTCGACGACCTGCGCGGGCAGCCCGGCGACCAGCTCCTCGACCCGCTCGGCGGACAGCCGGAACCGCTCGGGCTCCCAGCCGTCGAACCGCGCGGAGAACTCGCGCACCGCCGCGTCCCCGCGGGCCCGCACGTCGGCGATGATCGACCGGACCCGCTCGGCGACCTCGCCGGTGGTCCGGTCGGCCCGCGCCGGGGTGGCCGCTGACTTGAGCTCGTGGGGCATACCTCTCCAGGGTTCGATGTAGCATACGTATGCGCGGCAGTGAACCCGCGGCGGTGGATCGCTGTCAAGGCCGGCCCCCGGCCTCCCCCGCGCGGCTATGCTCGCCGCCGAGAGGGGGCGGGATGATCACCAGTCGGGACGTCGCGAAGCTCGCCGGGGTCTCCCAGCCGACGGTCTCGCGGGCGCTGCGCGACGACCCGAAGGTCTCCGAGGCGACGCGCAAGCGGGTCCGGGAGGCCGCCACGGCGCTCGGGTACGCGCCCAACGCGATCGGCCGGGCGCTCTCGGTCGGCCGCTCCACCCGCGTCGGGCTGGTGGTCACCGACCTGGAGAACCAGTTCTACGCCCACGTCATCGCCCCGATGCACCAGGAGCTCGAGCGGCTGGGCCACGAGCTGGTGCTGATCACCGAGTCCTCGGAGTCGGCGCCGGTCGCCGAGCACGTGCTGGCGCACGGGCTGTGCGGGGTGGTGCTGGCCACCACCACGGTCGACTCGATCCTGCCGGTCCGGCTGCGCGACCGCGGGGTGCCGTTCGTCTACTTCAACCGGACCGCGCTGGCGGTGCCGGCCGACTCGGTCACCGTCGACCCGGAGCGGGGCGTGCGCGAACTGCTCGACGACGTGGTGCGCCGGGGGCACCGGCGCATCGGGGCGATCTTCGGCCCGCGCAACACCAGCACCGGTGAGCATCGCGAGCAGGTCGTCCGCGCGGTGCTCGACGAGTACGGGCTGGCGCTGGCCCACCGGGACGTGCTGCACGGCCCGTTCGACTTCCGCACCGGGCACGAGGGCGCCCGCACCCTGCTGGACCGGGCCGAGCCGCCCACCCTGGTGCTGTGCGGCAACGACGTGGTCGCGCTGGGCGCGCTGAACGCCGCGGCCGAGCTGGGCGTGGCGGTGCCCGACGAGGTGTCGATGGCCGGCTTCGACGACCTGCCCACCTCGCGCTGGGCGCTGGTCCGGCTGAGCACCGTGGCCTACGACCTGGACGCGATGTCGCGGGAGGCGGCCCGGCTGCTGGTGGAGCGGGTGCAGCGGCCCGACGCCGATCCGGTCCGCGCGGTCTACCCGACCCGCTACGTCGCCCGGGCGACGATCGGCGCGCCCCGCCGCTGACGCCCGCGCCGCGGACGAAGGGCAGCCTTGCTCCGGCGAGTGCATACGCATACAGTGGCCGACGATCCCATTGCACGCCGAAGGAGCAGCCATGCCGCTCGACCCGGTCGCGTACCGGCCGTACGAGGACCCCGACGACTTCATCCGCGAGGTGACCGACCGGATCTGGGTCCAGCGCGACGTCTCCTACATCGTCGACAACTACGAGCCGGACTCGATCGTGCACGGCGGGCTGGGCACGGTGGTCGGCCGCGAGGGCGTCATCGAGGGCAGCCTCATGCGCATCGCGGTCACCCCGCAGCACGTCGGCCAGGCCGAGGACGTGGTCTGGGAGGCCCGCGGCGACGACGCGTTCCTCAGCTCGCACCTGGTGTTCACCTCCGACGCGCACGTCATCGGCGGGCGGCCCACCCGCATCCGCAAGCGCACCATCGCCAACTGCCTCTACCGGCGCGGGCGCATGGTCGAGGAGTGGGTGGTCCGCGACGAGCTGGCCGACTGCCTGCAGCAGGGCCTGGACCCCGACGAGGTGGCACGCGCCCAGCGGTTCCGCGGCTACGAGGGCTCGATGACCAAGCCCGCGCCGGCCGACGTGCTCACCGCGGGCGACAGCGGGCCGCGCCCGGACGACTTCCGCCCGGAGTGCGAGATGGTGCTGGAGTTCCTCGACGAGGTCTGGAACCAGCGCCGGCTCAACAAGGTGCCCCAGTACATGGAGCGCGACCTGTTCCTGCACACCGTCGGGGACGTCACGATCGTGCGCCCCGACGGCTACCAGCGCGACCTGCTCTCGCTGGTGGCGCCGTTCCCGGACGCCCGGTTCGCGGTGCGCGACGTGCAGACCAACCACGCCGAGCGCTACGCCGGGCTGCGGGTGGCGGTCATGTGGACCATGCACGGCACCTACCACGGCATCCCGGCGTTCGGGCCGCTCACCAACGCGCCGATCGAGCTGCTGGGCGTGTCCCAGTTCCTGGTCCAGCGCGGGCGCATCGTCCGCGAGGTCCGGGTGTTCGACGAGATCGCGCTGCGCGCCCAGATCAACTCCACCCGCGGCGACCTCGCGTTCACCGAGACCAACATCTACTGAGCCGTCTGCTGGGCCGTCCAGTGAGCCGTCCAGTGGGGCACCTACCGAAGGACCGGAGACCGAACATGCCCGACACCGTGGTCACCCCCGGTGAGCTAGCCCGCCGGACCGTGCGCCGCACCGACTGGGTGCCCAGCAAGGTGGCGTTCATCGACTGCCGGACCCCCGGCTCGGACCGCAAGGACAACTACTCCTTCATCGGACCCGGCGTCTCGCAGAGCGCCGGCCAGTTCGTCAACCTGCGCGAGCCGCACGGGTTCAACCTCGGTGCCGCCGGCATGCCCCGCGGCACCACCAACAGCCTGCACCTGCACTTCACCGCCGAGGTGTTCATCAACTTCGGCGGGGACTACCAGCTGCGCTGGGGTGCCGACGGCCGCCAGGGCGAGCTGCGCAGCACCGACGGCGACGTGATCTCGGTGCCGTCGTGGATCTTCCGCGGGTTCACCAACGTCGGCGCCGACGAGGGCATCCTGCTGACCGTGCTGGGCCGCGACGACACCGGCGGCATCATCTGGGGCCCGTCGGTGCTCGAGGAGGCCGCCGGCCACGGCCTGCACCTCACCGCGGACAACCGCCTGATCGACACCGTGCAGGGCGAGCAGGTGCCCGAGGGCGCCACCCTCGTCCGGCCGATGCCGCAGGACGAGATCGACGCGCTGGACGCGTTCACCGTCGAGGAGTTCCGCGCCCGGGTGGTCACCCCGGCCGACCGGCGCTGGCAGGCCGAGCCGTTCCTGTGCTCCGGGCTGCCCGGCGGCGGCGCCGAGCTGGCCCTGGTGATCGGCTACGGGATGGCCGAGGACCGCCGCGCGGTGCCGCCGCTGCACGACCCGCACGGGTTCGACCTGGCGTGGCTGCGGGCCGTGCCGGGGGAGGGCCTGCTCACCCACCGCCACGGCGGACCGCAGGTGCTCACGGCCAAGGCCGGCCGGTGGGCGGTGCGGCTGAACACCGGCGCGGACGAGCAGGTCGTCGAGCTGGGCCCGCTGGACTCGCTGTCGGTGCCGGCCGGGGCGTGGCGCTCGGTCACCCTCCTGGAGACCGGCCCGGGGCAGGCCGCGCAGCCGGGCACCGGCGAGCTGCTGGTGGTCAACTCCGGGGACGGGCGCACCGAGCTGGAGTGGGCGCCCGAGGTGGTGGCCGCGGCCCGCGGGCGCGGCCGGGTGCTCGACCCGAACGGCTACCTGGCCCCGGCCGCGGTGCTCGCCGCGGCCACCGAGGACGACTGACCGCCGCGGTGCCCCCGGTCACGACCACCGTCGCGGCCTGCCAGATCCCGGCCCGGATCGGCAGCGCCGACCCGACCGCGCTGGTCACCGCCGCCCGGGAGGCCGCCGGCCGCGGCGCGCGCCTGGTCGTGCTGCCCGAGCTGGCCGTCTGCGGGTACGTCTTCGCCGACGCCGCCGAGGCCCGGGCCGCCGCCGAGCCGCTCGACGGGCCCACCGGCGCCCTGTTGGCCGAGCTGTCCGCGGAGCTGGACTGCGTGCTGGTCGCCGGCCTGGCCGAGCTCGGCGAGGACGGCGCGGTCTACAACTCCGCGGTGCTGGCCGAGGGCGGCCGGGTGCGCGCCGGCTACCGCAAGGCCCACCTGTGGGGCCGGGAGGCCGAGCTGTTCGCGCCCGGGCACGAGCCACCGCCGGTGGTCGACACGGCGGCCGGCCGGGTCGCGGTGATGATCTGCTACGACCTGGAGTTCCCGGAGTGGGTGCGGCTGGCCGCCCAGGCCGGGGCCGAGGTCGTCGCGGTGCCGGTGAACTGGCCGTGGCTGCCGCGCCCGGCGGGGGAACGCCCGCTGGAGGTGCTCAAGGCCCAGGCCGCCGCCGGGGCCTACCGGGTGCACGTCGTGGTGGCCGACCGCTGCGGGACCGAGCGCGGGGTGGACTGGATCGGCGGCAGCGCGATCTGCGCCGCCACCGGCTACCTGCTGGCCGGTCCGGCCACCGCACCGGGTGCGGTGGCCGCGCGGACCGTCCTGGTCGCCGAGCTGGATCCGGCCGCGGCACGGGACAAGGTGCTGGGGCCGCACAACGACGCCCTCGCCGACCGCCGGCCCGAGCTCTACGGCGAACCGCCGCCCTAGCCGGGCGATCACCCCGCCGCCCCGGCCACCGCACCGCGGGTCCGCCGGGCCCGGTCCGCCAGGGCCGGGACGGCGGCCCCGGCGGCCAGGAACACCGCGGCGGCCAGCAGCCACCCGCCCGCCCCGAACCCGTCCAGGGACAGCGTGAACAGCCCCGGCCCGACCATCTGCACGGTGGCCGTGGCCGCCTCGGCCGCGCCCTGGTAGGCGCCCCGGTCCTGCTCGCGCATGAAGCCGAGCGACAGCGTCCAGCCGGCGGCGACGTACCCGAGCTCGCCGGCCAGGTGCAGCACGCCGGCCAGGACGACCACCGCGGCGGCGAGCGCGCCACCGGCGCCCGCGGTGCCGGCCAGCAGCACGCAGGCGACGGCGAGCACGGCACCGGAGCCGGCCGCGGTGCGGGCCGCCTGCCGCGGGTTCCCGGCGAGGCGCCCGGCCGGCACCTGCAGCGCGGCGATCCCGACCGAGCTGAGCACGACGACCGCGCCGGACAGGGCCACCGGCAGCCGGGTGTGGCCGGAGATCCACAACGGCAGCCCGGTGGACAGCATCGCCCAGCACAGCGAGAGCACGGCGGTGACCCCGACGAGCGCGGAGTAGGGCCGGTCGCGCAGCACGCCGCGGACCCCCCGGCGGGCCGCGGGCGCGTGGCGGGCCGGGCGGGGGACACCGATCAGGAACGCGGCCAGGGCCAGGGAGGTGACCGCGTTGGTGGCGATGGCGGCCTGGTACAGCTCCAGCCGGTCGACGGTGAGGACTGCGGCGCCCAGCCCCGCCCCGACCGCGTACCCGACGTGCTGGGCGACCCGCTGCTGCGCCAGCACCCGCACCCGGGTCGCGGTGTCCCGGACCAGGCCGGCCACCAGCGCCGTGCGGACCGCGGAGCTCCCGTTGGCCAGGGCGGCGAAGACCACGGTGACCACCAGGAAGGCCGCCAGGCCGTCGGCCAGCAGGTAGCCGGCCATCGCCGCGGCGCGCACGAGGACCAGCACCACCAGCACCGCGCGCGGGTCGCGCCGGTCGGCCAGCGCGCCGACCGGCACCGCGCCGGCCAGCCCCACCGCGCCGGCCAGCGCCATGCCCAGCCCGACCTCCAGCGCGGACATGCCGAGCACGCGGGTCAGGTACAGCGCCCAGATCGTGAACCACAGGCCGTCGCCCACCGCCGACACGCCCCGCCCGTACAGCAGCCGCCGCAGACCCGCGCGGGTCGCGGGGTCCGTCGTCGTCTCCGCCATGACGCCACCCTTCATGAGTTGGTGAATGGTGACCGTAGGGTGCGGCGCCGGTCCCCGCAATCGGAGTTCAGGATGTGCTGAATCCTGATAGCCTCGCGGGGTGCCCGGCTGGATCGATCCGCAGGAGCCGGTGCTGGCGTCGGTGACCGCGCTGGCCGCGGAGCTGGCCGACCCGATCCGGCTGACCGCGCTGCAGCTGCTGTCCGCGGAGGGGCCGCACACCATGAGCCGGCTGGCCGACGCGCTCGGGATCAGCGCTCCGCGGCTGGGCAACCACCTGGCCCGGTTGCGGGCCGCGGGCCTGGTCGAGGTCGAGCGCACCGGCCGGCACGCCATCTACCGGATCGCCCAGCCCGGCCTCGGCGACGTCCTGGCGGCGCTGGCCCGCTACGCCGGTGGCGCCCGCCCGCCCGGACGCCCCGTCCGGCCGGTCACCCCCGCCGACCTCGCCCAGACCTGCTACGACCACGTGGCCGGCCGGCTGGGCGTCGCGCTGCTGGCCCACCTCGTCGCCAGCGGGGCGCTCACCGCCCCCGACGGCCGCGACGAGGAGCTGCGCCTGGGCCCGGACCCGTCGGCGCTCACCGCCCTGGGGGTCGACCCCGCGACGCTCGACCCCGGCCGCCGCAAGCCGGCCACCGCGTGCCTGGATCGCGCGCACCGCCTGCCGCACCTGGGTGGCGCGCTCGGGGCGCGGGTGCTCGACGCGCTCGTCGACGGCGGGCTGCTGGTCCGGGAGGGCGCCGGTCGGGTGCTCACCCCCACCCCGGCCGGGCGCCGGGAGCTGCCCGGGCTCGTCCCGGGCTTCACCTGGACCGAACGCGCCCGCTGATCGGGTTCTTGGCCCGTTCGGGCCAGCTCGGATGCCGCTCGGGCGCTCACGACTACTGCGAGTGGCCGGAGACGCCCAGCCGGTTGAAGGGGCCGTGGCGCACACCACTACGCTCGCCCGCTGTATTCGATCTCTGTTACGTCGGGTCACCAAACACAGCGTTCGGCAAGGAGCAGTCGATGCCTGAACAGCACTTGTCCCGGCGGCGGGTCCTCAGTCTCGCCGGGGCAGCAGCCACCGTCCCCGCCCTGAGCGCCTGCGGCGCCGCGCTCGGGCTGTCCAGCGGCACGTCCAGCGAGGGCGGAGCGGTCACCATCGGTCTGGTCATCCCGCAGTCCGGGGTCTACGCCCCGCTCGGGATCGACCTGCAGCGCGGCTGGGACCTGTGGCTGTCCCAGCACGGCAACAAGCTCGGTGGCCGGGACGTCACCACCGTCGTCGCCGACGAGGGCGAGAACCCGCAGCGCGGCGTGCCCACCGTGCAGCGAGTGCTGCAGTCCGACCAGGCCGACGTGGTGGTCGGGCTGGTCAACTCGGCGACCGCGCTGGGCGCCGCGCCGCTGGTGGTGCAGGCGAAGAAGGTGCTGGTCGTCGCGAACGCCGGCGCCGCGGACATCACCGGGCGGGCGCGCAACCGCTACGTGTGGCGGACCTCGTTCCAGAACGCCCAGATCGCCGCGGCGGCCGGGCCCTTCCTGGCCCAGGAGAACATCCCCGGCGGGGTGTTCGTGATCGCCCCCGACTACGCCGCGGGCACCGAGGCACGGGTCGGGTTCAAGGTGGCCTACGAAGCCGCCGGCGGCGAGATCGCCGGCGAGGCCGGCCCGCCGTTCGGCTCCACCCAGGACTTCAAGCCGTTCCTGCAGGAGATCGCGGATTCCGGAGCGGGCGCGACGTTCTGCTTCTTCGCCGGCGGCGAGGCGGTCCGGTTCGTCCAGCAGTACGCCCAGTTCGGCCTCAAGGAGACCGTCCCGCTGTACGGGTCGGGCTTCCTGACCGAGGGCGGCGTGCTGGAGGCCCAGGCCGACGCGGCGGTGGGCGTGCGGACCTCGCTGTTCTACTCCGACCGGCTCGACAACCCGGCCAACCGGGCCTTCGTGGACAGCTACCGGGCCGCCTACCAGGCCCTGCCCACCTGCTACTCGGTGTCGGCGTGGGACGCCGCCGCGGTGCTCGACCGGGCCCTGGCCACCGCCACCGGGCTGGACGGCGACTCGGTCGCCGCGGCCATGGAGCGGGTCGGCCCGATCGACGACAGCCCGCGCGGGCCGTGGGTGTTCGACGGGCAGACCCCGCGCCAGACCATGTACCTGCGCTCGGTGGAGGTCGTCGGCGACGGGCTCAGCAACGCGGTCATCGCGCCGCTGGGGGAGACCTCCCAGCTCTGATCCCCGGCCCGTGCGCCGCCGGGGCCGGCGGTGATCCGGGACGTTGATATCGCCGGCCGGGCGGACCAGGGTGGAGGGCGGCGGCCCCGCCACCACCCGTCCGGAGGGAAGTGCCCGTTGCCCGATCGTCAGGCCCTGGTCGTCCGTGGCGGGTGGGAGGGCCACCACCCCGTCGAGGCGACCGACGAGTTCGTCCCGCACCTGCGTGAGCACGGCTTCACCGTCCGCGTCGAGGACTCGCCGGCGGTCTACGCCGATGCCGACTACCTGGCCGGGGTCGACCTCGTCGTGCAGTGCATGACGATGAGCACCATCGAGCCGGCCGAGCTGGCCGGGCTCACCGCGGCGGTGGCCGCCGGCACCGGCCTGGCCGGCTGGCACGGCGGCATCGCCGACTCCTACCGCGCCTCGGCCGACTACCTGCACCTGGTCGGCGGCCAGTTCGCCTGCCACCCGCCCAAGGCCCCCGACGAGCGCCGCGGCGAGCAGGCCGACTACTTCCTCCCGTACCGGGTGGAGATGGCCCCGGCCGCCGCCGACCACCCGATCACCCGTGGGATCGGCGACTTCGACCTGGTCACCGAGCAGTACTGGGTGCTCGCCGACGCCTACAACGACGTGCTCGCCACCACCACGCTGGCCGCCCGCGAGTGGGACCCGTGGCACCGGCCGGTCACCTCACCGGCGATCTGGACGCGCGAGTGGGGGCGGGGCAAGGTCTTCGTCTGCACGCCGGGCCACGACATGGACGTCATCCGCGACCCGAACGTCACCACCCTCATCCAGCGCGGCCTGCTGTGGGCGGCCCGGTGACCGCGGCCCTGCGGGTCGGGATCCTCGGCGCGGGGTTCATCTCCCGGCAGTACTCCCGGTGCCTGGCCAGGCTGCCGCAGCTGCGCGTGACCGCGGTCTGCGACCTGCACGCCGAGCGGGCCGCGGCGGTGGCCGCCGAGCACGACGGCGCCCGCGTCGTCGCGCTGCCCGAGCTGCTCGCCGCCGCCGACGTCGACCTGGTGCTGATCCTGAGCCTGCCCCGGTCGCACGTCGAGTTGACGCTGGCCGCGCTGGCCGCCGGCAAGCACGCCTACGTGGAGAAGCCGCTGGCCATGACGGTCGACGAGGGCCGGCATGTGGTCGCGGCGGCGGCCGCGGCCGGGCTGCGGGTCGGCTGCGCCCCGGACACCGTGCTCGGCACCGGCGTGCAGACCGCCCGCGCCGTCGTCGACGCGGGCCGGATCGGCACCCCGCACTCGGCGACGGCGTTCATGACCACCCCCGGCCACGAGCTCTGGCACCCCGACCCCGACTTCTACTACCAGCCCGGCGGCGGCCCGCTGCTGGACATGGGTCCGTACTACCTCACCGCGCTGGTGCACCTGCTCGGTCCGGTCGCCCGGGTCACCGGCGCGTCGATCCGCCCGTCGGCGACCCGCACGATCGCCACCGGCCCGCGGGCGGGCGAGCGGGTCGAGGTCGCCGTCGACTCCACGGTCACCGCGATCGTGGAGCACGCCGGCGGCGCGCTGTCGACGGTGCTGATGAGCTTCGACACCTGGGCGGCGCGGCTGCCGCGCATCGAGGTGCACGGCACCGGGGGCTCGCTGTCGGTGCCGGACCCGAACACCTTCGACGGTGTGGTCGAGCTGTTCTCGGCCGCCGACCCGGTCGCCGGCTGGGTGGACGTCGGCAGCACCGCCGGGTACCGGGACGCCGGGCGCGGGTACGGCGTCGCCGACCTCGCCGACGCCCTCGCGGCCGGCCGCCCGCACCGCGCCGACGACCGGCTGGCCCTGCACGTCACCGAGGCGATGGAGGCCGTGCTGCGGGCCGCCGACACCCGCACGACGGTCGAGCTCACGACGACCTGCAAGCGCCCGGAACCGATCGACGGGGTGTCGGAGCTGACCGCGTAGCGGGCGCGGCGCTGGTCCTGGCCGGCCGGTCTCAGCGCTCGGCCGGAGCGTCCGCGGTGCGGCGCTCGCGGGAGCGGCGGGTCCGCACCGCGAGCCCGGCCCAGGACACCGCGACCAGGCCCGCCACCAGCAACTGGGCCAGCAGCAGGTACTCACCGGGGTAGATGACGTCGGTGAGGTAGGTGTCGATGAAGCCGCGGGCCAGCCCGGCCTCCCCGGCCGCGCGGCGCAGCCCGTCCTCCCAGGCGGTGAGCGGGCACGGGACCCCGATCACCGCGCTGACCAGCCCCCAGGCCACGGCGGCGGCGTGCAGCGGGAACACCCGCGGCCACCGCCACGCGAGGAACCCGCCGAGCGCGACGAACGCCAGGAACGAGAAGTGCGCCAGCATCACCGCTTCGGCGAGGACGCGGTAGACCACGCCTCCAGGATGGCGCCGCCGCCTGTGTCGCGCCACGTGCCCCGAGCACCGCGGCGGGGCCGGCTCCCGGGCTTGTGCGACCTGTCGCAGCCCGTGAGGTGCCGTCGCAGCCCGTCGGCGGGTTGCGAGGACACTCCACGGGCTGCGCGAGCACCGTCCCGCCGCCGGACGGGCTACATCACGATGCCCTGCGGCTCGGCTTCGGTGAAGGCGGTGACCAGCATGTCCTGGCCGTCGGCCGCGCTGACCGGCCCGTCGTCGTCGAGGGTGCACAGGGCCAGCCCGTCCACCATCGTGCACGGCTGCGGGTCGCCCGGGCCGATCGCCGGCCGCGCCTCGACGCGGGTGACCCCCGGCGGGGCGGTGATCAGCAGGGCCCAGGATCCGCCGCGGTAGGCCAGGATCCGCTGCGGCCGATCGCCCGGGGCGGGCAGCGGTGCCCCGGTGAAGGTCGGTCCGCCGCCCGGGTCGTCCACGCAGTACCCGACGGCGATGTCGCCGATCCTGGCCACGATCGCGTCCGGCCCGGTCCCCCCGCCGTCGTGCCGTCCGACCGGTATCCAGAGCTCGGGGTCGGTGTAGACGTCGACCGGGAGCCGGGCCAGGCAGGCGGCCAGCTCAGCGCTCTGCGGTGAGTCCGCCCGGTGGGGGAGGGCCCTGTCGACGACGGTCAGCGCCGGTACCGCGTCCTGCAGGGTGCCCGCGGATCCGCCGTCGACGGTGACCGGCACGTCCGCTAGGGAGTCCGTGCTGTCGAGCGGGACGCCGTCGTCCTGGAGCATGGAGAGCGGCAGGAAGGTCACCCGGGCGGTGTCCGACCAGGCCTGGGGGCCGGAGCCGACGGTGAAGCGGCGTTCCTGCGGGTTGAGCACGACCAGCAGGCCGGGCGACATCCGGACGACCTGCACCCCGGTCGCCGTGTCCGCCGCGACGCCCGACACGGCCACCGACCCCGGCGTCACCAGGCAGCCGAACGAGTCGTCGACGGTGAGCTGGCTCTCGACCGCGCCGGTCCCCAGGTGGTTGGTCGACTGCCACTGCGTGGTGGGGGGGTACTCGGCGGCGCGGCCGCTCCGGACGACGGCGGCGGCGCACCGGGCGAGCGCCGTGTCGGTGGCCGGGTCGCCGCTCGGCGCCGGCAGGTCGCTGGCCGGAAGTGGCTCCACCGGCTCGACGGTGGGCGCGATCGTCGGCGCGACGACGGTGACCGGCGTGCCGGCGGGCAGCAGCGGCTCGCCCGGACCGCCACCGGACGACAGCGCAGCCACGATCGTCGCCGCGACGGCCACCAGCGACGCGGCCGCGGCGGCGTACGGAGCCGGTCGTGATGCGCGGCCGATGGGGCTGTCCATCCCGTCCAGGACGGTCCGCAGGGCGCGCTCCCGCACCTCGGGCGGCAACGGCGGGGCGGGCGGCAGGCCGAGCTCGTTCATCGGACCTCCTCGGCGAGCAGGACCCGCAGCCGGGCGCGGGCGCGGTGGATCCGGGAGCGCACGGTCGCCTCCGGGATGCCGAGGGCGCGGGCCGTGTCGGCCTGCGGCAGCTCGGCGATCATGCACAGCTCGACGACCGCGCGGTGGTCCGCGGAGAGCTCGTCGAGGGCGGCCAGCACCCGGTGCAGCCGGCGGCGGTCGTCGATCTGCGCCACGACCGCGTCGGAGTGGTCGCGCACCGCAGGCGCTGCCCCGACCCGGTGGGCGAGCCGCTCGTGGCGGCCCGAGCGCCGCCGCTCGGTGCGGGCCTCGTTGCCGGCCACGGCCAGCAGCCACGGTCGCGCCGAGTCCGCGGCGAAGCGCACGTCCGACCGGCGGCGCCAGGCGGTGAGGAACGTGGCGGCCAGCACGTCCTCCGCGGCTGTCGGCGACCCGGTCAGCCGGTGGGCGTGCCGCCAGACGGCGTCGGCGTGGCGGTGGTAGAGCGCGGTGAAGGCCTGCCGGTCACCGTTCCCGGCGGCGGCCCACAGGGTGTGGTCGTCGTCGGGCGCGGCAGCCACCCCCGCCACCCCCTCTTCCGTGCTCATACCCGGCAGTGGCCGGCAGGGCCCCCGCCGTTCCCGATCCCGGCCGGCGGTTCCCGCCGGGCGGCGGGGAGTCTCGCGGCCGTGGCCGCGGAACCCGCCCACGGGTACCCGGGCGGTCTGTCCGCCGTGGAACAGCGGCGCCGAGGAACGGCGCCGGCCGCAGCCGGCCGGGCGGCGGTGGTCGGCCTCGGACGCCCGGTTGTGCCGTGGCCCTATCGCGAGGACTGCTCGCCTACGTCACTCGCCGTCGGTCTCCCGGCCTTCGGCCCGGTCGAGCTCGTTCCGCTCCTGCTGCTCCAGTTCTTCGACGCGCTGCTGGTCGAGCTTCCGGAGCTGCTCCCGTACGTCGGCCTCAACCCACCGAGCCTGACCGCCCGCCGTCACCAGGGCGGGAGTGATCAACCTCTGCCGGCGCCAGTCCTGGATCGTCCGACGTGCGACACCCAACCGACGGCTCAGCTCGCCCGTAGTCAGGTACTCCATCCGGCCAACGTAAGTGCTGGTTCTGCGCCTGGAGGTGTTGTCCGCGCCCTTCGTACCTGTCCGCGTCTACTGCTACTCTCGCGCGGACCGCGTAGATGTCCGATTCCTGCCTTGCATCGTCCGACTTGTGGCGGTGCGTGGCTGCGTTGTCGCGCTGACGGACCTGATCCGACGGAGGGTTGTTGATCGAGATGGGCGACCGACCAGCAGGAGGCGAGGCCGTCGATCCCGGGCCGGAGAAGAGGTGGTGCCTGCACTGCCAGCGGTGGGTGGAGTACGCCGCGGTGCAGGAACGCTGGATCCACTTCGAGCGGGGCGCCCCGGGTGTGGCCCGGTGCAGCCCGCTCGACCGG
>JASLAP010000556.1 GCA_030147065.1 Pseudonocardia sp. | reverse complement strand
GAAGGTGCTCGCCTACTCCACGGTGAGCCAGATCGGCTACATGTTCCTCGCCGTCGGCCTCGGCCCGGCCGGGTACGCGCTGGGCATCTTCCACCTGCTCACCCACGGCTTCTTCAAGGCCGGGCTGTTCCTCGGGGCCGGGTCGGTCATGCACGCCATGCGCGACGAGGTCGACATGCGCCGCTACGGCGGGCTGGCCCGGTACCTGCCGGTCACCTTCGTCACCTTCGGGCTGGGCTACCTGGCGCTGATCGGCTTCCCGTTCCTGTCCGGCTACTTCTCCAAGGACGAGATCATCGCGGCCGCGTTCGACCAGCCCGGCTGGCAGGGCTGGGTGTTCGGCGGCGCGGCGCTGCTGGCGGCCGGGTTGACCGCGTTCTACATGACCCGCCTGATGCTGATGACCTTCTTCGGGGAGAAGCGCTGGCAGGACCTGCGCACCGCGGACGGCGAGGAGTACCACCCGCACGAGTCGCCGGTCACCATGACCGCGCCGATGGTCGTGCTGGCGCTGGGCTCGCTGGGCGCCGGCTGGATCCTCTACACCATCGGCCTACCGGAGTGGCTGGCCCCGTCGCTGGGTGAGCTGACCGAGCTGGAGGCCAACGTCGTCCCGCACTCCCTGGTGCCGTTCCTGGTCGTCGGGATCTCCGCGCTCGGCGCGCTGGCCGCCTACCTGGTCGTCGGGCGGCACCGCACCCCGGTCGAGCGCCCGGAGCCGGTGTCGCTGCCGGTCCGCGCGGCCCGCCGGGACCTCTACGCCAACGCCGTCAACGAGGCGCTGATCGCCCGGCCGGGCACCTGGCTGGCCCGGGCCCTGGTCTACGTCGACAACCGCGGGGTGGACGGGCTGGTCAACGGCACCGCGGCCCTGCTCGGCGGCAGCTCCGGGCGGTTGCGCCGGCTGCAGACCGGCTTCGTCCGGTCCTACGCGCTGTCCATCCTGGGCGGCTCGGTGCTGGTCATCGCGGCGATGCTGGCGGTGCGGTTCGCATGAACGGAGGCAACGTGCTGCTGCTGCTCCTGCTGGTGGTGCCGCTGGTCGGGGCCCTGGCGGTGGCCCCGCTGCGGGCGAACGACCGGACCGCGAAGCTGGTCGCGCTGGGCTTCGGCGCGGCGTCGCTGGTGCTCACCGCGATCGCCTGGTTCACCTACTCGGTCGCCGACGCCGAGGACGGCACCCGGTTCCAGCTGGAGTTCGGCGTCGACTGGATCCCGGCGTTCGGCACCCGGTTCGCCCTCGGCGTGGACGGCATCGCGCTGGTGATGCTGGCGCTGATCGCGGTGCTGGTGCCGATCGTGATGGGCTACTCGTGGGCCGAGCGGCTGCCCGAGGGGCGCTCCGCGGCCGGCTTCTACTCGCTGCTGCTGGCCACCCAGGGCCTGCTGGTCGGGGTGTTCGCGGCCACCGACGTGTTCCTGTTCTACGTGTTCTTCGAGGCCATGCTGGTCCCGATGTACTTCATGATCGGCCGGTTCGGCGGGCCGCAGCGGCAGTACGCCGCGGTGAAGTTCTTCCTGTACTCGCTGCTCGGCGGGCTGATCATGCTGGCCTCGGTGATCGGGCTGTTCGTGGTCAGCGGACAGCGGCTGGGCGAGGGCACGTTCACCTGGACCGAGCTGCAGGCGATGGCCGCTTCGGTGCCGGAGTCCACCCAGATCTGGCTGTTCCTGGGCTTCTTCCTGGCCTTCGCGATCAAGGCGCCGCTGGTGCCGCTGCACACCTGGCTGCCCGCGGCCGGTGCCGAGGCCCCGGTCGGCGCCGGGGTGCTGCTGGTCGGGGTGCTGGACAAGGTCGGCACGTTCGGCTTCCTGCGCTACTGCCTGCCGCTGTTCCCGGCCGCCTCGCAGCGGCTGGCACCGCTGGTGCTCACCCTGGCGGTGATCGGCGTGCTGTACGGGGCGCTGCTCGCGGTCGGCCAGACCGACATGAAGCGGTTCGTGGCCTACACCTCGATCGCCCACTTCGGGTTCATCGCGCTGGGCATCTTCTCCTTCTCCACCCAGGCCTTCGCCGGCGCCACGCTCTACATGGTCAACCACGGCATCTCGACCGGGATGCTGTTCATCGTGGTCGGCCTGCTGATCGCCCGCGGCGGCTCCCGGCTGGTCGGCGACTACGGCGGCGTGCACAAGGTGGCGCCGCTGCTGGCCGGGGCGTTCCTGATCGCCGGGCTCAGCTCGCTGGCGCTGCCCGGCACCAACTCGTTCATCAGCGAGTTCCTGGTGCTGGTCGGCTCCTACCCGCGCGAACCGGTGTTCACCATCCTGGCCACCGTCGGCATCATCTTCGCCGCGCTGTACGTGCTGTGGATGTACCAGCGGGTCATGCAGGGCCCGCTGCGCGGGGCCGCCGTGCTCGGCGCCCTGGAGCGTGGCGGCGCGGTGCCGCCCACCGGCACCAAGGCCGGGAGCCGGACCGGCAGCACCGCGGGCAGCGCCGTGGGCGGGCCGGGCACCATGCTCGACCCGGTCGTCGCCGCCGAGCGCGGGAAGGGCTTCCCCGACCTGTCCGGCCGCGAGATCGCCGTGCTGACCCCGCTGATCGTGCTCGTCATCGTGCTCGGCTTCTTCCCCGGCCCGGTGCTCGACGTGATCAACCCGTCGGTGGCGGCCACCCTGACCGAAGTGGGTCTCAGCGACCCGGTGGAAGGACTGACCCCGTGATGTCGCCTGTGACGGTCCCGGCCCAGGGCGCGCCCCTGGAGGCCCCGACGATCGACTACGCCGCGACCGCCCCGCTGCTGATCGTGCTCGGCATGGCCTGCGTGTCGGTGCTGGTCGAGGCGTTCCTGCCGCGGCACCAGCGCTGGCCGGTGCAGGTGGCGCTGACCCTGCTCACGGTGGCCGGCGCCGGGCTGGCGCTGGGCGTCTACGCGGCCGGCGCGCCGGCCGGCATCACCACGCTGGCCGACGCGGTCGCCGTCGACCCGCCGACGCTGTTCCTCTGGGGCACGCTGCTGGCGCTGGCGCTGGGCAGCATCCTGCTGATCGCCGACCGCTCGGTGGAGCCCGGCGGGGCGTTCGTCGCCTCGGCCGAGAGCCGGGCCGCGGTGGCCGCGGCCGGCGGCGGCACCCGGACCGGCGGCGGCGACCTGCCCGAGGACCGCGGCTACGGCTCACCGGACCAGGCGCCGACCATGCAGACCGAGGTCTTCCCGTTCACGCTGTTCGCGCTCGGCGGGATGATGGCCTTCGTCGCGGCGAACGACCTGCTGACCATGTTCA
>JASLAP010000536.1 GCA_030147065.1 Pseudonocardia sp. | reverse complement strand
CCGCACCCAGTAGTCGGCCACGGTCATCAGCTCGCCGGCCGGTTCGCCGGTCAGCGTGGAGACGATCGGCACGGTCGGCGACGAGAGCGTCACCGAGGCGACGACCTCGCCGAACCGCTCCAGCACGGGGTCCATCAGCGGGGAGTGGAAGGCGTGCGAGACGCTCAGCCGGCGGGTCCGCAGCCCGCGCCCGGCCAGCGCCGCGGCGACCCGCTCGACACCGTCGGCGGCCCCGGAGACCACGGTGGCGGCCGGCCCGTTGATCGCGGCCAGGGCGACCTGCGGCTCGTCGTCCAGCAGCGGGAGGACCTCGTCGGCGCCCGCCCGCACGGCGAGCATCGCCCCGCCGGCCGGCAACTGCTGCATCAGCCGGCCGCGGGCGGCCACCAGCCGGGCGGCGTCGGGCAGCGACAGCACCCCGGCCACGTGCGCCGCGGCGATCTCGCCGACCGAGTGCCCGACCAGCCGGTCGGGCCGCACGCCCCAGGACTCGACCAGCCGGTACAGCGCCACCTGCAGGGCGAACAGCGCGGGCTGGGCGTACCCGGTGCGGTCCAGCCCGGTGCCCTCGGCGATCACCTCGGCCAGCGGCCGGTCCAGGTGCCGGTCCAGCTCGGCGCAGGCCTCGTCGAACGCGGCGGCGTAGCGGGGGTGGGCGGGGTGCAGCTGCTGCCCCATGCCGGTGCGGTGCGAACCCTGCCCGGTGAACAGGAACGCGGTCAGGCCCGCGTCGACGGTCCCGGTGACGACGTCCGGGGACGGGCGGCCGGCGGCCGGCGCGGCCAGCGCGGCCAGCAGCTCCCCGGTGTCGGCACCCAGCGCGACGGCCCGCTCCTCGAAGCCGGCCCGGGTGGTGGCCAGGGCGAGCGCGACGTCGGCGGCCGGGGTGGCCGGGTCGAGCGGGTGCTCGGCCAGCCGGGCGGCCTGGTCGCGCAGGGCGGCGGCGGTGCGCCCGGAGAGCACCCAGGCCACCGCGGGCGGCGGCGGGGCGGGTCCGGTCGCGGCGGCGGGCGGCTCGACCGGCGCCTCCTCGACGATCAGGTGCGCGTTGGTGCCGCTGATCCCGAACGCGGACACCGCGGCCCGGCGCGGGTGCCCGTTGCGCTCCCAACCGCGGGACTCGGTGAGCAGCTCCAGCTGCCCCGAGGTCCAGTCCACCCGGCTCGACGGGGTGTCGGCGTGCAGCGTGCGCGGCATGAGCCCGTGCTGCAGGGCCAGCACCGTCTTGATCACGCCGGCCACCCCGGCCGCGGCCTGGGTGTGCCCGATGTTGGACTTCAGCGCGCCCAGCCGCACCGGCCCGGCGCCCTCCCGGTGCTGCCCGTAGGTCGCCAGCAGGGCCTGGGCCTCGATCGGGTCGCCCAGGGTGGTCCCGGTGCCGTGCGCCTCGACCAGGTCGACCTCGGCCGGGGCCAGGTCGGCGTCGGCCAGCGCGGCGGAGATCACCCGCTGCTGGGAGGGGCCGTTCGGGGCGGCGAGCCCGTTGGAGGCGCCGTCGGAGTTCACCGCCGAGCCGCGCAGCACGGCGAGCACCCGGTGGCCGTGCCGGCGGGCCTCGGACAGCCGCTCCAGCAGCACCACCCCGGCGCCCTCGGCCCAGCTGGTGCCGTCGGCGCCGTCGGCGAAGGCCTTGCACCGCCCGTCGCGGGCCAGCCCGCGCTGGCGGCTGAACTCGACGAACAGGCTGGGCTGCGACATCACCGTGATGCCGCCCGCCAGCGCCATGTCGCACTCGCCGCGGCGCAGCGCCTGCGCGGCCAGGTGCACCGCGACCAGCGAGGACGAGCAGGCGGTGTCCACGGTGACCGCCGGGCCCTCGGTGCCCAGCACGTAGGCGATCCGGCCGGACACCACGCTGGCCGCCTTGCCGGTGAGCAGGTAGCCCTCCAGGTCGGGCGGGATCCGGCGCAGCTGCTGGGCGTAGTCCTGGCCGTTGGTCCCGACGAACACCCCGACCGGGCGCCCGCGCAGCGCGACCGGGTCGACCCCGCCGCGCTCCAGCGCCTCCCACGCGGTCTCCAGCAGCACCCGCTGCTGCGGGTCCATGGCCAGCGCCTCGCGCGGGGAGATGCCGAAGAAGGCCGCGTCGAACTCGGCGGCGTCGTAGAGGAACCCGCCGTGCCGGGAGTAGCTGTGCCCGGGGCGGTCCGGCCGCGGGTCGTAGAGGTCCGCGGGCCAGCCGCGGTCGCCGGGGAAGACGTCGATGACGTCGCGGCCCTCCACCAGCAGCGCCCACAGGTCCTCCGGGGACCGCACGCCGCCGGGCAGCCGGCAGCTCATGCCGACCACGGCGATCGGGTCGTCGGCCTCCTCCGGGCGCGGGGCGGTGCGCACCGGGGCGGCCGCGGCGGGGTCGCCCAGCAGCCGGCTGCGCAGGTACGCGGCGAGCACGCCGGGGGCCGGGTGGTCGAACAGCAGGGTCACCGGCAGCGGGATGCCGGTCGCGGCGATCAGCCGGTTGCGCAGGTCGACCGCGGTCAGCGAGTCGAAGCCGATCTCCTTGAACGCCCGCCGCGGGTCCAGCGCGGCCGGGTCGGGCGCGGCCACCACCTCGGCCGCGTGCGTGCGCACCAGGTCGAGCAGCAGCCGGTCCTGCTCGGCCCGGTCCAGCCCGGCCAGCCGGTCGCCCAGCGCCGATCCGGAGCCGGTCGGGCCGCCGGACGCGACCGCGGCGGTGCGCCGCGCACGGGCGCCGGCCGGCGGGCGCAGCAGCGGGGACAGCGTCGGGTCGTCGGCGCGGCGGCGCAGCGCGGCCCGGTCCAGCGGCAGCGGCAGCAGTGCTGCCTCGCCCGTGGCCAGTGCGGTGTCGAACAGCGCCATGCCGTGCTCGGTCTCCAGCGGCGGCAGCCCGGCGCGGGCCATCCGCGCCACGTTGGCCTCGCTGAGGTGGGCGCTCATCGTGGAGCGCTCGGTCCACAGCGCCCAGCCCAGTGCCGTGCCGGAC
>JASLAP010000521.1 GCA_030147065.1 Pseudonocardia sp. | reverse complement strand
ACGGCCCTGATAGCTCGCCTTGCCGGGGCCGTCGGCGAGGAAGGACGTGACGGCGCCGCGCAGGTCCTCGGTGGCGAACAGCGCCCCGGAGATCTGCGGCACCACGGCGTCGGCGGCCCGGACGCCGTCGCGCACCGCGGTTCCGACCAGTTGCTTGGTCGCGGCGTGGGCGACGGTGGGACCGGCCGCGAGGCGGTGGGTGAAGGCCCGGGCGGCCTCGGCGAAGCCGTCGTCGGGGAGCACCCGGTTCACCACGCCCCACTCCTGCAGCGTGGCGGCGGGGTAGCGCTCGCCGGTGAAGATCAGTTCCTTGGCCCGGGCGGGTCCGGCGCGCTCGGCCAGCCGCTGCGGTCCGCCCATCGAGGGGGTCAGCCCGACCACGATCTCGACCAGGCCGAACGAGGCCCGCTCGGCGGCCAGCAGCAGGTCGCAGGCCAGTGCGAGTTCGAAGGCCGCGGTGAGGGTGAGCCCGTGGGCGGCGAAGACCGTGGGGACCGGGAGGTCCTCCAGGGTCTGCGCGAGGCGGATCAGTCGGCTCCACAGCGCCGTGCCCCGGCCGGCCGGGTCGGGTCCTTGCGCGATGTCGCGGAAGGCGTGCACGTCGACGCCGGCGGAGACGACCTTGCCGCGCGCTTCGAGAAGGACCGCCCGGGCGCGGTCCGGCCGGCCGGGTGCGGTCAGCTCGACCAGTTCGGCGAGTGCGCGTTCGTAGCCGGTGAAGACGTTCTCGTCGAACAGGTTGAGCGGGGGCAGGTCGAGGACGACGACGGCGACGCCGCCGTCCCGCTCGATGCGGACGGGGACGGCGTCGTGGTCGCTCACCCGGACATCCTCGCCGCGGTCAGCCGCTCCCGGCCACCCCGGTGGGCCTGGCCGAGTCCGATCGAGGGCTCCGCCGGGTCGTCGGCGGGGCGGATGAGCTCCCCGGGCGAGCTTGCCGCCCGCGGTGCGGAAGACGACCTCCTCGTCGTCGAGGAGGTAGCTGACCGGCTGGGCGGTGGGCATCACGGCCTCGGTGAAGATCACCCGGCCGACGTGGCCGTGCCCAGCAGCCGCAGGCACTCGGCGCGGTCGAGCTCGACCACGCCGAGCAGGGCCGGAGGTCCGCCTCATCGGGGGTCGGTGGGCGGGTCACCTGGCCGCGCGTCGACGTTGTCCGGACGGCCGACGGCGACCGGGCAGTGGCTGCCGTGCAGCACACCGTGGCTCACCGAGCCGAGCAGCAGCCCGGTGACGTTGCTCCGCCCGCGCGAACCCACCACCACGAGCTGGGCATTCTTCGACTGCTCGACCAGCGCGTGCGCCGCGCCGTCCCGGGCGACGACCTGGGTCACCAGCACGTCGGGGTACTCGTCGGTCCAACCGGCGAGCCGCTCGGCGAGCACCGCCTTCTCCTCCTCGGCGACCGCCTCCCAATTGATCGTGGCGGCCAGCCGCGGGTCGAGCACCAGTTCGCTCCAGGCGTGCACGGCGACCAGCGGGACGCCGCGGGTCGCAGCAGCCCTGTAGGCGAACGCGATCGCGCCCTCGCTGTTCGGCGAGCGATCGACGCCGACCACGACCGGCTCGGGTCCGGTGTCCCCGCGATCCTCACCGCGCACCACCACGACCGGGCAGGCCGCCCGGGCCGCGAGACCGACGGCGACCGAACCGAGCAGCAACCCGGTCAGTCCGCCCAGGCCACGACTGCCGAGCACCAGCAGCTGCGCCCGGTGGGCCTGCTCGCTCAGCACCCCGATCGGGAGGCCGACGAGCACTTCCCCGGAGACCGCCAGCTCCGGAGCCGCCTGCTCGGCCGCCGCGACAGCGACGGCGAGCTGGCGCCGGACGGAGGTCATCAGCTTGTCGTGGTAGCGCTCACCGAGTGCGGCGTTGCCCACGACGTGGTCGGACGTCCAGGCGAACGCCGTCACCAGCCGCAGCGCGACCTCGCGGCGCGCCGCTTCCGATGCGGCCCATCGGGTGGCTCGGAGGGCGCTGTCGGATCCGTCGATCCCGACGACGACGGGATGTGCGCCGGAGACGGGCTCTGCGGTCATCGTGCGCCTCCTCGTGAGGGGTGTCTCACCCTGCACGCGGAGGCGGGGCCGCGGTCAGTGGCCGCCGACCCTCGTCGGACGGGCTGTTCGTCCCTGGCAAGCCGGTCCGATCGGCCGCCCGGCGACGATCAGGGGCGACGGGGCGGGCACGGGCTCCGGGACCGACCGGACGGGGTCGCCCACCGGGGGTGGCGCGGGCCCGGACCGCCGTGCCCGCTACCCGTGCCGGCGCAGGTCGTGGAAGAAGTCGGGAACGACCTGCAGGTCGCCGGCCTGCCGCACCTGGTCGTAGACGTCCTTGCCCACCGCGAGGTCGAGCACCCCGAGGCCGAACGGCGAGAACACCACCGTCCGGTCCCGCGGCACGCCCACCCGGCCGCTCAGGACGTCGTCGAGCGTGCCGTGCAGGAACTCGCGATCGCCGGTGAGCTGTTCGAGCAGGTGCGGCGAGGTGTCGGCCTTCAGGCAGTGCTCGACGTCGTCGACGATGTTGACGGCGTCGAGCAGGATCCGCGGCGACAGGTCGCGCAGCGACACGTGCAGCACCAGCGGATGGTGGTCGAACCACGCGGGCTCCTCGACGTGCGGCCGGGCCGCGACCGTCGCGAAGACCACCAGGTCGCTGGAGCGGATCAGCTGCTCGGCGCTGTCGTGCACGGTGATCCGGGCGGCGCCGGCCGCATGCCCGCTCCGCTCGGCCTGTTCCAGGTGGTCGCGGAACCCGGCCGCGCTCCCGGGGTGGGTGTCGTGCACCCCGATCTCGTCGAACGCCCAGCCGGTGCCGGCCAGGAACGTGTGGATGTAGCGGGCGATCAGGCCGGTACCGACGAACCCGACCCGGCGCGGGCGTGGCCGCCCGGCGCTGAGGCGGTCGGCCGCCAGCGCCGCGGACGCGGCCGTGCGGGTGGCACTGATGATCGAGCTCTCCAGGCAGGCGAACGGGTAGCCGGTGTCGTGGTCGTTGAGGATGAGCACGGCCGAGGCGCGCGGGATGCCCGCGGCGACGTTCTCCGGGAAGCTGGAGATCCACTTGATGCCGTCGACCCGGACCTTCCCGCCGATGGAGGCGGGCAGGGCGATGATGCGGGCCGTCGGCCGGTCGGGGAACCGCAGGAAGTACGACGGCGGGTTCACCGTGTCGCCGGCACCGTGCCAGCGGTAGGCGGCCTCGATCAGCTCGACGATCTCCGGCTCGCGGCCCTGCAGCGTGCGCTGCACCTGGGCCCCGGAGATCACCGCGAACGGCGGGGGCATCGTGGTCATGCCGCACCGCCCGGGAAGCTCTGCCGCGTCGGCACGGCCATCCCGACGAGCACCTGCCGCTGCCCCTCGTAGGGATCCCGGCTGTGCGCGCAGCGGAGGTTGTCCACCAGCATCAGGTCTCCCGGCCGCCAGGCCTCGCGCATCGTGTGGGCGGCGTAGACCTCGTTGATCAGCTCCACGATGCCCGGGCCGACCGGCTCGCCGTTGCCGAACAAGGTGGTGAACGGCAGCCCCTGCGGCCCGTACATCTCGACCAGGAACTCCCGCACGTCGCGCTCCATCGTCCACTCGTTGAGGAACGCGATCTGGTTGAACCAGCAGCGCCGGCCCGAGCCGGCGTGGCGCACCACGGCGCTGCGCCGCTGCCAGGTGCGCAGCCCGCCGTCGGGCTGCCACTGGAAGCTGATCGCGTTCGCGCGGCAGTAGGCCTCGACGGCACGGGGGTCGTCGGTGCCGAACGCGTCGGCGACGGAAGCCCCGATCTCCTCGTTGTAGTTGCGGGCGAGCACCCAACCCTCGCGCTCGAACCGCTCGACCAGGCCGCGCGGGAGCGCGTCGAGCACGGCCGCCGCGTCGGCGACACCCGTCGCCCCGCCCGCGCTCGGCGCGGCCAGGCAGGCGAACATCATCATGCCCGGGAACTCGAACGCGTAGCTGCGCTCGTGGTGCATGCACATCGGCTGGTTCGCCGGCCACTTCGTGGACGAGTGGACCCCGCCGGGCAGGACGTCGCGGTGGGCGAAGGCCTCCCGCTCCGGCATGAGCTCGCCGCCGATCAGCCGGAACACCGAGCCGACCTGGCCGGGGTCGCGCAGTCCGAGCCCCCGGACCAGCACGGCGCCGTACTGGGCGAGCACGCCGTGCAGCGCGGGGCGGTGGTAGGCCACCCAGCCCTCCGGGTCCGCCGCGCCTGCGGCGAGCACCAGCGGTGGACGACCGGGCGCGGTCTGCACGGCGAGCGTGGGGGCGGGTCGGGTGGACAGGTTGGCGGTCATCGGGTTCTCCTTCACAGAGCGTCGTGGGCTAGTCAGGCGGCAGTGCGCCGGTCGATGAGGGCGGCCAGTTCGGCCAGTACGGGCTGGCGGGTGACGTCCTTGAGCGAGACCGCGCGGCCGGTGGCGATGACGAGCCGCACCGCGGTCAGGGACGTGCCGCCGCGGTCGAAGAAGTGGTCGTGGCGCCCGACCTCGCCGACCGGCACCTCGAGCACCTTCGCGAAAGCGGCCGCCAGCATCTGCTCGGTGGGCGTGGTGGGCGGGCTGGCCTCGTCCCCGTCGCGCGCGGCGAGTTCCGCGGCGATCGCCCGCAGCGCGTTCGTGTCGATCTTGCTGTTCGCGGTGAGGGGCAGGCTCTCCCGCCGGTGGTACAGCGACGGGACCATGTACTCGGGCAGCGTCTCGGCGAGGCGGGCCGCCAGCACGTCCGGGTCGATCGGGCGTCCGGCGGCGTAGAACGCCACGAGGTGCTTGCTCCGGTCGGCCCGCTCCGCCACGACCACCGCGGCGTCGCGGACGCCGGGCACGCGCAGCAGCGCGTTGTCGATCTCCCCGATCTCGATCCGGAAGCCGCGGATCTTGACCTGGTCGTCGCGGCGGCCGAGGAACTCCAGCCGGCCGTCGGGCAGCCAGCGGCCGTAGTCGCCACTGCGGTACAGCCGCTGGCCGGGCCGGTGCGGGTCGCCCAGGTAGGCCTGCCGGGTGCGTTCCGGGTCGTTGACGTAGCCGCGCCCCACGCACACCCCGGAGAAGACGATCAGACCGGGCGCCCCGAGCGGGACCGGGTCCAGGTTCTCGTCGACGATGTAGACGCGCACGTTGCGCACGGGGCGGCCGAGCGGCACCCGGCCCGACGCGGGCACGTCCCGCATGACCTCGTGGTTGGTGTCGTCCGAGGTCTCGGTCAGCCCGTAGGCGTTGACCAGCGGGATGCCCGGGGCGACGGCGAACCAGCGCTGGATCAGCTCGTACTTCAGCGCCTCCCCGGTCGCCGAGACGGCCCGCAGGTCGGGCAGCTGCCGGGGGTGCTGTTCCAGGTAGGCGGCGATGACCTCCAGGTAGGACGGCACCACCTGCAGCACCCCGACCCGGCGGGCGGTGATCTGCTCGACGAACCGCTCGACGTCGAGGATCACCTCCTGCGGCACGAGCAGCGTCCGCCCCCCGACCAGCAGCGCCGACACCAGCTGCCAGAGCGAGATGTCGAAGCACTGCGGCGCCGTCTGGGCGACCACGGTGCCCTCGTCGATGCCGAGGTCCTCGATCTTGGCGTAGAGGTGGTTGATCATGCCGGCGTGCTCGCACATCGCGCCCTTGGGCTGGCCGGTGGAGCCGGAGGTGAAGTAGATGTAGGCGAGCTGGCCGGCCTCGACCGGGACGCCCAGGTCGGCGTCGGCGTGGTCCTCGGCGTAGGCCTGCTCGAACAGCACCGCCTGCGCGGCGGGCACGGTGTCGAGCGCCTGCCGCAGCGTGACGTCGCTGCCCGGCTCGGTCAGGGCCAGCGCGCAGCCGGCGCGGGCGAGCGTGGTGGCGATCCGGCCGGCCGGGAAGTGCGGCTCGATCGGCAGGTACACCCCGCCCGCCTTGAAGATCGCGAGCACGGCCGCCATCCAGTCGAGGTTGCGCTCGGCCACCACCGCGACCACGCCCTCCCGGCGCAGCCCCCGGGCCAGCAGCGCCCGCCCCAGGCGGTTGGCGCGGGCGTTGAGCTCGCGGTAGGTCCACTGCCGGCCGTCGTGCTCGGCGGCGACGGCGTCCGGGTGGGCGGCGACCCGCTGCTCGAACAGCTCGTGGAGGCGCTCGGCGGGCAGTTCGCGGTCGGGCCCGGCGAGCCCGTCGATCTGGAAGGCGTACTCCTGCGCCGACAGCAGGCTCCGCCCGCCGTGCTCGGCGTCGGGGTGGGCGGCCATCGCGGCGAGGGCGGTGAGGTGGTAGCCCGCGATGCGGGAGGCGGAGTCCGCATCGAGCACGTCGGTGCGGTAGCGCAGGCGCAGCTGCAGCTCCTCCGCCCGTTGCTCGACCGACAGCCGCAGCGCGGTGTGCGGCCCGGGTGCCTCCGCACCTGCGTGCGGGTCCACCTCGACCTCGAACAGCGGCGTGGTGCGGCCCAGCTCCGTGGCCAGCGCGTCCACCGGGAAGTCCCGGTTCGCCTGCAGCTGCTCCTGCGCCCGGGCCGCGTGCTGGACGAGAGCGCGCCAGGTCGCGGGCTCGGTGGTCAGCCGCAGCGGCAACGGCTCGGCGCCGGCCGCGGCGGCGTAGCCGGTGGTGACCTCGCGCTCGCCGCTCAGCGCCGCCAGGACGACGGCGTGCGCGGCGAGGAGCGGCGCCCCCCGCAGCGGGCCGACGGTCCGGCCCACCGCGTCGGCCAGCCTGGCCGGGATCGGTTCGACGTGCTCCCCGACGCCGGGCCGGGCCTCCTGGGACCACCGCGGAACCGCGGTGGGACCGCCCCCGGCCAACGCGCCCAGCCAGTACTGGCGTGCCGACGGATCGATGGCGACGTTCATGACTTCCTCCGCAGTGAGCTGTTGATGATCGAAAGAGGTGCGCCTTCCAGTTCGACTGCCGGGTTGCCACCCCAGCGCGTGCGCGGCGGCACCTCCTCGCCCTTCATCAGGAACGAGTCCGCCTCGAGCAGCGAGCCGTCGCCGAGGCGCGTTCCGTAGTGGACGAACGCGCCGACCCCGACGGTCACGCCGTTGCCGATCACGACCCGGTCGGACTTGAACGCGTCGTTCTCCTGGGAGTGGCACTGGATGACGCTGCGCTCGTTGAGGGTGCAGTGGTCGCCGATGGTGACGAACGACCGTTCGATGATCGAGCAGCCGTCGTCGAAGAGCCGGCGCCCCACCCGCACACCCAGCACCCGCCAGAGCCCGTTCTTGAACGGCGTGCCGTTGAGCCGCTGGATGTAGGTGTCGGCGGCGACCTTCCAGAACCGCTCGTGCCGCCAGAACGCCTGGTCGTAGATCGACACGCCCTGCGGCTTCCAGGCCACCAGCCACCGCACGGTGCGGTCGAGGAGCCCGAAGTAGGTGTAGGTGAGCAGCAGGTTCGCGGTGCCGAGCGCCGCGATGGCCACCGCCCCGAACTGGGTGTGCAGGTCGAGGGCGAACCGCGCGAGCGCGACGACCAGCGTGAAGTGCAACCACCGGCTCAGCAGCAGCAGCGCGATGCTGACCAGGTTGTGCCGGTTCTTGGCGGCCACACCGCGGCGGCGCTGCTCCGGCCCGACCGCCAGCCGGCTGTCCCGCTGGACCGAGCGCGGGATCTCGAAGCTGGGTGAGCCGAGGAGCCCGACACCCTGCCGGACGCCCCCGTCGAGCGGGACCATGACCTTCGTCGCGAGCAGGCAGTCGTCGCCCACCCGCGCCCGGGCCGGGTAGAAGATCGCGTTGCCGAGGAAGCTGTGCGCGCCGAGGCGGACCCGCGACACCTTGAACGAGGTGCTCGAGTAGTCGGCGTTCAGCATCGTCAGGCCGTCGGCGACGACAGTTCCGCCGCCGATCTCGCAGAGGAACGGGGAGTCGTGCGCCACGGTCATGCCGAAGTTGGAGCCGGTCTGCTCCACCCGGAGGAACCGGTATCCGAGGGCGCGCAGGTACCCCACGATGTACGAGCTGTCGCCGAAGACCCGCGTGAAGAACTTGTTGTTCGACATCCGGCTGATGGTCCGCAGCGCCCAGTAGGCGCTGCCGTACAGGCGGTACGCCCTGCCCGGCCGCACCAGGGGCGTGAGCATCCGCGGAACGGTCGTCGTGACCAGCAGACCGAGCAGCAGGCCGCCGAAGTACAGCGCGGTCGAGAGGATCACCACGTCGACGAGGAACGGCACGTGCACGGCGCCGGTCTCGACGTCCACGACCAACGCCTGCACCTGCGGGACCTCGCGCACCAGCAGGGTCAGACCGGTCGCGCCGAGCGGCACGAAGACACCGAGGGCCAGCACCAGCTGGGTGAGCGAGTACAGCAGCTTCCGCAGGGTGCCGCCGCCGACCGCGGGGACGGCCCGGTAGTTCACCGAGGTCGGCTCGGCGGGGGAGCCGTGCCAGCGCTGGCCCGCCGGGACCGACTGCCCGGCGTGCAGCGCCGACGTGTGCCCCAGCTGGGACCGGTCGCCGAGCGAGCTGCCGATGTCGAGCACGGTCGCCTCGCCGACGAGGACGTCGGCCCCGATCGTCACCGGGCCCACCTGGACGGCGCCGGCGTGGGCGCGGTAGCCCACGAACGAGGAGGCCTTGCGGATGATCGTGCCCGCGCCGATGGTCAGCAGGTCGGTGCACACCGGCACGGTCGGGGACAGGATCGTCACGCCCTTGCCGATCTTCGCGCCGAGCAGCCGCAGGTACCACGGGTAGAGCGGCGTGCCGACCGACCGGACCAGCGGGCTGGTCCGGATCAAGGTCTTGACCAGCCAGAACCGGTAGTAGCGCAGGCTCCAGAGCGGGAACCGGGCCGGCTTCCAGCGGCCGACGAGCAGCCACTTGGCCAGGATCGGCAGCAGGCTGGTGCCCAGCAGCAACGCGCCGGCGACCTGCACCGACCGCAGGTACACCTCCACCGCGGTGGTGGCGGTGAGGACCCACTCCGCGCCGAGGGCGAGGGCGTAGGCGATGAGGGCGGGGTAGCCGAGCAGGAACAGCAGCTGCAGCGTGCCGCACAGCAGGTAGCGCAGCGTGCCGACGGGCGCCTCTCGCGGGTCGGGCGACGCGTCCGGGCCCGGCGCGCGGCGCAGCAACACGGTCGGCGAGTCCAGGTTGCCGGAAGCCGGCGCATGCGGGCGGGCGGGGGCCACCGCGCCGGCCGGGGTCCGGGAAGGTGCCGGGGCCGACGTCGCGGCTCCTGCTCCGGAAGCCGCCAGCGCCGCGATCGTCGGGGCCCGGTAGATGTCCTTGATGGCGATGTTGGGCAGGTCGGGCCGGGTCCGCACGCGGGCGCAGAACCGGGCCATGACCATCGAGTCGGCGCCGAGGTCGTCGAAGAAGTTGCTGGTGACCGGCACCCGGGCGACGCCGAGGACCTCGGCCAGCACCGCCGAGTACCCGGCTTCGAGCCCGCTCGGCGACGCTGCCGGCGAGGCCTCGGGCGCAGGCGGCGCGGGCGGCGCGGCCGGCACGGGCGACGGGCGGAGGCCCGTCGGCTGCGGCCGGTCCCGCCCGATCACCGGCGCAGGCGGAGCGGGCCGGGTCCGCACGGGTGCGGGGAGCACCGCAGGTGCGAACCGCTGGGCGGGCTGGGACCTCGTGGCGGGCGCGTGACCCGACGCCGCAGCAGGCGGCACGGGAGGGCTCGCAACGGGCGCCGTGGCCGCAGCGGACCCGAAGCGCTGGGTGCGCGCTCGGCCGGGTGCGGGCCGTCCCGCGGCCGGTGCCGGGGTGGGGTGGGGGACGGGGGAGAGGTGTTGGGCAGGCGCGGGGTGCTGCGCCGGGGCCGGTGGCGGCGTGGGCGCCGCAGGCCGCGGGGCCGGTGTCGGGCTGGGCTGCGGGGCGCGGGTCCGGTCCGGTGTGGGCGCGGGTCGCCGCTCGGTTGGCGGCGGGACGGGCGCAGCCACCGGCTTCGGTGCCGGGGCGGCCCGTGGCGTGGAGACCGTCGGCGGCGCGGAGTCCGTCGCGGCCGGGTCCTGCTCCAGCCGGCGCACCTGGTCCAGCAGCCCGGCCAGCTCGGTGCCCAGCCGCTTCAGCTCGGCGCGGGCCGCCCGCAGTTCCTGGTCGATGCCGGGGGCCGCGGCGGCGCGGGCGGTCTCGGTCGCGGCGACGCCCCGCTCCGCGGGAGCGATGGTCGGCTCGTCGGAGCCGACGATCCGGCCAGCCTCGCTGCCGAGGCCGTCGAACGGGCGGAGCTCGCCGGTGTCGCTCGCGGCGGGCTGGTCGACGAGCTGGAGCGGCCAGGGACGCAGCTCCCCGGTCTCGGTTGCCGGGCGGGATGCCGAGGTCATCAGGCCACCTGCGCAGCGGCGAAGGCGGTCTCGGCCAGCAGCTCGGGGCCGTACAGGTCGTCCACCCAGCCGTCGTGGTAGACGGTGTCGAGGTAGCGCTCGCCCATGTCGGGGGCGATCGCGACGGCGGTCAGGCCGGGGCCGCCGTGCGCGGCCAGCCAGCCCATCGCGCCGCTGACGACCGTGCCGGTCGAGCCGCCGAACAGAAACCCGCGGCTCGCCATCCGGCGGCACGCCCGAATCGTGTCCTCCTCCTCGACGAGCACCACCTCGTCGACGAACGCCTCGTCGAGCTGTTCCGGGCGCACGCTGGTGCCCAGGCCGGGGATCATCCGCGGGGCCGGTGCCGCGCCGAAGGTCACCGAGCCCACGGCGTCGACGGCGACGACGTGCACGCGCCGGTGCCACTGCCGGAAGAAGCGCGCGCAACCCATGAGGGTCCCGGTCGTGCCCGCGCCGACGAACAGCACGTCCAGCTCCGGGAACTCGCCGGCGATCGCCGGAGCGGTGGTCCGGAAGTGCGCCTTCCAGTTGTTCGGGTTCGCGTACTGGTTCAGCCACACGTACCGCTTGTCGGAGGCGCACAGGGCCCGCACGTGGTCGATGCGCGCGCCCAGGTAGCCACCGTGCGGATCGGGTTCGCGGATCGTCTGGATCCGGGCGCCGAGAGCCTCCATCACGCGCCGGGTCGCCGGGTTGCAGCGGGTGTCGGTGACGCACACGAACTCGTAGCCGCGGTTCGCGGCGATCATGCTCAGCGCCACGCCGAGGTTCCCCGACGACGACTCGACCAGCACCGAACCCTGGTGCAGCCGCCCCGCCCGCTCGGCTGCCTCGACCATCGCCAGCGCCGCCTTCAGCTTGACCGAGCCGGCGAAGTTGAACCCCTCGCACTTCAGGAAGAGCTGGTGGCCGAACGTCGAGGTGAGGTCGACGAAGAGTTGCTCGGCGTTGAAGCCGAGCGGGCTCGTCACGACTGCCATCACCTTCCCCCTCTCTGGTGGGTGTCGATCCGTCGGCTCGTGGGTTTCGCTGCGGCATCGCCGCGCGGGCCACGGAAGCCGCGAGTCGAGCGCCATCTCGTTGCCCCCCGGGTGCGGTGCGGTGCTACCGACCCACCAGAAGGGTGTCGTCCGGGCGGTCGGCCGGGTATCGCCGCGGCAGCGAGGATCGTGTGTGGGCGGGTAAGACTTTCCTTACCGCTTCGTCAGGGTCGGTGCGGACGGGCAGCGGCAGGGCCGTGATCGGGCATTGCTCGAACGTCAGCCGTGTATTGCGCTGATCATTCCGCCGATCTGCTCATCACTCGAACGGCGGGTTACGACCGTGTGTCGCGCGACGAGTCCTCCACCGATGGGTTCCGGCCCCAGGCGGGCGGTGATCGAATTGCGGCGTTCCCACCACGAGCGCGGGTGGTTGGAGTTCTTCGCGCACCTGCTGACGGTTCCGCTGGACGCGTTGCCCGTCGAGCAGATCGCACTCCGGCTGCATGCGACCTTCGACGCGACCGCCTGCGGCTTCAGCGATATCGTGAACACCGATCATCGCGCCGAGCTGTGGCCGCTCGACGAGCAACTCGACGGCCATCGTGATGCGCTCTTCACGCTGACGATGACCCGCAGTCAGGACCACCCCCTGCTGAGCTTCTACCTGGCCACCGGCCAGCGGATCCCCCAGCAGACCGCGGGTGTGCCGGCCTTCGCCGAGGGCTCACGAGCGGCTTGCTGGGCCGACATCGGAGAGGCGACCCGCTGCCCTGATCAGCTCGCCCTTCCGCTCCGCCTGCAACCGGGATGCGCGCGAGCCTTCGTCCTCGCCAGGCACGGCCGGTTCTGCCGGACCGAGATCGAATTGGCCATGATGGTGTGGCGGCTGCTCACCGTGCTCGATCGACAGACGATCGCGATCGAGAGCCTTGCCGCGGTGGAACACGCGGCAGGCATGGGTCTTACTCCGCGCGAAACCGCCGTCCTCGGCCTGCTCGCGGAAGGCCTCACGGCGGCGGCCATCGGCCGGCGACTGGCCATCAGCGAGCGAACGGTGCAAAAGCACTTGCAACGGATCTACACCAAGCTGCACGTCGTCGACCGGCTCACCGCAGTTCTGCGGGGCACGGAACTCGGTTTGCTGAGTCGACGACAGGTGACACCGAGCAATGCTTGAGCCTTGGTCGATGGCGTGGCACGTGGTCGGTGAGGCAGGTGCGGCTGCTCGTCGCTGCGGGCCGGGCCGCGCGTCCGCGCTGGCGAACAGGGGCGTCAGCCCCGGACGAACACCAGCAGCGAGGCCGCGGCCATCATCAGGAACGCGCCGGGGAACGGGAGGCTCCGCAGGACACCGGTCTGCACGTGCCGGCCGATCGCGCAGACGAAGAAGAGTGTGAGTCCGAGCGCGGCAGCGATGCCGATCGCCCGCAGTCCCAGCAGGCCGCCGACGAGCCCGGCAGCGCCCGCCATCTTCGCCACCCCCAGGGCCGGCAGCCACGACGTCGGCACGCGGACCTGCTCGGAGGTGGCCAGCACGAACTGCGCGCGCGCCAGGTCGCCGACAGCCACAGCGGCGTTCATGAGAGCGGTGACCACGACGACCGTCACGGCGACGGCGCTCACGGCTCGGCCCGCCCGGTGCCGGCGGCGGGCCGGATCGAGGCCATCCGGGCGCCGGCCCGCGGACGGTATCGGTCAAGCGGCTGAAGGGCCGGGGAACGAGCCATCGAATGTTCTCCTCCGGTCGAACGAACAGCGGGTGGTCGACTGGTGGACGCCGGCCGATGCGCGGATGTGACCGCCGCTCGGGCCCGTGGGGACGCGAGGTGTCAGCCTGGATGGTCAGCGGTGGCCGGACGGCTCCGCGAGGAGACGCTCGGTCACATCTGCGCCCCGCCGTTCGTCCTTGGCGGGACGGCGCACTGCCCGAGCAAGGGGTGACGGTGGACGACGAGCACGACTGGCTGGCGGATCGCTTCGACGAGCACCGGGCCCATCTGCGGGCGGTCGGCTACCGGATGCTCGGGTCGTTGAGCGAGGCCGACGACGCGGTGCAGGAAGCGTGGTTGCGCCTCAGCCGCTCGAACGTCGACGACGTGGACGACCTCAGGGGCTGGCTGACGACCGTCCTCGCCCGCATCTCGCTGGACGCGCTGCGTTCGCGCCGGCGCCGGCGGGAGGAGCCGTTGGGGCCGCACGTGCCCGAGCCGATCGTCGTCCGGGACGACGGGACGGACCCGGAGCGCGAGGCACTGCTGGCCGACTCCGTCGGCCTGGCGTTGCTCGTCGTGCTGGAGACGCTGGCACCCCCGGAGCGGCTCGCGTTCGTGCTCCACGACATGTTCGCGGTCCCGTTCGACGAGATCGCCCCGATCGTCGGGCGGTCCCGGGACGCGGCCCGCCAGCTCGCGAGCCGTGCGCGCCGGCGGGTCCGTGGCGCGCCCGTCCCGGACGCGGACCTGGCCAGCCAGCGTCGCGTGGTCAGCGCATTCCTCGCCGCGTCGCGCGACGGCGACTTCGACGCGCTGCTGGCGGTGCTCGACCCGGACGTCGTGCTCCGAGCGGACCGCGACGTACCGCCAGGAGCGCCCCGAGAGGTCCGCGGTGCCCGGGCGGTGGCCGCGCGGGCCCTGGACTTCTCCGGCCCTGCCCGCACGGCCACGCCCGCGCTCGTCAACGGGTGCGCGGGCGCCGTGCTCATGCCGCACGGCCGGCCGTTCGCGGTCATGGGGTTCACCGTGAAGCACGACAGGATCGCCGAGATCGACGTCGTGGCCGACCCGGAGCGCCTGCGCCGTCTCGACCTGTCAGGTGTCGACGACGAGCCACGCTGACGTGGGGCGTCGGCTCGCGAGGCCGTCCGGCTCGGGTTCTTCCGATCACTCGGGAGCGGCGCTGTCAGCGGCAGGGCAAGGCGGTGGTCACGGCCCCGCTGACCTGGATCGCATGGTCCTCGGGGATCTCCGGAGGGGGATGGTGGAGGTGGGTGCCGAAGCGCGGGAACCCCCGCGACCGGGCGCTGGCCCGGCGGCAGTCCCAGTCCGTGGCGCCCATCCGCGCGGCCGGGTCGGTCCCCGCCGCCGCTGCTGCCGATCATCGCGTGTCCCCGTCGGGCGCCGCCTGCGGCCCGAGCAGCAGGTCGGCCACGACCCCGGCGTGGTCGGACGGCCACACCCCGTCGTGCGGGCGCTCCCCGAGCAGACCCGCGGCCACGACCAGCGCGGCCCCGCCCGCGCGGGGCAGCCCGACCAGGACGTAGTCGATGCGCGAGCTCGGCTCGCCGGTGCCGGCGACGTGCGGGTTGGCCCGGTCCCAGGTGAAGCCCGGGTCGTGCGGCCCGGCGTACCGCCAGGCGTCCACCAGGACGAGGCCGGGCACGGCCGGCTCGGTCAGCACCCCCTCGATCGACCGGACCTCGTCGGACTCGGGCAGGGCGTTGAGGTCCCCGGTCAGCACCGGGGGCAGGGTCGCGTCGCCGGCGGGTGCCAGGAGGGCGCCGGCGAGGTGGCGCAGCTGAGCGCCGCGCACGGCGGACAGGCCGGGGGCGGAGGACAGCTGGGTGGTCACGAACGGCAGCCGACCGGCCGGCGTGTCCACGTCGGCGCGCAGTGCGGTGCGGCCGTCCGCGGCTCCGACCGGCCCGACCAGGTCGACGTGTGCCGTGGCGGCGATGGGCCAGCGGCTGAGCACCGCGTTGCCGATCGCGATCGTGGGGTCGCCGATGCGCCGTTGCCAGAGGCCGGGCTGCGGCGACGGGACCCAGCTCCAGTGCATGCCGAGGCGGTCGGCCAGCCGCGCCGCGGCGTTCTCCGCGCCGGCTGCCCAGACCTCCTGCAGCCCGACCACGTCCGGCGCGGTGTCGGCCAGCACCTCCGCGATCGCGCTCCACCGCGGCTCCCAGTCCCCGAACCGCCACCAGCAGTTCCAGGTCACGACCCGACAGGCGATCATGCTCGACGCCCCGTCCGCCCGCCGTCCGGGACGAGCTCGAAGTGGACGGTGCGACCGGTCCGGCGGCGTCCCACCCGGTGGGCGAGCGGGACGAGCACGACGGGCACCGCCAGTGCGGCGGCCGGCCAGGCGTCGAAGCCGTGGGCGACCGCGTGCACGGCACCGGCCACCAGCAGCGCGACGAGCACGGTCGCGAGCGCGTCCCGCCACACCAGAGCGAGCAGCAGCCCGAGCCCGACCCCGATCGACGCGGCCCCGGCGCCGGGCAGGAAGCGTGCGGAGCCGACGGCGGCGGGCGACAGCAGTGTCCACAGCAGTGTCCACAGCAGTGTCCACAGCCCGACCCCGAGCACGACCAGCCCGACCGAGCCGGCCAGGACGGTGTCGAGGCCGGGAAACCGGCCGCCGATCGGGGCGAGGGGTTCGGGCACGTCGGCGGGGGTCTGCGAGAGCAGGGACACGCTACCTCCTGGTATGAGCGCTCGGATGGTGGACGGAGCGCAGCCGCTCTGTGTGACACCCCGCGGCGTCCCTCTGTGGCTGGAGAACGTGCTCACCGGCGCCAGCGGAGCGAGGCCGCGGGTTGCCCGCGCGGAGGGTCGGCAACCCGGCAGGCTGCGAGGGCCGGGCACTGCGCGGCAGCTCACCGCACCAATATTAGGCGGTTTCGTCTAATATTGCAGCCACGACGATGCCGAGCGGGAGGTCGGGACATGGGTGCGGACGTGGAGCGCGAGGGCAAGGTGCGGCGTTCGCAGATGTTCCACGCGGACACCGCGGTGCTGCTGCGGTTCCTCGCCGGGTCGGGCCGGGGTGCGCGATCGGGCACGGTGGACGGGTGAGCGACCAGCGCGGGGGCGCCGGCTACACGTTCGGCGAGGGCGAACCGGAGGCCGAGCGGCTCGCGCTCGTGGCCCAGCTGTTCGAGAGCACCTCGCGGGCCTTCCTCGTTGACGCCTTCGACACCGTCGACGTGCGGCCGCGCCTCGCGCTCGACCTCGGATGCGGCCCGGGCCACACCACGCGCCTCCTCGTCGACGCGCTGCGGCCCCGCCGGGCAGTGGGCGTCGACCGCTCGACGACCCTGTTGGGCAAGGCCAGGGCCGCCCGTATCACCGGGGCCTGCTTCGTCGCCCACGACGTGACCCGGATGCCCCTGCCGCACACCGGCGAGGCAGACCTGATCCACGCCCGGCTGCTGCTGTCCCACCTGCCGGCCCCGGAGACCGCGGTGCTGGACTGGCTCGGCCAGCTCGCCCCGGGCGGCCTGCTCCTGCTGGACGAGATCGAGCGGATCGACACTGCGCAGCCGGTGTTCCGCCGGTACCTGTCGCTGCTCGCGCGGATGCTGGCCGACCACGGCCACGACCTCCTCGTGGGTGCGCGCCTGCCCGCCGCCACCGCGGGGCTGGAGCGCCGGATCGACCGGGTGGCGCGGGTGAGCGCGTCCACCGCCCACGCTGCCCGGATGTTCTCGATCAACCTGGCGAAGTGGCGCGACAACCCGGCCGGGCGGGCGGATCGCCCGGTGCGCGAGCTGGACCACCTGGCCGCGGAGCTGGCCGAGCTGACCGCGTCGACCCGGGTCGGCGAGATCTCCTGGAGGATGCGGCAGATCGCCGTCACCGGCGACGCCGCAGGCTGACCGGACATGTCCGGGGCGGCACCGGGACGGTCGGGGTGGGTCCGGTCCCGTGCTGTACTCGCCGCGTGGGCCGGCCCGAGAAGCACCCTTCCGACGCCATCCTGGACGCCGCACGTGATCTCGTGCTCGCCGGTGGTGCGCGCGCGGCCACGCTCGACGGGGTGGTGGCGGCGAGTGGTGCACCGAAGGGTTCGATCTACCACCGCTTCGGCACGCTCGACGACCTCCTGGCGGCCATGTGGGTGCGCGCCGTGCGTCGGTCGCAGGCAGCGTTCCTGCAGACGCTCGACGCCGACGACCCGGTCGAGGCGGCGGTGGCCGCCGCGATGAGCCTCTACACCTTCGCCCGCGACCATCCCCGTGACGCCGCCCTGCTGGCCTCCCTGCGCCGAGAGGACCTCGTCCACAGCGTGCGCGAGAACGACCTCCGGCGCGAGCTGGATGAGATCAACGAGCCGCTCGAGCGGAGCCTGGTCGAGTTGACTCGGCGGCTCACCGGTGGGGTCGGCCGATCGGCCCTCGAGCACACGATCTGCGCGGTCGTGGACCTCCCGCTGGGTGCCCTCCGCCGGCACCTGATCGCGGGATCCGCGCCTCCCCGCGCCCTGCGGGACCAGCTCGAGGCTGCCGTTCGAGCTGCCCTGCGCGCACCACGCTGACCCGGGTTCCAGTCGCGGTGCTGCCGCCGGCGCCCGCTCCCGGCCGGCAGCACCTCGATGGACCCGCCGCCGCACTAGCCTGGCGGAATGCGGACCTGGTCCATCGACACCTATCTCGGACGCCTGGCGGCCCGGCACCCGACGCCCGCCGGTGCCGCCGTCGCCGCGCTCAACCTGGCGCAGGCGGCCGCTCTGCTGATCATGGTGGCCCGGTTCCGCGTCGGCCCGGACCACGCGGCTGGTGACGTCGCGCAGGGCGTGCTCGCGCGGGCGGAGGACGCGCGCGAGACGGCGCTGCGTCTCGCCGAGGCCGACGCCGCCGTCGTCGACGAGGTCGCCGCCGCCTACGCGCTGCCCCGGTCCACCGAGGCCGAGCGGGCGCGGCGGGCGGCGGTGATCGCCGACGCGCTCCTCGCCGCCGCGGGTCCACCCGCCGAGCTCGTCGCGGTCGGGGCCGAGCTCGTCGAGCAGTGCGAGCGGATGGCCCGGGTCGGGAGCGGTGCCCTCCTCGGGGACGTGGCCGCGGCCGCCGACGCGGTGGCCGCGGCGCTCAGCATCAGCCGCACGAACGTCGAGGCCGACATCGGCCCCCGCCGCGGCACCGCGGAGGCCGAGCGGCTCGCCGCCGCCGTCGACCCCGTCGACGATCTCCTGCGCCGCGCTGCCGAGGTCCGCGACGGGATCCGCGGGACGCTCAGGAGAGGTTGACGATGTTGCCGTCCCGGTCGATGTCGACGACGTGCGCGGCGGGGGTGGCGCCCAGGCCCGGCATGGTGCGCATGTCGCCGCAGATCGGGTAGATGAACCCGGCGCCGACCGAGGCCCGCACCTCCCGGACCGGAAGGCGCCAGCCGGTGGGCGCGCCCTTCAGCGACGCGTCGGACGACAGCGACAGGTGGGTCTTGGCGATGCAGACCGGGAGGTTGCCGTAGCCGTTCGCCTCGTAGGTCGCGAGCTGGCGCGACGCGGTGAGGTCGTAGTCCACCCCGGCGGCGCCGTAGACCTTTGTGGCGATCGTCTCGATCTTCTCCTGGAGGCTCGCCGAGTCCGGGTAGAGGAAGCGGAACTCGGACGGCTCGTCGGCGGCCTCGGCGACCACCTCGGCCAGCTCCCGGGCCCCGCGACCGCCGTCGGCGAAGTGCGTGCAGACCGCCACCCGCGCCCCCATCTCCGCAGCGATCTCGGCGATCGCCGCGTGCTCGGACGGGTGGTCGCCGGGGAACGCGTTGATCGCGATGACCGGCGACACGCCGTGCAGCCGGATGTTCTCGATCTGCTTGCGCAGGTTGGCCCCGCCGATGTGGACCTCGTCCGGGTTCTCGGCGAGGAGGGCCTCCGGCAGCGGCCGCCCGGCGACGACCTTGTGCCGGCCGGAGTGCGCCTTCAGCGCCCGCACGGTCGCCACGACGACCGCGGCGTCGGGGACGAGCCCGGACGCCCGGCACTTGATGTTGAAGAACCGCTCCGCGCCCATGTCGGCCCCGAACCCGGCCTCGGTGACGAGGAAGTCGCCACCGTGGATGCCGACGAGGTCGGCCACCACCGACGAGTTCCCGTGGGCGATGTTGCCGAACGGGCCCGCGTGCACCAGGACCGGCGTGTTCTCCAGCGTCTGCATCAGGTTGGGCTTCAACGCGTCGCGCATGATGACCGCCATGGCGCCCGCGCCGCCGATGTCCTCGGCGGTGACCGGCCTGCGGTCGCGCGTGTAGCCCACCACGATGCGCCCGAGCCGCTCGCGCATCTCCTGCAGCGAGCGGCTGAGCGCGAAGATCGCCATGACCTCGCTGGCCGCGGTGATGTCGAACCCCGTCTGGCGGGGGATCCCGTCCGTCTTGCTGCCGAGGCCGACGATCACGTTGCGCAGCGCGCGGTCGTTGACGTCGAGCACGCGGCGCCAGGTGATGTCGTGCGGGTCGATCTCGGAGGGGTTGCCCTGGAACAGGTGGTTGTCCAGGACCGCCGAGAGCAGGTTGTGCGCGGCGGTGACCGCGTGGAAGTCACCGGTCAGGTGCAGGTTGAGCACCTCCATGGGGACGACCTGGCTGTAGCCACCGCCGGCCGCGCCGCCCTTGATGCCGAACGTCGGGCCCATCGACGGCTGCCGGATCGCCACCGTGGCCTGCCGCCCGATGCCGCACAGCGCCTGCCCGAGGCCGACCGTGGTCGTGGTCTTGCCCTCGCCCAGCGGCGTCGGGGTGATCGCGGACACCACCACGTACTTCGCCTTCGGCCGGTCCGCGAGCTCGTCGATCGCCGCGAGCTTGATCTTGGCGACGTGCTCGCCGTAGGCCTCCAGCAGGTGCGGCCCGATGCCCATGGCGGCGGCGATGTCGCCGAGCGGCTTGAGCGCGGCGGTCTGGGCGATCTGCAGGTCGGACGGGAAGGACATCAGGGGTCTCCGGGCGGTCGGGGAAGGGGACGGGGTCAGGCGGTCACCCGCAGGCGGTCGCGGTCGTCCACCTCGAAGTGGCCGTCGCGGATGTCGTTCGCCCAGGCGGCGGTCGGCGCGAGCGCGCCGAACGGGAAGAAGTGGATCCCGCGCAGCAGGCTGGCAGGATCGGCGGCCACCGACGCCGCGATGCCGACCAGGGTGGCGTCGGGGTGGTGGACGGGGGTGGTGGCGAGCTTGAGCACGCCTCCGGCCTGCTGCCGGAGCACCTTCAGCGAGGCGCCGACGCCGCACCGCAGGCCGAACCGCAGCAGGCGGGTGGGGGAGGTGAGGCCGGGCAGCCCGACGTGCACGGGCACGTCGACCCCCGCTGCCCGCATCCGGCGCTCCCACTCGATGAACGGCTCCGGGGCGAAGGCGAACTGGGTGACCAGGTGCAGGTCCAGGCCGCGCTCCCGGGCGATGCGGCACTTGGTCACCAGTGCCCGGGACAGCTCGTCGCCGTCGATGTCGGGATGGCCCTCCGGATGGCCCACGATGCCGACGCGGGCGATACCGGCGTCCTCGATGAGGCCGGTGTCGAGGATCTGGGCCGCCTCGTGGAACTCGCCGACGGGCGTGGCGAGCGAGCCGGCCAGGACCAGCAGGTCCTGCACGCCGACCGCGGTGAGGTCGGCGAGCATGCTTCTCAGCGCGGCAGCGTCGGGCACGGCCCGGGCCGCGAGGTGCGGCACCGGCCGCATCCCGGCATCGCGGACCGAGCGGGCGACCGCCACGGTCTCGGCCCACGGCGTGTGCGGCAGGAACGTGAGGTAGACGGCCGTCCCGGCGGCCAGGACGTCCGCGAGCGGCGGGAGTGACGGCGCCTCGCGTGGCGTGATCTCGACGCTGAACCGCGCCATCAGTCCCTGCAGCGCGGCGCCCACGGCGTCGTCGGCCGGCGGTCCGGCACCCATCGAGATGTCCACCGGTCAGCCCCGCCGTCGCTTGATCTCGGCGTTGATCGCGGGGACGACCTCGTGCAGGTCGCCGATCACCGCGTAGGTCGCCTTGGTGACCATCGGCGCGTCCTCGTCGCTGTTGATCGTCAGGATCGTCTTCGAGCTCGCGCAGCCGGCCCAGTGCTGGATGGCGCCGCTGATGCCGCACGGGATGTAGACGTCGGGGGAGATGCGGCTGCCGGTCTGGCCGATCTGCTCGTGGTGGGGGCGCCAGCCCAGGCTGGTCACCACCCGGGAGACTCCGATCGCGCCGCCGAGCAGCTCGGCCAGCTCCACCAGGTCGTCGAAGCCGTTCGCGGACCCGGCGCCGCGCCCGGCGCCCACGACGACCCGCGCCGACGTGAGCGCGCCCGACCGGTCCAGCTCCTCGACCGGCTCGGTCGACACCACGCGCGCCACCAGGTCCGCCTCGGCGACCTCCGGCGAGAACTCCCGCAGCGTCGCCGTGACCGGTGCGCCGGGCTCGTCCGCGACGGCGTGGCCGGCGACCGTGAGCACGGCGGGGCGCTCGGGCAGGACCATCTCCTCCAGCGCGGCACCGCCCAGGACCTGGCGGACGACCCGCAGCGGGTCGCTCTCGCCGATGCCCTCCCCGATCCCGACGACGTTGGCGGCCATCGGCACGTCCAGGCGCGCGGCCAGGTGGGCCGCCACCTCCATGCCGCGCTCGGTGCCGGGCGCGAGCACGGCCGTGACGTCGAGGGCGCCATCCGCGGCCAGTGCCTGCACGGCGGCCGACCAGGCAGCGCCGCCGTAGGCCGAGGCGGCCTCGCCGGTGGCGTGGTGCACGTCCGTGACGCCGTACGTGCCGAGCTGGTCGACGGCCCCGTCCGGGAGCGCCCCGACGACGACCGCGTGCACCGGCTCGCCCGTCCGCTCGGCGAGGGTGCGCGCGAACGTGACGGTCTCCCGCGACACCTCCGCCGCGCCGGACGCCTCGGTCTCGACGAACACGAGGATCATCGCGCCACCCCCAGCTTCTCCAGCAGGTCGACCACGGCCTTCGCGGTGTCCGGGCCCGCGCCGAGCACCTCGACCGAGGTCGGCTGCGCGGGCGGCAGCAGCAGCCGCACCCGTCCCGAGCCGTCCGGCTCCCGCTGCGGCGCCACCGTCTGGACCTTCACCTTCTTCGCCTTCATCCGGCCAGTGATCGTCGGGTAGCGCGGTTCGACGCCGCCCTCCAGCACGGTCACGACCGCGGGCAGCGGCACCGCGTACGTCTCGACCCCGTCCGGCCCGGCGACCTGCGCCGTTGCCACGTCGTTCGCGACCTCGACCGTCCGCACGCCGTTCACCACCGGCCGGCCCAGCGCGTACGCGAGCCGGATGCCGACCTGGAAGTCGCCGGTGTCGGCGGCGTCGTTGCCCAGCAGCACGAGGTCGTAGCCACGTCCGCCGTCCCCGCCTGCCCGGACCACGGCGGCGATCTCGCGGGCCAGGTCCGCGGGGCCGTACCCGGCGGGGTCGGCCTCGATCAGCACCGCTCCCGAGCAGCCCAGCGCCAGCGCCGTCCGCAGCTGCTCGACCGCGTCGGCCGACCCGAGGGTCAGCACCGTCGCGCTGCCCCCGGTCTCGGTGGCGATCCGCACCGCCAGCTCCACCGCGCAGCTCTCGTGGCCGCTGATCGTGTACCCGACGTGGCGGGTGTCGACGGCCTGGCCGTCGGCGGTCAACTGCACCTCGCCGGCGACCTCGGGCACCCGCTTGATGCACACCAGCACGTCCGTCATGGCAGCCGTCGCCCCCTCAGCCCTTGATCCGCTCGTTGGTCGGGTCGAACAGCGGCGTGGCGTCGTTCGACCGCACGGTGACCGGGTAGAGCTCCTCCATGTAGGACACGGCGAGCCCGTTGCCGACCACCGCCTGGTCCGGTGGCAGGTACGCCATGAGCACGTGCGCGCCCAGCGACGGCGCCGACCCGGCGGAGGTGACGTACGGGTGGTGGCCGTGGCCGTCGGTCAGCGTGCCGCCGTCGCGGGTGAGGATCGGCTCGCCGCCGAGCATGAAGCGCTTGCCCCCGCCGGCCGACGTGTGGTCGTCGACGGTCATCGTGCACAGCACGGACAGCGGCGGGGCCTCCCGCTGCGCGAGGTAGGCCTCGCGGCCCACGAAGTCGGCGTTCTTGACCTTCGGGCGCATCATCCCGGCCTCGACGATCGTCCGCTCGCCGTCGAGCTCGAACCCGTAGGCCCGGTAGCCCTTCTCCAGCCGCCCCGTCGTGCCGTAGACCCCGATCCCGACCGGGACCGCCCCGTCCGGCCGCCCGGCCTCGTGCAGCAGGTCCCACACCCGCGCGCCCTGCTCCATCGGGACGTAGAGCTCCCAGCCCAGCTCCCCGACGTAGGAGATCCGCGAGGCCAGCACCTCGACGTTGCCCAGCTCGATGCGCCGGCAGGTGAGGAACCCGAACCCGTCGTGGGAGA
>JASLAP010000477.1 GCA_030147065.1 Pseudonocardia sp. | reverse complement strand
CTCGACCCCGAGGGCATCCGGTGGATCCGCACGTTCATGCAGCGGCTCGCGGCCGAGGGGCGGACCGTGTTCGTGTCCAGCCACCTGCTCTCGGAGATGGCGCAGACCGCCGAGGAGCTGGTGGTGATCGGCCGCGGCCGGCTCATCGCGCAGCGCCCCACCGCCGCGTTCGTCGACGGCGCCGCCGGGGCGGCGGTGCTGGTGCGCACCCCCGCGGTGGCGGAACTGACCGCGCTGCTGCGCGGGCGCGGGCACACCGTCGCCGACGCCGGGACCCCGGACGGGCTCCTGGTCACCGGGGCCGGGACCGAGGCGGTCGGCGAGGCGGCCGCGGCGGGCGGCATCGCGCTGCACGAGCTGACCCTGCGCCGCGGCTCGCTGGAGGAGGCGTTCATGCAGATCACCGGACAGGACGTGGAGTTCGCCGGCGCGGCGACCCGGCACGCGGAAGGGGTGCCGGCATGACGCTGCTGGCCGTGGAACGCATCAAGCTCCTGTCCACCCGCTCGCCCTGGTGGTGCAGCGGGCTGGCCGTGCTGCTGGTGGCCGGGGCGGCCGGGCTGGTGGCGGGCCAGTGGCCGGCCGCCGAGGGGCCGTTCCCGCTCGGGATCCTGCCCCTGCTCCTGCAGTTCGCCCTGGTGATCGTGCTGGTGATGGCCACGCTCGCGGTGACCACCGAGTACCGGTTCGGCACCATCCGCACCACGTTCCAGGCCGCGCCGCGGCGCCCGCGGGTGCTGCTGGCCAAGACCGCGGTGGTCGCGCTGGTCGCCGCGGTCGTCGGACTGGTGGCGTCGCTGGCCGGCTGGCTGGTGGCCACGCTGCTGCAGCCCGGCGGAGACCTGGCGCTGGCCGGCGAGGCGCAGTGGCGGGCGGTCGCCGGCGCGGCGCCGGTGTTCGCGGTCGGCGCGGTGATCGCGGTGGCGGTGGGGATCCTGCTGCGGCAGAGCGCGGGCGCGGTGGCGGTGCTGCTGGTGTGGACGCTGCTGGCGGAGAACCTGACCCAGGCGATCCCGGGCGTCGGCGAGCAGATCCACGCCTGGCTGCCCTTCGTGGTGCTCAACCGCTTCCTCACCGACGGCCTGGGCCCGGTCGACCCGTCGGGCGCGGTCCCGCCGCTGGGCCCGTGGGCCTCGCTCGGCTACGTCGCGGTGCTGGCCGGGGTCCTGCTGGCCGTCGCCATCGCCGTCGCCGACCGCCGCGACGCCTGACCCGCCACGTCGTTCCCGGCGGGGTTCGCGTGTAGGTGCACGGGCGGGTGGGGAGGGGGGCGGGCGTAGGCTGGGGGCAGGCCCCGACCGGGTGGTGACCCGGGCAGGGGTCTGTTCCGCGTGCGCACGTTTCTTGCGAGGGGTCCTGCGAACCGATGGCCAAGCTCTCCGGTCTGCTCCAGTCCGTCCTGTCCGACCCGGGCCTGCGGACGGTCGTCGACGCCGCCCGGGAGGTCCGCGCCGCCGAGGTGCCCGCGCTGCGGGTCGAGGGGCCGGCCGCGCTGCGCCCGTTCCTGGCCGCCGGGTTCGGTGCCGACCGCACCGTCCTGGCCGTCACCGCGACCGACCGGGAGGCCGAGGACCTCGGCGCGGCCACGGCCGACCTGATCGGCCCGGACGCCGTCGCGGTGCTGCCCAGCTGGGAGACGCTGCCGCACGAGCGGCTCTCGCCCCGCCCGGACACCGTCGGCCGCCGGCTGTCGATCTTCCGCCGGCTGGCCGACCCGGCCGCCGCGCCCCGGGTGGTGATCACCGCGGCGCGCAGCCTGATCCAGCCGATCGCCCCCGGGCTGGGGGCGCTGGACCCGGTGCGGCTGCGGGTCGACGACACCCACGACTTCGACGGGCTGCTGGTCCGGCTGGTGGAGCTGGCCTACACCCGGGTCGAGATGGTCACCGCGCGCGGTGAGTTCGCCGTCCGCGGCGGCATCGTCGACATCTTCGCCCCCACCGCCGACCACCCGGTCCGGGTCGAGTTCTGGGGCGACGAGGTCAGCGAGCTGCGCGCGTTCTCGGTCGCCGACCAGCGCTCGATGCACCCGGTCGAGGAGGTCGTCGCGCCCGGCTGCCGGGAGCTGCTGCTCACCGCGGCCGTCCGCGACCGGGCCGCGGTCCTGGCCCGGCGCTTCGAGAACAACCCCCAGCTGCGCGAGCTGCTCGAGCACCTGGCCGAGGGAATCCCGGCCGAGGGCATGGAGTCGCTGGTCCCGGTGCTGGTCGAGGGCGAGCTGCAACTGCTCACCGACCTGCTCCCGGCCGGCGCCCTGGTGCTGCTGGCCGACCCGGAGCGGATCCGGGCGCGCAGCGCCGACCTGGTCCGCACCGGCCAGGAGTTCCTGGCCGCGTCCTGGTTCGCCGCCGGCATGGGCTCCGCGAACGCCCCGATCGACGTCGGCACCCTCGACGTCGGCGCCTCGGCCTACCGCGACCTCGCCGAGGTGCTCGCGAACGCCGACGCGTCCGGGCGGCCGGTCGTCACGCTCAGCCCGCTGCTGTCCGGGCGCGACGACGTGCTGGCCCCCGAGGTGCACGAGGTGGAGTCCTACCGCGGCGACATCGACCGGGCCCTGGTCGACCTGCGCGCGCACGTCGCCACCGGCGGCACCGCCGTGCTGGTGGTCGGCGGGCACGGCACCGCGCAGCGCTCGCTGGAGCAGCTGCGCGAGGCCGAGGTGCCCGCCGCCCTGGCCGACACGCTGACCGACGAGCCGGACAAGGGCCTGGTCACGGTGACCTGCGGCCGGGTGCTCAACGGCCTGACCACCGGGCAGCTGGTGCTGCTGAGCGAGGCCGACCTGACCGGCAGCCGGACCGCCACCACCGAGGCCCGCAAGCTGCCCACCCGCCGGCGCAACGCCGTCGACCTGGTCACCCTCAAGCCGGGCGACTACGTGGTGCACGGCCAGCACGGCATCGGCCGGTTCGTCGAGATGCGCGAGCGCACCGTCAGCGGCGCCACCCGCGAGTACCTGGTGCTGGAGTACGCCAGCTCCAAGCGCGGCCAGCCTGCCGACCGGCTGTTCGTGCCCACCGACGCGCTCGACGAGGTCAGCCGCTACGTCGGCGGCGAGGTGCCGACGCTGAACAAGCTGGGCGGCAGCGACTGGGCCAAGACCAAGGGCCGGGCCCGCAAGGCGGTCCGCCAGATCGCCGCCCAGCTGGTGCAGCTCTACGCCGCCCGCCAGTCCGCGCCCGGCCACGCGTTCTCCCCGGACACGCCGTGGCAGCGCGAGCTGGAGGACGCCTTCCCGTTCACCGAGACCCCCGACCAGCTCTCGGCGATCGACGAGGTCAAGGCGGACATGGAGCGCCCGGTCCCGATGGACCGGGTGATCTCCGGCGACGTCGGGTTCGGCAAGACCGAGATCGCGGTGCGGGCGGCGTTCAAGGCGGTGCAGGGCGGCAAGCAGGTCGCCGTGCTGGTGCCGACCACGCTGCTGGCCACCCAGCACCTGGGCACCTTCACCGAGCGGATGCGGGCGTTCCCGGTCACCGTGCGCGGGCTGAGCCGGTTCACCGACGCCGCCGAGGCGAAGGAGACCGTCGCCGGGCTCGCCGACGGCTCGGTGGACGTCGTGGTGGGCACCCACCGGCTGCTGCAGACCGGCGTGCGGTGGAAGGACCTCGGGCTGGTCATCGTGGACGAGGAGCAGCGCTTCGGGGTGGAGCACAAGGAGCACATCACCGCGCTGCGCACGCACGTCGACGTGCTCACGCTGTCCGCGACGCCGATCCCGCGGACGCTGGAGATGAGCCTGGCCGGCATCCGCGAGCTGTCCACGATCACCACCCCGCCCGAGGACCGCCACCCCACGCTGACCTACGTCGGGGCCTACGACCAGAAGCAGGTGGCCGCCTCGATCCGGCGCGAGCTGCTGCGCGACGGCCAGGTGTTCTACGTGCACAACCGGGTGTCCACGATCGACCGGGCGGCCCGGAAGATCCGCGAGCTGGTGCCCGAGGCGCGGGTCGCGGTGGCGCACGGGCAGATGAACGAGGACCTGCTCGAACGCACGGTCGCCGGGTTCTGGCACAACGAGTACGACGTGCTGGTGTGCACCACGATCGTGGAGAACGGGCTGGACATCTCCAACGCCAACACGCTGATCGTGGAGCGCTCGGACACCCTCGGGCTGTCCCAGCTGCACCAGCTGCGCGGGCGGGTGGGCCGCGGCCGCGAGCGCGGCTACGCCTACTTCCTGTTCCCGCCCGAGCACCCGCTCACCGAGACCGCGCACGACCGGCTGGCCACCATCGCCCAGCACTCCGAGCTGGGCTCGGGCGCGGCGGTGGCGATGAAGGACCTGGAGATCCGCGGCGCGGGCAACATCCTGGGCGCCGAGCAGTCCGGGCACATCGCCGGGGTCGGCTTCGACCTCTACATCCGGCTGGTCGGCGAGGCGGTGGCGGCGTTCCGCCAGCAGGCCGGCGCCGGGGAGGGCGAGACCGACGAGTCGCTCACCGAGGTCCGGGTGGACCTGCCGGTGGACGCGCACGTCCCGCACGACTACGTGACCGGCGAGCGGCTGCGGCTGGAGGTCTACCGCAAGATCGCCGAGGCGGGCGACCAGGCGGCCCTGGACGCGATCGTCGAGGAGCTGGTCGACCGCTACGGCGAGCCGCCGACGGCGGTGCGCAACCTGCTCGCGGTGGCCGCGTTCCGGCAGACCTGCCGGGAGCTGGGCGTCGGCGAGGTCGCCGCGGCCGGCAACCAGATCCGGGTCGGCCCGGTCGACCTGCCCGACTCCGCCCAGCTGCGGCTCAAGCGGCTGCACCCGAAGGCCACCTACAAGGCCGCGGCCCGGGCGGTGCTGGTGCCCAAGCCGGTCGAGGGCGGGCGGATCGGCGGGGCGCCGCTGCGCGACGTCGCGCTGCTGGAGTGGTGCGCGAAGCTGCTGCGCGACCTGCTCGTCACCCGACCGGTCCCGGCCGCTGCCGGCGGGGTGTAGGGTCCGGGCCCGCCCGCGCCCACCGTCCCCGACCGGTCGGCCGGGGGCGTCGCGACCCCAGGAGCGCCGGTGACCGAGCACGCCGCCACGGTCCGGTGGCGGGCACCCGCGGCGCTGCTGCACGGGCTGGGCCCCCTGGCGGGCGCCGACCAGCCGCGGTCCACCGCCGAGTTCCTGCACCGCGCCGCGCAGTCCTACGCGGCCCTCGGCCGGGCCGCGATCGGGGTGCTGGTCGCGGTGATCGCGCCGTTCGCCGGGCCGCCGATCGGGATCGCGGCCACCGCGGCGGTGTCGGCCGCGCTGATCGGCTGGAGCCTGGTCTACACCGCCCGCATGCGGCGGGCCCCGCGGACCTGGCTGTGGGTCGTCGACGTCGGGGTGCTGTGCGCGATCGGGCTGGCCCAGCCGCTGCTGGTGGCCCCCGGGCTGACCGCGTCGATGACCGGGTGGGTGACCCCGCTGCTGTCGTTCGCGGTGGTCGCCCTGCAGTGGCACACCCGCCCGCGCGCCGGGTTCGCGGCGGCCGGCGCGGTCGGCGCCGCGCTGGTCGTCGGGGCCGCGCTGACCCCGGGGATCGGGATCGGGCAGGCGTTCCTGGTCGGCGCCGCGTGGACCGTCGTCGAGGCCGGGCTCTCGCGGCTGCTGTGGGGGCTGGTCCAGCGCGGCGGCCGGATCGCCGACGAGGTGATGAAGGCCGGCTTCGCCCAGGAGCGGGCGGCGGCACTGGCCGCGGCCCGGCGCGCCGACCAGCGGCTGCACTGGTCGACGGTGCACGACACCGCGGCCAGCACGCTGCTGATGATCGGGCTCGGCGAGGTCCGCGGCGACGAGCCCTGGCTCGCCGAGCAGGTGCACCGCGACATCGCCGCGCTGGCCGACGAGCCGGTCGCCGACGACGAGCCGCGCGACCTGGCCGGCGTGCTCGGCGAGGTCGCCCGGCGGGCGGCCGTCGAGGTGGCCCTGGAACTGCCGCCCGGGACCGCGGCCCCGGTGCCGGGCCCGGTCGCCACCGCGATCGGGGGCGCGGTCGGCGAGGCCCTGGAGAACGTGCGCCGGCACGCCGGGACCGGCGCCGCCACCGTCCGGCTGGACGCGGGCGGCGACCGGGTCCGGGTCACCGTCGCCGACTCCGGGGCCGGGTTCGCGCCGGCCGCCGTGCCGGCGTCGCGGCACGGCCTGGTGCTCTCGGTCCGCGAGCGGCTGGCGCGGGCCGGCGGGCGCGCCCAGGTGCACTCGGTCCCCGGCGCCGGCACCGTCGTCGAACTGGAGTGGCCGCGTGGGTGACCAGCCGCTGGGCCCGCTGCTGCTGCGCGGGCTGCGCGAGGCCGAGTCGATGATCCTGTTCGCCATCCTGTTCCTGCTCGACCTGCCCAGCCTGCTCGGGACGCTGGACCTCTACCCGGCGTGGTGGGTGGGGCTCGGCTGGTGGCTGGTGCTGGTCGCGGTCGGGCTGATCGACATCCCGATCGGGATCCGGCACCGGTTCTGGGGGCGGGCGGCGTGGCCGACCGCGCTGTTCGTGCTGGCGGTGTCGACCGCGGCGGCGGCCTCGCTGCCGACCGCGGCCCTGCTGACCCCGGCGCACTGGACCTTCGGCGTGGTCGGCTGGTTCGGCCTGCTGCTGTTCGTCGATCGCCCGACGCGCCACGTCCTGGTGTTCATCCTGCTGCACCTGGCCGCGACCGTCGCCCTGCTGGCCTGGCGCGGCGTGCTGGCCGAGTCGCTGGTCCCGCTGGCCACCGTCGCGGTCGGCGTGGGGTCCTTCCAGCTCGCCGTGATCGTCGCCACCCTGGTGCTGCGCCGGACCGCCGACCACGCCACCGCGGTCGCCGTCGCCCAGGCCCGGGCGGCCACCGAGGAGAGCGTGGCCCGCGAGGTGCACGCCGACCGGGAGGCCCGCTACCGGGCGCTCAAGGCGACCGCCCTGCCGCTGCTGCAGGGGATCGCCGACGGCAGCCGGTCGCCCACCGACCGGGACGTGCAGCGCCGCGCCGCGGTCGAGGCGGCGCGTTTACGACGGCTGTTCGGCGAGCAGGGCGACTCCGCGACCCCGCTGGCGGCCGAGGTCCAGGCCCTGGTGGAGGTGGTCGAGCGACGTGGTGTGACGGTCCGCTACGCCACGCGACCGGTCGAGGTCGAGCCACCGCCGGAGGTACGCCGCTCACTGATCGAGGTGATCAGTGGGGTACTACTGGTGACCGCGCGGACGGCCCGCGTGACGGTGGGAGGATCCGGGAGCGATGTGACGGTGAGCGTGGTCACCGACGGCGACGTCGGTGGATCGGGGAACGTCGGGCCCGGCGGCGATCAGGGCGGCGATCAGGGCGGCGGGCAGGACAACGGGGTGCTCACGACGACCGTGGTCGACGGGGGTCGTACGTGGGTGGAGGCCAGATGGCCGGTCCACTAGTCGAGCCGCCGGACCGCGGCCCCACGGTCGTCATCGTCGACGACCACCCGGCGATCGTCGACGGCGTGCGCGGCTGGTGCGCGGGGGCGGACCCCCCGATCGCGGTGGTGGACAGCGGCAACCGGCCGCACGTGGCCTTCACCGGGGCCGGCCGGACCGCGGACGTGGTGGTGTTCGACCTGCTCTACGACGGCCAACCGGACTTCGCCGCGTTGCGGCGGCTGGTCGCCGAGGGCCGGCGGATCATCGTCTACTCGCAGGAGGAGTCCGCCGACACCGTGCTGCGCTGCGTCGAACTGGGGGTGGCCACCTACCTCACCAAGGTCGAGGGCGACGGCCACCTGGTGCCGGCGATCCGGGCCATCGCCGCCGGGGGCACGTACACCGGGCCGGTGCTCAGCGGGGTGCTGGCCGGCGACCGGCGCGCCGACCGCCCGGTGCTCAGCGACCGCGAGCGCGAGGTGCTGATCGCCTGGTTCGAGTGCGAGTCCAAGAACCTGGTGGCCAAACGCCTGCACCTGTCGGTCAAGACCGTCGACACCTACATCGAGCGGGTGCGGATGAAGTACGCCGACACCGGTCGGCCGGCGACGTCGAAATCCGCGCTGATGATCCGCGCGCTGCAGGACGGCATCGTCGACCTCGGTGATCTCGGCGAACAGGAGTAGCTGCCCGTCGGCGAGGAATCGGGGCGCGGCCGGGCCCCTCCAGTACCGGCCGCACCCCGTCCCGCGCTGGCGGGGCGAGCACAAAAGTAGGGCACCGGTCGC
>JASLAP010000634.1 GCA_030147065.1 Pseudonocardia sp. | reverse complement strand
AGCTCTCCGAAGCGGGGGTGGGGGACAAGTACCGGCCGGCCCGGTTCGTCCGCAACGTGCGCGTGCAGACGTTCAAGGACGTCAACGTGGAGGAGCTGGACAAGCCCGACCTCGAGCTGCCTGACGGCCCCAAGCTGAGCTGATCTTCTCGGCACACCGGGCAGCCTGCTCCCGGGGGACGACGGCCGGCCCGCGGTCGTCCACAGCCGCGGCCGCCGTCCACAGACCGCCGTCCGGCCTGGCGCTGGGTCGCGCCGCCGGACGACGGTCGGCCGGTGCGAACGACATCGGACCTCGGCGCCCACGGTGAGCGCATCGCCGCCGCCTACCTGACCGACAGCGGCCTGCGGGTCCTCGACCGGAACTGGCGCTGCCGCGACGGTGAGCTCGACATCGTCGCCCGCGACGGCGACGCGCTGGTCTTCTGCGAGGTCAAGACCCGCCGCGCGGTCGGCTTCGGGCACCCGGTCGAGGCGGTCGGGCACGCCAAGCAGCGCCGCCTCCGGGTGCTGGCCCAGCGCTGGCTGGCCGCGCACGACGAGCACGCGCCCGAGCTGCGCTTCGACGTCGTCGGCGTGCTGGTGCAGGCCGGCCGCCCTGCGCTGGTCACGCACCTGCGGGCGGCGTTCTCGTGACGCTGGCGCGGACCTTGTCGGTGGGTCTGGCCGGCGTGCACGGCGCGATGGTCGACGTCGAGGTGGACCTGTCGGCCGGCGTGCCCGGCGTGGTGCTGGTCGGGCTGCCCGACGCCGTCGTCCGCCAGTCGGTCGACCGCGTGCGGGCGGCGGTGGTCAACGCCGGCGGCCGGTGGCCCCTGCGCCGGATCACCATCGGACTGTCCCCGGCGTCGATGCCCAAGCAGGGCAGCGGCTTCGACCTGGCGCTGGCCGTGGCGGTGCTGGCCGCCGACGGCGCGGTGCGGGTGGAGGCGGTGGGCCGCCTGGTGCTGATCGGGGAGCTCGGGCTCGACGGCTCGGTGCGCGCCGTCCGCGGCGTGCTGCCCGCCGTGCTCGCCGCGGCGCGCGCCGGGCACGCGACGGTGGTCGTGCCTGCCGGCAACGCCGGGGAGGCGGCGCTGGTCGAGGGGGTGGAGGTGCTGGCCGCCGGCACGCTCGCCGAGGTGGTCGCGCACCTGAAGGGCCGGACGCCGCTGCCCCGGCACGCCCGCCCGTCCCTGCCGCCGGCGCCCCCCGGCCCCGACCTCGGTGACGTCGTCGGCCAGCCGATCGGCCGCCGCGCGGTGGAGGTCGCGGCCGCCGGCGGGCACCACCTGTTCCTCAGCGGACCGCCGGGCGCGGGCAAGACGATGCTCGCGGAGCGCCTGCCCGGCCTGCTCCCCGCGCTGGACGAGCAGGCCGCCCTGGAGGTCACCGCCATCCACTCGGTCGCCGGGACGCTGCCCCCGGAGTCCCCGCTGGTGACCCGCCCGACCTTCGAGGCGCCGCACCACTCGGCGACGATGGCCGCCCTGGTCGGTGGCGGGTCGGGGCTGATCCGTCCCGGCGCGCTGTGCCGGGCTCACCGCGGCGTGCTGTTCCTGGACGAGGCTCCGGAGTTCCCGCGCGCAGTGCTGGACACGCTGCGCCAGCCGCTCGAGCGGGGATCGGTGACCATCTCCCGCGCCAGCGGCGCGGCCACCTTCCCGTGCCGTGCGCAGCTGGTGCTGGCGGCCAATCCCTGCCCGTGCGCCAGCGCCGCCGGCGACGTCGCCTGCACCTGCAGCCCGCTGGAGCGTCGGCGGTACCAGGCCCGGCTGTCCGGGCCGCTGCTGGACCGCCGGGAGGTCGACCCTCAGGTCGATGCGGTCCAGCAGGGGGCCGGAGAGCCGGGACTGGTAGCGCCGCCGCTCCAGCGCGCTGCACGTGCAGGCGGTGTCGCCCGCCGCGCTGGCGCAGGGGCAGGGGTTCGCGGCCAGCACCAGCTGGGCGCGGCAGGGGAAGGTCGCCGAGCCGCTGGCCCGGTGGATGGTCACCGACCCCCGCTCCAGCGGCTGGCGCAGCGTGTCGAGCACGGCCCGGGGGAACTCGGGGGCCTCGTCGAGGAACAGCACCCCGCGGTGGGCCCGGCACAGTGCCCCCGGGCGGATCTGGCCGGAGCCACCGCCGACCAGCGCGGCCATCGTCGCCGAGTGGTGCGGCGCCTCGAACGTCGGCCGGGTCACCAGCGGGGCGCCGGGTGGCAGGGTGCCGGCGACGGAGGCGATCGCGGTGACCTCCAGCGCCGCCTGCTCGTCCAGCGGGGGCAGCAGCCCGGGGAGCCGTTCGGCCAGCATGGTCTTGCCCGCGCCCGGGGGCCCGCTGAGGAACAGGTGGTGTCCGCCGGCCGCGGCCACCTCGACCGCGCGCCGGCCGGCGGCCTGCCCGACCACGTCGGCCAGGTCCGGCCCCGGCGGCGCCGGCGCCGTCGCTGCCCGGACGTGGGCGGGCAGCGCCTCCTTGCCGGCCAGGTGGGCCACCACCTGGCCCAGGCTCGCCGCCGCGAGCACCTCGACGCCCTCGACCAGGCCGGCCTCGTCGGCGTTCTCCTGCGGCACGACCACCTGCCGGTGGCCGGCCCGCACCGCGGCCAGCACGGCGGGCAGCACCCCGCGCACCGCGCGCAGCGAGCCGTCCAGGCCCAGCTCGCCGAGCAGGACCAGGTCCCGGACCCGTGCCGCGGGCAGCACGCGGGTGCCGGCCAGCACCGCCACGGCCAGCGCCAGGTCGAACCCGCTGCCCTGCTTGGGCATCGCGGCCGGGGACAGTCCGATGGTGACCCGCCGGAGCGGGAAGTCGTGCCCGCTGTTCACCACGGCGGCCCGCACCCGGTCGACCGACTGCCGCACCACGGCGTCGGGCAGCCCGACGAGCACGACCGTGGGCACCCCGGCCGCCAGGTCGACCTCCACCTCGACCATCGCCCCGTGCACGCCGGCAAGACCG
>JASLAP010000375.1 GCA_030147065.1 Pseudonocardia sp. | reverse complement strand
CGGGGCGTGGCTGCGCTCCACCCGGGCCACGGAGGCCGAACACCGCTCCCGCGTCGCCGCGGACACCCGCACCGCCGAACGCACCCGCATCGCGAGCGAACTCCACGACGTCGTCACCCACCACGTGACGGCGATGGTCGTGCAGGCCGAGGCGGCGCGGTACCTGACCGCCGCGCCCGACCGCCTCGACCAGACCCTGACCGCCATCAGCGACACCGGCCGGCGGGCCACCACCGACCTGCGGCACCTGCTCGAACTGATCGACCCCGACCACGGCACCGAGCCCAGGACCCCGGTCCTGGGCGGGCTCGGCACGCTCGTGGAGCAGACCCGCCGGGCCGGGCAGCCGACGGAGTTCACCGAGCGGGGCACGCCGGCCGCGTCGAGCGGCAGCGCCGACCTGGTGGCCTACCGGGTGGTGCAGGAGGCCCTGACCAACGCCCTCAAGCACGCCCGCGGCAGCCGCACCACGGTCCAGGTGCAGCACGGCGAACGCGAGATCGTCGTCGAGGTCAGCACCGACGGCCCCGGCTCACCGGCCGGGTCGCCGGCCGGGAGCGGGCGGGGCCTGGCCGGTCTGCGCGAACGGGTCGACGTCCTGGGCGGCGAGTTCAGCGCGGGCCGGCGGGCCGGCGCCGGCTTCGTCGTGCGCGCCCGCATCCCCACCGGCAGCCGGTCGTGACCGTGCCGACCGGGGAACCGATCCGGGTCCTGGTGTGCGACGACCAGATGCTGATCCGCACCGGACTGGTGACGATCATCGACGCCCAACCCGACATGGAGGTGGTGGGCGAGTGCGGCGACGGGCGGGCCGCGGTCGACCTCGCCGGCCGGCTGCGCCCGGACGTCGTGCTGATGGACGTGCGGATGCCGGTGCTCGACGGCATCGAGGCCACCCGCCTGCTGGCCGGGGCCGGGGTGGCGGACCCGGTCACCGTCCTCGTGCTGACGACGTTCAACCTGGACGAGTACGTCTACGAGGCGCTGCGCGCGGGGGCGAGCGGGTTCCTGCTCAAGGACGCACCGCCGGGCCGGCTGCTCACCGGGATCCGGACCGTGGCCACCGGCGCGGCGCTGCTGGACCCCGACGTGACGCGCCGGCTCGTCGGCCGGTACGCGGCCCGGATCCGGCCCGCCGGGGGCGCTCCCGACGACACCCCGCTGACCCCCCGCGAGCTGGAGGTCCTCCGGCTCATCGCGGCCGGGCTGTCCAACAGCGAGATCGCCGCGACCCTGCAGATCAGCCACGAGACCGTCAAGACCTTCGTCTCGCGCATCCTCGCCAAGCTCGACCTGCGCGACCGCGTCCAGGCCGTCGTCTACGCCTACCGGCACGGACTGGTGACCTGACGCGCGAATTCGCCTTGGATGCGCCGCGCGGCGCGGCGCATGATCGGGTCGCCACCCACCGTCGCCCGTCAGCGGAGGTCCCGTGCTCCCCTTCACCGCCCCGACCCCGCACGCTCACGAGCTGGCGGCTGCCGACGCGCTGCGGCGCCTGGCCCTGGACGAGGACCTCAAGGCCCGCGCCGCGGACGACCCCGGCCTGTCCGCGATCGCGTGGCGGGTGGCCCACCGCTACGTCGCCGGGCGGACGCTGCCCGAGGTCCTGCCCCGGGTCCGGGAGCTCGTCGCCGACGGGCACGCCACCACGGTGGACTTCATGGGCGAGAGCGCGCGCCGGGCCGAGATCGCCGACGCCGCCACCGAGGAGTTCCTCCGACTGGTCGCCCGGATCGCCGAACTCGGTCCGCGGTGTTCGGTGTCGCTGGACCTGTCGCACCTGGGCAGCGTCCTCGACCGTGAACTGGGGCTGCGCAACGCGTCGCGGATCGCGGAGGCCACCGCGGTCGCCGGGATGGAGCTCGTGCTGTCGATGGAGGGGCACGACCGCATCGACCAGATCCTCGACGACCACGCGGTGCTGTGCGACCGGTTCGACCACGTCGGGATCACCCTGCAGGCCCGGACGCACCGCAGCCCGGCCGACCTCGAAGCGCTCCTCGCCAGGCCGGGGCGCATCCGGCTGGTCAAGGGCTCCTACGACGTTCCCGAGCAGGTCGCGGTGGCCCGCCAGGCTCCCGAACTGCCCGACCGCTTCGACGCGCTCGCCGAGCGGCTGCTGCGCAGCGGGCATCCCTGCCTGATCGCCACCCACGACATCGAGCGCCTGCTCGCGGTCGACCGCCTCGTCGACGCCGGGTCGCTGCACGCCGCGCCCTACGTGATCGAGGTCCTCGACGGTCTCGGCGTCGAGCAGATCCGCCGGATGAAGGAGCTGGGCCACCCGACGCAGGTGTACCTGGTCTACGGCACCGAGTGGTGGCTCTACGTGCTCAACCGCATCGCCGAGGATCCGCAGCGGCTGCTGCTCGCGCTGGTCGACGCCGCGACCCCCGGCGCACCGACGTCCTCGCCCTGAGCGTCCGGCCCCGGGGAGCAGTCAGCCCCGGTCGGTGAGCACCAGGGTGCTGCGCACGCCGGCCGGGCTCTCGACCTGCCACACCCGGACCACCCGCCCCTCCGCCGCGGCCGGGTCGACGAAGTCGAGGCTCCAGCGGGTCTCGATCGGCGGCGCGCTCCGGCGGTGGACCGCGTTCAGCCGCATGAGGTCCGCGCGCAGGCCGCCCTCCGCGGCCCGGGCGCGCATCACCTCGTCGGTCCGGGCCGGCTCGCTGAGGAAGTCCAGCGTCGCGACCGGCTCCCCGTAGTACGCCAGCGCGCCGAGCTCCCCGGGCCCGGCGACGGGTTCTCCGCCGGTCAGCGCGGGCAGCTCCCGCCCCACCACGGCGTACTGCCAGGTCAGGGCCAGGTTCGCCACCAGCGGCGCGGACGTCCACGGCAGCGGCCCGGACATCGCGACCCCGACGCCGGCCAGCAGCGCCACGAGCCCGACCCCGACGCCCGCGAACACCGGTCCCGCGGCGGCGACCGCGAGCCCGAGCGCCGCCGCCGAGCACGCCACGACCGGCCCGTAGTACCAGCCGGCGCCCTGCGCGCCGATCAATTCCAGCGCCAGCAGGTGCGCCCAACCGGCCGCCACCAGCAACAACACCGCGACCGCCCAGCTCCGGCGCGGCCGGCACGCCGCGACGACGGCCGCGACGAGGGCGAGCACGACCGGGAGCGCGCTGGCGGTGGTGGCCACGGGGGACGCCTGCAGCCATCCGCCCACCGCGGGCAGGATGGTCGACCCGGAGCTGTCCCCGGTGCGCACCCACGTCGTGTCCGGCACCGCCCCGCCGAGCTGGAACCACGACCAGAGGTGCCAGGGCAGCGCGACCAGCACGGCCACGTCGACGACGATCCCGAGCGCGGCGAGCCGTCGGCGTGGTGTCCGGTGTCGCGGGGACGGTGCCGCGAGCAGCCCGAGCGCGAGGACGGCGGCGGGGACCGCGAGGTCGGGCCGGGTCAGGAGGGCCAGGCCGCACAGCACCCCGGTGCCCACCACCCGGCCGTCGGCCGCCGCCAGGGCGAGCCCCAGCAGCACCGCGGCGCCGAGGTAGGCCTCCAGGCCGATCGTCGCGGTGAGCACGGGCGAGGTCCCGATGAGGACCACGGCCAGCCACCCGCCGGCCGGCGCGACGTCGACCCGGCGCGCGAGTTCGACCGCGAGCCACCCGCACGCGGCCAGGCACCCGACCGCGAACCCGCACGCCACCAGGATCGGCTGGTCGAGGAGCACCATCCCGGCGGCCAGCAGCCAGGCGTTGAGCGGGCTGGTCTGGGTGTTCGCGGTGATGCCCGGGAACACCCCCCACGTCCCGGACTCGGCGAGCGTGCGCGCGTAGCTGACCGTGATCAGCGCGTCGTCGCCCAACGCCCGCTGCATCAGCCAGCACACGACGGTCCCGGTGACCACACCGAGCAGCGCCCCGATGGCCGGGTCGCGGCGGTTCGGCGTCGTCCGCGGCTGCTCGGTCCCGGCCGTCCGGCCGGTGGTCATCATGCGCCCGGGTCGTCGACCGCGGGCTCGGTGCGCGGGTTGCCACGCTCGACGACCCGGGCCGGTAGCCGCGTGCAGGCAGCGGCGGACACGGCCACGACGTCGTCGGACCCCGGGCCCGGTCGCAGCTCCACGCGGTCATGATGCCGCACCGACGAGGCACCCGCGGTTCCTGCCGTGGGCGGGGCGGAAGTCCCGGCCTCGAGGCCCGGCCCGACCCTGCTGGTGCCCGCGCCCGGCTGACCGCGGCCGGGTCTCGGATCCACCTCCTCGACGGGACCAACGGCCCTGTCGGGCATCCGACCGACGTCGAAGACTGGCCACCGCCGAGGGAGGTTCCGATGCCGTTCGACGATCGGGTGGACGCGGGTCGGCAGCTGGCGTGTCGGCTGCGGCACCTGCGCGGTGAGGACGTGGTCGTGCTGGGCCTGCCGAGGGGTGGGGTACCGGTCGCGTTCGAGGTGGCCAAGGCGCTCGGTGCGCCGCTGGACGTGATCCTGGTGCGCAAGCTCGGGGTGCCGTTCCAGCCCGAGCTCGCGATGGGCGCGCTCGGCGAGGGCGAGGTCCTGGTGCTCAACGACGCGGTCCTCCGCCGAGCGCACCTCAGCGCGGCCGAACTCGCCGAGCTCGAGCGGCGGGCGCACTCCGAGATCGAGCGGCGCGCGACCCGGTACCGGGGCGACCGGCCACGGCAGGCGCCGGCCGGTCGGACCGCGGTACTGGTCGACGACGGGATCGCCACCGGCGCGACCGCCCGCGCGGCGTGCCAGGTCGCGAAGGCGCAAGGCGCGGCCCGGGTGGTGCTCGCGGTGCCGGTCTGCGCGCCCGACACCGCCGCCCGCCTGCGCGCCGAGGTCGATCAGCTGGTGTGCGTGGAGACCCCGAGGTGGTTCTCCGGCGTCGGCCAGTTCTACGCCGACTTCCGCCAGACCTCCGACGAGGAGGTCGTGGACCTGCTGCAGCGTGCGGCGCACGAGGAACCGGCGGCGGGCGGGGTGGCCGACGACCCGCCGCCGCGCGACGACGAGGTCGAGATCCCCGCGGGGTCGGTCCGCCTCGAGGGGCACCTCACCGTCCCGGACGGCTCCTCCGGGGTCGTGGTGTTCGCCCACGGCAGCGGCAGCAGCCGGCACAGCCCCCGCAACCGGTACGTCGCCGGCGTCCTGCAGCGGGCGGGCCTGGCCACCCTGCTGTTCGACCTGCTGACCCCGCAGGAGGAGCTGCGCAGGGCCGACGTCTTCGACGTCGACCTGCTGGCCGGCCGACTCGTCGAGGTCACCGGCTGGCTGCGGCGCCAACCGGGCTGCACGGGTCTCGCCGTCGGCTACTTCGGCGCGAGCACCGGTGCCGCGGCCGCGCTGTGGGCCGCCGCAGCGCCGGGCGCGGACGTCTCCGCCGTGGTGTCCCGCGGCGGGCGGCCCGACCTGGCCGGGTCGCGCCTGGACCACGTGCGGGCGCCGACCCTGCTGATCGTCGGTGGCCACGACACGGTCGTGCTCGAACTCAACCGGCGCGCCCACGCCCTCATGCGCTGCGAGAACCGGATCGTGGTCGTTCCCGGCGCCACCCACCTGTTCGAGGAGCCCGGCACCCTCGAGCAGGCCGCCGCCGAGGCCTGCGCCTGGTTCACCGCCCACCTGGTGGCCCCCGCCCACCTCGGGGTCTGACCCGACCGCGCCGTGGCCCGAGCGGGATCAGCCCGCTTCCGGGACGGCCAGCGGCCGGGCCGCGCTGGCCAGCAGGTCCAGGGTGAGGGCGGCCGACCAGCTGAAGTCGGTGGCCCCGCGGCCCACGCCGCTGACCGGATCGAAGTACTCGCGGAACCCACCGGTGCGCACGACCGCGAGCAGCGCCGCGCGCACGGTCGCGGCCTGCGCCCACCGCTCGTGGCGCTCCAGGCCGCGCAGGATGAGCCAGCTGGTGTTCACCCAGGCCGGGCCGCGCCAGTAGCGGGTGGCGTCGAAGGCGTCGCCGGTCAGGTCGTAGCTGGGCAGCGGCACCCGGTCGCTGAGCGCGAAGCGCGGCCCGACCGCGCCGCGCACCAGCGCGTCGACCACCTCGTCGGGCAGGTCCAGCACCAGCGGCACGAGCCCGCCGACGGTGTGCTCGACCGACCGGTGCGTCCCGCCGGGGCCGCTCAGCGCGAAGAAGTGCCCCGCGGCCGGGTCGTAGAGCCGCGCCAGCATGGCGTCGCGGATCTGCGCGGCGCGGCGCCGGTGCGGCAGCGCCGGCTCGCCGATCACCTCGGCGATGTCCGCGAGCGCCTCCTCCGACCAGCACAGCAGCGCGTTGAACAGGGGGTCGACCACGACGAAGCGGTGTTCGGGCAGGGCGTCGGCGTCGCGGTAGCCGCGGTCCCGGTAGGCCTCGGCGAGCGCGACGTAGCGGCCGTAGTCCTGCGCGGTCGGCCGCTCGGTGGGCGCGACGTGCTGGAGGTCGCGACGGTCGCCGCGCACCTCCCGCCCGGCCGGCACCCCGGCCAGCTCGACGTCCCAGGCGGGCGAGTTGTCCTGCCCGGACTCCCACGGGTGCACGATGACGACCAGTCCGGCGCCGTCGGAGCGCTCCCGCAGCAGGTAGTCGTGCTGGGCGCGCATCCGGGGGTACACCCGCCGCAGGAACGCCGCCCCGGGGTCGGGATCCGCGCGGTAGACCTCCCAGGCCGCCCGCGCGTGCAGCGGCGGCTGCACGATCCCCGAGGTCTCCCGGCCCGGGGCGCCCGGCACGTCCCGGGTGCGCCAGAAGTCGGGCCCGGGGAAGTAGGCGTCGCGCGGCGTGCGCGGGTTGAACACGATCTGCGGGACCCGCCCGTCGGTCCACTGCGCGGCCAGCAGCGACTCCAGCTCGCTGCGGGCCCGCCCGGGCTCGACGCGCGCCCAGCCGATCGCGGTGAACGCCGAGTCCCAGCTCCACTGGTGCGGGTAGAGCCGCCGGGACGGCACCGTGTACTCCTGCTCCCAGTTTCCCCGCAGCACCGTCACCGCGGACCGCCAGAGGACCTCGTCGCCGGTGCGCTCAGGCATGGCACAGCACCCCGCGCAGGGTGTCGGCGGCCGAGGCCAGCGCCCGCTCGGGGGGCCCGGAGAGCCGGCACTCCACGGCCAGGTCGCCGGAGTACCCGGTCCGTTCCAGCGCCCCCAGGAACGCCGACCAGTCCAGGTGCCCGGCCCCGGGCTCGAGCCGGTTGGAGTCGGAGACCTGGACGTGCGCGAGCCGGCCGGCCGCGGCCGCCAGCGCCGCCGCGGGGTCGGTCTCCTCGATGTTCATGTGGTAGGAGTCCGCGACGACGCCGACGCCGTCCAGGCCGGTCGCCCCGGCGAGCTCCACGGCCTGCTCCAGGCGGTTGACCATGTGGTCCTCGTAGCGGTTGAGGGGTTCCAGCAGGATCCGGACGCCCTCGGCCTCGGCGTGGCGGCCCAGCTCGCCGAGGCCGTCGAGCAGCACGTGGCGGTCGCCGTCGGGGTCGCGCGGCGGGGTGAACGGGGGCAGCCGGCGGGAGAACATCCCGTACGAGGCGGGGGTCATCGCAGACGAGCCGCCGATCTCGGCGATCACCGACAGCTGGGTGCGCAGGTTGGCCACCGCGTCGCGGCGCAGGTCCGGGTCGAACGCGCCGATGAAGTGGGGCATGTCCACGCAGACGGTGCGCATGACGACGCCGTCGCGGCGGGCCCGGTGCAGCTCCGGCAGCCGTTCGCGGATCCGGTGCCCGCCCTGCCCGCGCAGTTCGATGCCGTCGTAGCCCAGGCGTTGGGCGGCCTCCCACTTCTCCTGCAGGGTGTCGCCGGGCAGCAGCTGTTCCTGGCAGGTGAGCCTCACGAGTCGGCCCCGCCGAAGTCGAGCACGACCTGGAGAGCGGCGGCGGGGTCGGCGTCGAGGGTCGCGTAGGCCTCGGCGGCGCGCCGGACCGGCACCACGTCGCTGACCAGCCGCAGCACGTCGAGCCGGCCCGCGGCGACGAGCTCGATGACCGTGGCGTGCAGGCGTTCGGGCGTCCACCGCGGTGCGAGACCCGGCGGGGGCGCGGAGATCTGCGACGGCACGAGCTGCACCCGGTTGTGGTGGAACTCCTCGCCGAGGCGCAGCCCGATGCCGTCGCCCTGGTAGAACCCGGCCGCGACGACCCGGCCGCCGGGTGCGCAGCTGCGCACGGCCTCGTGCAGCGCGGCGTAGGAGCCGCTGATCTCGATGCAGACGTCGGCGCCGCGTCCGTCGGTGATGTCGCGGCAGGCCGCGCCCACGTCGTCGGTGGCGGGATCGATGCCCAGCGCGGCACCGCAGCCGAGGGCGTGCGCCAGCCGGGCGGGGATCCCGTCGACGGCGACGACGCTGCCGCCGTTGCTGGTGGCCAGCTGCGTGGCGAGCAGCCCGAGCACACCCTGGCCGAAGATCGCCACCGTCTCGCCGACGTGCACGTCGGCGGCGAGCACGGCGTTGAGGGCGACGGCACCGACGCGGGCGAAGGTGCCGCACACCGGGTCGATGCCGGTGGGCAGGACGCGCCCGGCGACGGCCGCCGCGGGCAGCACGACCTCGCCGCGGTGGCCCCACATGCCCCACACCGCGGTGCCGGGCGCGAGGACGTCGGGCGCGACGTCCGCCCCGAGCTCCACCACCACGCCGACCTCGCTGTAGCCCCAGGAGGTGTTGGGGTAGTAGGTGGCGGCGGGCCGGTCGGTGAACATCTGCCGCTCCGGCTGCCACTCGCGCACGGCGTGCGGGGTGGTGCCGCGGAACTGGGTGAGCTCGGTGCCCGCCGAGATGCCGGAGTAGCGGGTGCGGATGCGGACGTGGCCCGGTGGGAGCGGCTCCCAGCGGGCGGGGAGCACCTCCACCTGGCGGGGAGCGGTGAGCGTCACGACCAGCGGTGGGCCGCTGGACGGACCGGGAGCGTCGCGAGCCATGCCCTGATCGTTCCCGAGGGAGACGTCTGTGCGCTACCTTCTGACAAAATAACTCTCTCAACGAACAGTTAATATTTGTTGATCAGGCATAAATCAGACGAGGAGGGCTCCTTGCTCCGGCGGCGACCGCCCGGTGTCCTACCCGGCCGGTCGCCCGTGCGAGCCGATGGCCTGGTCGAGCAGCTCCTGGAGGCGCACACCCCGCCACACGTCCAGCGGGGGCGCCTGCCCGGACCGGACGGCGGCCGCGAACTCCGCCCGCAGCACCGGCCAGCACTCGGCGTGCTCGATGCCGGCGGTGTCGTAGCGCAGCGAGCCGGCCGGACCGAACAGCTCGACGACCGTCGACGGGCGCGGCAGGGCCACCGACCCGGACAGCGACGCCTGGCTCGTGGCCCCGCCGGCGTGCGCGCAGGTCAGCTCCACCCAGCGGGTGGGATCGCCGCTCGCGCGCACCGCGTCGACCGGTCCGACCGCGGCGTCGAGCAGGTCGAGCAGGTGCGGCCCGAGGTCCAGCAGCACGCCGTGCTCGGCCAGCCGCCACGGGCTCGCCTGGTCGCCGCCCAGGAAGCCGCCGTGCAGGTAGCACGACCGGGCGCCGACGGTCTCGAACTCCGCGGCGCGGGCCAGGAACTCCCGCGTGCGGGGGTGGTAGCGCTTGGTGAGCACCAGCTGGGAGACGACCCCGGCCGCGCGGACCGCCTCGGCGACCGCCCGTGCGCGGGCCGGCGTGGGCGCCACCGGCTTCTCCAGCAGCAGTGCCTTCCCGGCGCGGGCGGCTCGGATCGCCAGCCCGTCCTGCACGTCGGGGGGCACGGCGAACGCGACGGCGTCGCACCGGTCGAGCAGCTCGTCGAAGGAGGCCGCGGCCGCCGCCCCGTGCTCGTGGGCCAGCGCCGCCGCCGCGTCGGGACGGCGCGCCCACACCGCGGTCAGCGCCGTCTCCGGCCCCGCGGCCAGCGTGGGCGCGTGCATCGCCCGGGCCCACGGGCCCGCCCCGACCAGGCCCACTGCCAGGACGTCGGCTCTCGTCGGCACGGCGCGGGCCCTCCGGTCGGGGATCGATCGACGCCAGTGTGCCAACCCCCGACCGACCCGGAGCAGTGACGACCATGACCACCACCTCGCCCGCCCTCCTCGCCGGTGCGACGTTCCTGATCGCCGACGACGACGGGGACGTCCCGACCGATCGGGTGGCCGGGCTGTTCGTCGACGACACCCGGCACCTGTCGGGGTGGCGGCTGCTCGTCGACGGGCAGCGGCTCACCGCGCTGTCCACGCACCGCGACGCGGTGTCGGGCGAGGCGGTGCTGGTGCGGCCCACCTCCCGCGGCACCACCCCGCCGTTCGCGGTCTTCCGCACCCAGGTGCTGGACGACGACGGGCTCGTCGAGCGGCTGCGGGTGCGCAACCTCGGCGCCGCCGCCCTGGTCCTGGAGATCCGCTACGACGTGGCGGCCGACTTCGCCGACGAGTTGGCGGTGCGCGGCGACCGCGAGTACGCCAGACCGGGGGCGAGCGTCACCGCGGAGGCCACGGCGCACCGGCTGGCGCTGCGCTACCGGCGCGAGGACTTCGAGCGGACCACGACGGTGTGGCCCGGCGGCGGGGGCCGCTGCGACCGCGACGGGGTGAGCTGGCGCGTCGCGCTCGACCCGGCGGCCGAGGAGACGATCACGATCCGGGTGTCGACCGGCGCGGTCCCCGGACCCGCCGATCCCGAACCCGTCGTGGCCGCCCGCCGTGCGCGCGACGAGGCGTTCCGCGCCGGGTTCGACCTGCCCCCGATCGCCCACCCGGTCCTCGACCGCGCCGTCCGCGCCGGGCTCGACGACCTGGCGTCGCTGCTGGTCCCGGCACCGGGGCAGCCCGGAGCGCGGATCGTCGGAGCCGGGGCCCCGTGGTTCCTCACGCTCTTCGGGCGGGACAGCATCGTCACCGCGCTCGCCGCCCTGCCCTACGCTCCCGAGCTCGCCGTGGTGACGCTGCGGACGCTGGCGCACTACCAGGGCCGGGAGTACCGGCCGGAGCGCTGCGAGGAGCCCGGCAAGATCGTGCACGAGGTCCGGACGGGCGAGCTGAGCCGGTTCGGGCAGGTCCCGTTCGCGCGCTACTACGGCACCGTGGACGCCACCCCGCTGTTCCTGGTGCTGCTCGGCGCGCACTACGAGCGCACCGGGGACGGCGCACCGGCCCGCGAACTGGAGGCCGCGGCGCGCGCGGCGGTGGCGTGGATGGACGGCGACGGCGGCCTGGAGGAGCGGGGCTACCTGGTCTACCCGACCGACTCCCCGGGCCTGGTCAACCACTGCTGGAAGGATTCCAAGGACTCGATCGCGTTCGCCGACGGCCGCGCGGTGGCCGGGCCGATCGCGGTGGCCGAGGCCCAGGGCTACGCCGTGGACGCCCTGGTCCGCACCGCGCGCCTGGCCCGCGAGGTGTGGCACGACCCGGGGTGGGCCGCCGGCCTGGAGCGGCGCGCCGCGGCGCTGCGCAAGCGCTTCGCCGAGGACTTCTGGCTGGCCGGTCCCGACTTCCCGGCGATCGCGCTGGACAGCGCCGGCCGGCAGGTCGACCTGCTCGCCTCCAACGCCGGTCACCTGCTCTGGAGCGGGCTGCTCGACCAGGACCGGGCCGCGGCGGTGGCCCGGCGGCTCCTGGCCCCCGAGTTCTTCTCGGGGTGGGGGCTGCGCACCGTCGCCGCGGGGCAGCGCGCCTACCACCCGATCTCCTACCACCGCGGCGGTGTCTGGCCGCACGACACGGCGATCGCGGTGGCGGGCCTCGCGCGGTACGGCTTCACCGGGCACGCCCGGCGGCTGGGCGAGGGGCTGCTCGACGCGGCGTCCCGCTGCGGGTTCCGGCTGCCCGAGGTCATGGCGGGCATCGGCGCCGACGAGGCGGCCGCGCCGGTCCCGTACCCGCACTCGTGCTCGCCCCAGGCCTGGGCCGCCGCGGCGCCGCTGCTCCTGCTCGACGCGCTCGGCCCGGCCTGGTGACCGCCCAGGAGGTGCGGCGGCCGTCGCCGTCGGCCACCCTCCGCAAAATGATCACAGCGCGGCTTCTTTTTGCCTAGTAGAGCAACAAAAATGCCTCGAAAGTCTTGTGAGGCAACCCGCGGCGGGAGTTCACTGATCCGCCGATCGAGGTCCGGAACGAGGGAGCGTCAGATGAGCAACGTGGCCAGACGCGCTGGGATCGCAGTCAGTCTCGCGGCCGTGCTGGCGGTGTCCGCCTGCGCCGGTGACGACGGGGGAGGGGGTGATGACGGGCAGGGGCAGAGCATCACCGTCTGGACCGGCGACACCATCCCCGACCGGGTCGCCGCGACGCAGGCGATCGTCGACCGGTTCACCCAGCAGACCGGCATCCAGGTCGAGCTCGTCGGCGTGGAGGAGGACCAGTTCAACCAGGTCCTGACCTCCGCGGCGGCCGCGGACGAACTGCCCGACGTGATCGGTTCGAGCCCGCTGGCCCAGGTGCGCACGCTCTCGGCCAACGACCTGGTCGACACCGGGGCGACGGGCGCGGTCATCGAGTCGCTCGGCGCGGACACCTTCAACCAGCGGGCGCTGGAGCTGACCAGGGACGGCGACGACCAGCTCGCGGTGCCCTCCGAGGCGTGGTCGCAGCTGCTCTACTACCGCAGCGACCTGTTCGCGCAGGCCGGCCTGTCCGCCCCCACCACCTACGACGCCATCCTGAACGCGGCGCGCACCCTCGACACCGACCAGGTGGCGGGCTTCGTCGGCGCGACGGCCGCCGGCGACGCGTTCACCCAGCAGACCTTCGAGCACATCGCGCTGGCCAACGGGTGCGAGATGGTCGACGACGCCGGCACCATCACGATGGCGAGCCCGCAGTGCGTGGCCGCGTTCGAGTTCTACCGCGAGCTGATGACGAACTACTCCACGCCGGGCGCGCAGGACGTGGACACCGTCCGGGCGTCGTACTTCGCCGGCCAGGCCGCCATGATCGTCTGGTCGACGTTCCTGCTGGACGAGCTGGCCGGCCTGCGCAACGACGCCGCCCCGAGCTGCCCCGAGTGCGTGGGCGACTCCACGTTCCTGGCGAAGAACACCGGGATCGTCACCGGCCTGCAGGGCCCGGACGGCACCGAGCCGGCCCAGTTCGGCGAGGTCATCTCCTGGGCCATCACCTCCTCGGCGTCCACCGAGCCCGCGCAGCAGTTCGTCGAGTTCATGCTGAGCGACGGCTACCTCGACTGGCTCTCGATCGCGCCCGAGGGCAAGTTCCCGTCCCGGCCGGGCAGCACGCCGGGCGGCACCGACTACGTCGACCAGTGGGAGGACCTCCCGGTGGGCGTGGACACCGAGGGCCCGCTCTCCCAGTTCTACGGCCCCGAGGTGCTCGAGGCCCTGCAGACCGGTCCCGAGGACTTCACCCGCTGGGGCATCACGCAGGGCCAGGGCGACCTGGTCGGCGCCTCGCTCGGTGAGCTCCCGGTCGCGGCCGCGGTGGCCGCGGTGACCGGCGGCGGGACCGACGCGCAGGGCGCTGCCGAGCAGGCCGCCGCGACACTGCAGACGATCCAGGACTCGCTGGGATGAGTGCCCCGCCCGCGCTGCCGACCACGGAGTCGGGGCGGCCGCCCGCGCAGAGCGGCGGACCGGGGCGGACGCGGACCCTGGCGCGGGCGGACGCCCGCGCCGGGCTCGCCCTGATCTCGCCCACCCTGGTCATCGTGCTGGTGATGGTCGTGCTGCCGATCATCTGGACGATCCTGCTGGCCTTCCAGCGGCTGCGGCTGCTGAACCTGCGCTCGTCGGGCCTGTTCGGCAACTTCACCCTGCAGAACTTCGAGAACGTGTTCACCTCGGGCGCGTTCTGGAGCTCGCTGGGCACCACGTTGACCTACTCGGTGCTGGGCACGGCGTCCGCCATCGGCCTCGGGCTGGTGGCGGCGCTGGCCCTGCGCCGGAAGTTCCGCGGGCGCGGCTTCGTCCGGGCGGCGATGCTGCTGCCCTACGTGGCGCCCATCGTGGCGGTCACCTTCGCCTGGTCCACGATGCTCAGCCCGCAGTTCGGCGTGATCAACTACTGGGGCGTGCAGCTGTTCGGGTGGGGCGACCCGATCGCGTTCCTCACCCAGAGCCCGACCGCGCTGTACACGGTGATCGCGTTCGAGGCGTGGCGCTCGTTCCCGTTCGCGTTCCTGTTCCTCACCGCGCGCCTGCAGGCCCTGCCCGCCACCCTCGAGGAGGCCGCCGTCATGGACGGCGCCACCCCGACCCAGCGCTTCCGCCACGTCGTGCTGCCGCAACTGCTGCCCACGATCGCGGTGCTGGCCGTGCTGCGGTTCATCTGGACCTTCAACAGCTTCGACGACATCTACCTGCTCACCGGCGGCGGGGCCGGGACCGAGGTCATCAGCGTGTCGGTGTTCAACTCGCTCACCGCGCGCGGTGACATCGGCGGCGCCGCGGCGCAGGCCCTGGTGCTGGCGGCGATCCTGGCCGTCCTCATCGGGCTCTACCTCTGGCGCCTGGCCCCGCGGGAGGAGAGGTCCTGATGAGCACCACCGAGACCGTCGGCCGCACCGCCACCACCGCGGCGCCCGCCCCGCGCTGGACCCGGGACCGCGTGGAGAACCGCGTGTTCGCGGTGCTGCGGGTGGTGGTCATCATCGCGCTGCTGGCCATCACCCTGTTCCCCTTCTACTACATGGCGCTGCTGTCGGTCCGGCCGCTCGACCGGGTGCTGCAGGACCCCGGGGCGCTCTGGGTCGGCCTCTCGGAGTTCGACCTGGGCAGCTACATCAGGGTGCTCACGCCGGTCGGCTCCGGCGGCCAGGGGTTCCTGCAGTTCATGGCGAACAGCGCGCTCGTCGCGTTCGGGGCGGTGGCGCTGACGCTGCTGATCGCCATTCCCGGCGCCTACGCCGTGAGCCGGCTGGACTTCTTCGGCCGCCGCCAGGTCGGCGTGCTGTTCCTGGCGGTCTACCTGTTCCCGGCGATCCTGCTGGCCGTTCCGCTGTTCGTGTTCTTCACCCGGATCGGGCTGCGCGGCTCGCTGGTCGGGCTGCTGATCGTCTACGTGTCGCAGGTCGTCGCGGTGTCGATCTACATGCTGCGCAACTACTTCGACACCGTCCCGGCCAGCCTGGAGGAGGCCGCGGCCATCGACGGCTGCAGCCGGCTGGGCATCCTGCGCCGGATCAGCCTGCCGCTGGCGATGCCGGCGATCATGGCCAACGCGCTGTTCATCTTCATGATCGCGTGGAACGAGTTCCTGTTCGCGCTGCTGTTCCTCATCGAGAACCGGGGCAACTGGACGGTGTCGCTCGGGCTCTCCCAGCTCGCCGGCAGCATCGAGATCCCGACGACGGTGCTGATGGCGGGCTCGGTCATCGTGACCCTGCCGATTATCATCATCTTCTTCGCCAGCGAGAAGCTGCTCACCGAGGGCCTCACCGCCGGCGCCGAGAAGGGCTGAGGGAGGGCAGCAGAGAGGTCGACGGAGGATGGCGCAACGTCGCCCCGGTTCGCCGGGCTCGGGCAGCCCGCTGTCGGCGGGGCGGCTGCTGCTGCTCGTGCGGGACGGGAGCGCCACGACGCGGCGCGAGCTGATCCGGGTCACCGGGCTGTCCCGATCCACCATCACCCAGCGCGTCGACGCGCTGCTGGCGGCCGGGCTGCTGCGCGAGTCGGCGGGCGAGGCCGACGGGCGCGGCCGCCCGGCGGGCGCGCTCGCCTTCGAGGAGGGCTACGGCCACATCCTGGTGGTGGGGCTGGGCCGGGAGCGGGCCGAGTTCGCGGTGCTCGACCTGGGCGGTCGGGTCCTGCACCGGCGCGTCGAGGCGATCGCCATCGTCGAGGGCCCCGAGGTGGTGCTGGGCCAGATCGAGACCCACCTCGCCGCGCTGGTGGGCGAGGCCGGGATCGATCCGGGCCACACCGTGGCGGTCGGGGTCGGGGTCCCCGGGCCGGTCGACGTCATCGTGGGCCGGGCCATGGCGCCGCCCGCGATGCCCGGCTGGCACGACTACCCGATCCGGGACCGGCTCGCCGAGCACCTGGGCGTCCCGGTCTTCGTCGAGAACGACGCGAACCTGATGGCGCTCGGCGAGCAGCGCGTGCACTGGCCGGACGCGCCCGCCCTGATGCTGGTGGTGGTCGCCATGGGCATCGGCGCCGGGATCGTCGTCGACGGGCGGCTCTACCGCGGCGTGGACGGCGGGGCCGGCGACATCGGGCACATCCGGATGGAGGGCCACGAGGAGCGCTGCACCTGCGGGGCGACCGGCTGCCTGGCCGCCGTCGCGTCGGGGGAGGCGCTGGTGCGCAACCTGACCGCCCTCGGCAAGGACGTGTCGGGCCTGGACGACATCCGCCGGCTCGTGCAGCGCGGTGACAACGACGCGGTGTCCGCGCTGCGCACGGCCGGGCAGCGGGCCGGCGAGGTCCTCGCCACGGTCGTGTCCGTGCTCAACCCGCGGATCCTGGTGCTGGCCGGCGGCATCGCCCTCGCCGACGAGCACTTCGTCACCGGGGTCCGCGAGGTGGTCTACCAGCGGACGCTGCCGCGGGCGACCCGGAACCTGAGCGTGGTCACCACGCGGCTCGGCGATGCGGCGCTGCTCGCCGGGATGGCCGGGCTCGTGGTCGACGAGGTGTTCGCGCCCGAGGCGGTGGACGCCCGCCTCCTCGCCGGGGACCGGTCGCATTCGTGATCAACGGGACGTCGGTGTTGTTCCGGCGCGATCGAAGGACCCTGACGTCCCGTTGACCATGGAAGTCAGGCTTCAGCCGAGCTGTTGGGCCAGCCCGACGACGATGCCCTCGGGGCCGCGGACGTAGCAGAGCCGGTAGAGGTCCTCGTACTGCGCCACCTCGCCGACGAGTTCGGCGCCGCGGCCGCGCAGGCGGGCGACGACGTCGTCGATGTCGTCGACGGCGAACATGACGCGCTGGATGCCCAGCGTGTTCGCCGGTGGGTCCTTCGGCTCGGTGCTGATCGCCTTCGGCGTGTGGAACATCGCCAGCTCGATGCGGCCGTGGCCGTCCGGGGTCCGCAGCATCGCGACCTCCTGCCGGACGTCGTCGATCCCGATGACCTGCTCCACCCATCGCCCCTCGATCGGCGCCCTGCCCTCCAGTTCCATGCCGAGTTCGACGAAGAACGAGATCACGGCGTCGAGGTCCTCGACGACGATGAGGACGTTGTCCATCCGCTGGATCGTCATGCTGGGTCTCCTCCGGTGTCGCACGGCTGCGGTGGCTGGATCCGCCCCTGGGACGGAGCCGGCAGACCGTTCTCGACATCCCGCGCCATCTCCGGGTCGTCCTCGGTGCGGATCGCCGATCCCGGCCGACGGCCCCGACCCGGGCGAGGCCGGGCACGTCGCGCACCACTCGGCTACCCGTGCGCCGCCGTCGTCCAGGGCGGGGATCCGGGTGCGCATAGCACTCCGGCGGCCCGGTCCGCAGAAGCGGTTCTCAGCAGAATCCTGGGCGGGGACCGCCCGGAAGCCGTCGCTCTCCGCGCTCGCTCGATATCTTCGGCAGGGTGACCGACGGAGCAGGCGACCAGCCCGTCGAGGTGTCGTGAGGCGCGGCGGGCGGGCGGTGCGCGGACCGGGGTTGGCGGTCGCGGCGGTCATGGCGCTCGGGGCGGCCCTCGTGGTGGCGGCGAATCTGATCGTCGTCTCGCGGACGGGGGCCCTGGTGACCGACCGGGTGTCGGACGTGCGGCCCGCGCAGGTGGCGATCGTGCCGGGATCGTTGGTCCGCTCCGACGGGTCGCTGGGCGGGGTCGTCGAGGAGCGGGTCGAGGCGGCCGTCGCGCTGTACCGCGCGGGGATCGTGGACAAGATCCTGATGTCGGGCGACCACGGCCGGGTGGACTACGACGAGCCCGGGGCGATGCGCGACGCGGCGCTCGCCTCCGGCGTCGCACCCGAGGACGTGTTCACCGACTACGCGGGTTTCAGCACCTGGCAGACGATGCGACGGGCCGCCGAGGTCTTCGGGGTGAGCACAGCGGTCGTCGTCACGCAGACCCCCTACGTGGCGCGCGCGGTCGACCTCGCCCGTGCGGCGGGCCTCGGCGTCCAGGGCTTCGTGGCCGGGGACGGCGGCGGGAGCGCACGAGAGGTGCTGGCCCGCGTTCGAGGTCTCGGTGAGGCGGTGTTCCAGCCCTCGGCCACCGGGGGTCCTCCCATCCCGATCGAGGGCGACGGACGCACGTCGTGGGCCGGGACGCCGTAGACGTGGCCGGGGGCGAAGCCGCTGGTGAGCTTCGAGTACCCGGTCGTCCGGAGCTGTGCGGGCTGGTCGGCGTCCGTGGTGATACCGGGCCGTGCCAGGCTGGGCGCCATGTGGCAGGAGACCGGCAAGCGCGTCGACTGGGCCCGTTTCGCGGAGCGGCTGTGGACGTCCGCCGGCTTGCCGGCGCTGGTGCTGCGCGGCTCCTGGGAGAACCGCCCACCGGCGGCGACCCCGCAGCGCGGCGCGTTCTCGCTGGTGCACGTGCCGACGGGCCGCTGGGTTCTGGAGCAGCCGACCGGCTCGCTGCGCCTCGTCGGCGACGGCGCGACCCAGGTCCTGTTCGGCGAGGGCGGCAGCGACACCTACCGCGGTGACGAGGGCTGGGTGCGGGAGCCGGCCGGGCTGCTGGCCGCGACGGCGGCCTGGTTCCCGCGCCCGGACGACAACGAGGTGTTGGAGGTGCCCGGCCGGGAGACCGTCGCGGGCCGGGCGTGCTCGCGGTTCGTGGTGAAGTACTCGCCGCACAGCACGCGGGTGATGGCGCTCTGGCTCGACGACGAGTGGCCGCTGGTCCTGGCCGCCCGCTCGGTGTCGGGGGAGCGGACGGCCGACGACCGGCGGTTCGAGGTGCACGTCTCGAAGATCGAGCCGGCCTCGCCGAGCGAGGCCCGGCGGTACTCCACGACGGTCGCCGAGACCCTGGACCGGGCCCCGGCTCGGCCCCGGTAGCTGACGGTGGCGCCCGTGGCCTTCCGCGGGCGGACTGCCGACGGTGGCTACGCGGGTTGCGCCGACGACCTGGCTTCGACCCGGCGTCGGTCCAGACTGATCGGACCGGGCCCGAGCACGAACAGCAGGAGGAACACCCAGCTGTAGAGAGCGGGGGGCTCCCCTCCGTTGTCCAGCCAGTTCCAGCCGTTCGGCAGGTGGATGACGAAGAAGGCGAAAGCCATCATCCCGGACAGGAGGAACGCCGCGAGCCGCGCGTGGAACCCGACGGTGACGAGCAGTATCAGGGCGATTTCCACGACGGAGACCGCGAGCATGAAACCGCCCGGGGATTCCCCGCCCAGCAGCCCCAGCGAGGTGAGGGGATGCAGCACGAACAGGATGGCCACCGCGCAGCGGAAGGCCAGCAAGGTCCACGGTTGCGCTCGGACCAGGAAATCCGGGGTGGACGTCGCGGAGACCGTTGTCGTCGTTTCGGTTGAGTTGGACATGTGGACCAATCTGCCGATTCCGACACGGATCCGCCAACGCGTGTTGGGGATACCTGCCATTCGTCTCCCGCATGGTCGGCGGCGCATCCGCCGCGCGACCGGGGCCACTACCTCCGAGGTCATCGACCGCCGGCGTCCGGCCGGTCACCCTCGGACCCGGCGTGACTGCCGAAGCCGAGGGAGGGACGGGATGACCGCCTACGCCGTGGCGATCCTGCGGGACGTCGAGATGGGTGCGGAGATCGTGGAGTACCTGGAGCGCATCGACGCCACGCTGGCGCCGTTCGGGGGCCGGTTCGTGGTGCACGGCGCCGAGCCGGTCGCGCTGGAGGGCACCTGGGAGGGCACCCTGATCGTGATCGCCTTCCCGGACGCCGAGCGGGCCCGCGGGTGGTACGACTCCGCCGCCTACCGCGAGATCCTGCCGTTGCGCACCCGCAACTCGCGGGGGACCGCGATCCTCGTCGACGGCGTCGGCCCCGAGCACCGCGCCACCGACGTCCTGCACCCGGCGTAGCTGTCGGAACCGCAGCACGCTCAGGCCCGCCCACAGCCAGGCCGGGATCGCGGTCGATGGGCTGCTCCGGGCCGCGGATGCCGGAGCGCAGCGACAACCGCACCGCGGCGACGCGCCGTCCGCCCCCGTTCCGGGGCAGCGCCCGACGCCTCCGCGTGGTCGTCAGCGGCTGGGGAACGCAGGATGCGATCGTCACCCTCGCGGGGGTCGCCGCTGCGCTGGTGGTTGGAGGTGGTCAACCAGAGCGCGCCGTCGGGTGCGACCTCCACGGTCCGCAACCGGCCGTACCGCCCGTCCAACTCGGAGATCGGCTCGCCGAGACCCTCGCCGTCGAGCGGAACGGTCCACA
>JASLAP010000263.1 GCA_030147065.1 Pseudonocardia sp. | reverse complement strand
GCCGGAGGACAACGGCTTCCGCGGCCACGGCCTGCGGGTGATCCGCGAGCTGACCGAGGACGTGCGGATCGACCGCGGCGAGGACGGCACCGAGGTGCGCTTCCGGCTGCCCGCCCGGGCCCCGGACGTGGCGGCACCGGCTCGCCGCGCGACGACGGCTGGGCGACCGGGCGACCCGGCGACGGTGCAGGAGTGGCCGGGCGGGCTGCTGGTGGTGCGCGGCGATGTCGACCTGGCCGGCCGGGACGCGATCGGCCCGGCCCTGCTGCGCGCCGCCGCCGGCCCCGGGCCGACCACGGTGGACCTGACCGGGGTGCGCTACCTGAGCAGCGCGGGGGTGGCCCTGCTGGCCGAGGCGGCCGCCGTGGCCGGACAGGCGCTGTCGCTGGTCGTGGCCGCGGGGTCGGCGCCGGCCCGGGTGCTGCAGCTGACCGGGCTGGACACCGTCCTGCCGGTCACCGTGCGGGACGCGCTGGAGGCGGTCGAGCCGCCGTAGCGCGGCCGGGTCAGCCGGGCCCGACCAGCAGCACGTGCAGCCGGCGCGGGCCGTGCACCCCCTCCACCCGGTCCAGCTCGATGTCGCTGGTCGCGCTGGGCCCGCTGATCCAGGTCAGCGGCCGCGACGGGTCGAGGCGGGCGACCGCGGCGGGCACGTCCGCGACGACCTGGTCGGTGCGGACCACGCACACGTGCAGGTCCGGGACCAGGGTGGCGGCGCGGCGGCCCTGGCCGGGACCGTGGTCGAGCACGATCGTCCCGGTCTCGGCGATGCCGAGTGCGGCGGTGGTGAGCACCCCGTCCACCGCGTCCAGCTCGGTGACCGGCAGCTGCTCGTCGGGCACCACGCCGAACCCGGCGTCCGCCGGGCGCAGCTCCGCGGGCAGGTCGATCGGGACCAGCACCCGGGACAGGCCGCCGAGCACCTCGGCCAGCCGGGCGGCCAGCTCGTCGGGGGCGCAGCGCACGACCGTGGCCCGGTAGTCGGCGACCCGCTCGGCGAACAGGTCGACCTGCTCGGGGGTGGCCGGCGCGGTCGACGGGTCGGCGCGGTCGACCACGACATCGGCGGGGGTCTCGGTGCCCGGGACGTCGCGCAGCGCGGCGCGCACCCGGCCCAGGACGACGTCGCGGCTGCTCATCGTGTGCTCCCGTCGGTCCGGCCGCCGTCGGTGCGCTCCCACCAGGCCCGGAACGACTCCCGGGCCGGGATCGGCACGTCGCGGGCGTCGGACCAGCCGCGGGCCGGGCCGGGCAGCGCGCCGAGCACGTGCCGCCCGCCGGGGGCCCTCCGGCGGCTGCGGTCGAGCACCCGGGCGGCCAGCCCGGCCAGCCGCTCGGCGGCCGCGGTCCGGGTGGCCGAGCCGAGCGCCCAGGACGCCGCCTTCATCGCCAGGTCCTGGACCTTGCCCTGGCCGCGGTGGGCGTCCACGACCTTCGACCGCAGGTGCACCAGCACCTCGGGGATGTCGATGCGCACCGGGCAGACCTCGAAGCACGCCCCGCACAGGCTCGACGCGTAGGGCAGCGAGTCGATCTGCTCGCCCTCCACGCCGCCGCGCCCGACCCCGCGCAGCATCGGGGTCAGGATCGCCCCGATCGGCCCCGGGTACACCGAGCCGTAGCTGTGCCCGCCGGTGCGCTCGTAGACCGGGCACACGTTCAGGCACGCCGAGCAGCGGATGCAGCGCAGCGCCTGGCGGCCCACCTCGTCGGCCAGCACGTCGGTGCGGCCGTTGTCCAGCAGCACCACGTGCACCTCCTGCGGCCCGTCGCCGGGGGTGACCCCGGTCCAGGTCGAGGTGTAGGGGTTCATCCGCTCGCCGGTCGACGAGCGCGGCAGCAGCTGCAGGAACACGTCCAGGTCGGCCCAGGTGGGCACGATCTTCTCGATGCCCACCACGCTGATCAGCACCTCGGGCAGGGTCAGGCACATCCGCCCGTTGCCCTCGCTCTCCACCACCGCCAGCGTCCCGGTCTCGGCGACGGCGAAGTTCGCCCCGGACACCGCGACCCGGGCCCGCAGGAACTTCTCCCGCAGGTGCTCGCGCGCCGCGCCGGCCAGCGCGGCCGGCTCGTCGGTGAGCCCGGCCGGGGCGGGCCGGCCGACCCCGCCCATCTCGCGGAGGAAGATCTCCCGGACCTCCGAGCGGTTGCGGTGGATGGCGGGCACCAGGATGTGGCTGGGCAGGTCGTCGCCGAGCTGGACGATCAGCTCGGCCAGGTCGGTCTCCCAGGCCCGGATCCCGGCCGCGGCCAGCGCGTCGTTCAGCCCGATCTCCACGGTGGCCATGGACTTGACCTTGACCACCTCGTCGGTGCGGTGGCGGCGGGCGATGTCCACCACGACCGCGTTGGCCTCGGCGGCGTCCCGGGCCCAGTGCACGGTGGCCCCGGCCCGGGTCAGCGACTCCTCCAGCTGCACCAGGTAGGTGTCCAGGTGGCGCAGGGTGCGGTCCTTGAGCGCGGCGCCGGCCAGCCGCAGCCGCTCCCAGTCCTCGACCTCCCCGACGACGGCGGCCCGCTTGGCCCGGATGGTGCCGGTGGCGTGGGCGAGGTTGCGCCGCAGCTGGGTGTCGGCCAGCGCGGCGCGGGCGGCGACCGGGAACGCCGGCATCCCGACGAACGTGGCGCTCACCGGGGACCCCCGGCGGGCGCGCCGGCCCGGGACGCCCCCGGCGGATCGGCGGTGGCGGCGGCGCTGCCGGCGGTGGCCCGCTCCGGCTCGTCGATCACCGCCTCGGTGCTGGCCAGCACGTCGGCGAGGTGCATCACCCGCACCCCGGCCTGCTGGCGGCCGAGCAGCCCGCCGATGTGCATCAGGCAGGAGTTGTCCCCGGCCACCAGCACCTCCGCGCCGCTCTCCCGGACGTGCCGGGCCTTGTCCGCGCCCATCGCCACGCTGGTGTCGGCGTTCTTCACCGCGAACGTGCCGCCGAAGCCGCAGCACTCCTCGGCCGCGGGCAGCTCGCTGAGCCGCAGCCCGCGCACCGCGCGCAGCAGCCGCAGCGGCCGGTCGCCCACGCCCAGCATCCGCAGCGAGTGGCAGGTCGGGTGGTAGGTCACCCGGTGCGGGAAGTAGGCGCCCACGTCCTCCACGCCCAGCACGTCGACCAGGAACTCCGACAGCTCGTAGGCCGGTGGGGCCTGCTCCACGGCCCGCGACAGCCCCGGGTCGCCGGAGCGCCGCGCGACCAGGGCGTGCTGGTGGCGCACCGAGCCCGCGCACGACCCGGACGGCACCACGACCGCGTCGCAGCCGGCGAAGGACTCCAGGTGGTTGCGCAGCAGCGGCACCGCCTCGTCCAGGTAGCCGGTGTTGACCATCGGCTGGCCGCAGCAGGTCTGGCCGGGCGGGAACTCGACGTCGACGCCGAGCCGGCGCAGCAGGGTGACCACCGCCCGGCCGGTGTCCGGGAACAGCGCGTCGTTGATGCAGGTGACCAGCAGGCCGACCCTCATGGCTCCTCCGGTGGTGGACGGACGCGGCCGTGGTCGTGCGCGGCTGCGGTGCGCGGTGGTCCTGGGCCGATTCTGTCCGCCCCGGCGCCGGCGCGCTCACCCGACCGCGTCCCCGATCTGCTTACCGACCTGTCAGCGGAGCTCGCGGCCGTGACACAGTGGGCCCATGACAGACGGCCCGGTGGTCTCGGCGGACCGGCCAGGCCGGGGGGTGCCCCGGCTCAGCGCGCGGGCGCTGAAGCGGCGCGGCGAGATCCTGCGCGCCGCCCACGAGGTCTTCACCAGCAAGGGGTTCCGCAACGGGTCGCTGGGCGACATCGCCGACCGGGTCGGCATCACCCACCAGGGGATCCTGCACTACTTCGGCAGCAAGGAGCAGCTGCTGGTGGAGGTGCTGCGCGACCGCGACACCAGCGGGCGCCACGAGTTCGAGCACGCCGAGCGGCCGCAGGGCGTGGACTTCCTGCAGCACGTGTTGCGCACGGTGGAGAAGAACGTCGCCCGCACCGGGCTGGTGCAGGCCTACACGGTGCTCTCGGCCGAGTCGGTCACCGAGGACCACCCCGCGCAGGGCTGGTTCCGCGACCGGTTCGACGTGCTGCGCGCCGAGCTGGCCGAGGCCCTGCGGGTGGCCTGCGGCCCCGGCGACCCGGTGCCCGCGGCCGAGCTCGACCGCGGCGCCTCCGCGCTGATCGCGGTGATGGACGGGCTGCAGGTGCAGTGGCTGCTCAACCCGGACGCGGTGGACATGCCGGCGATCGTGGCGATGACCCTGGACGCGCTGCTCACCTCGTGGGGGCGGCCGCCGCTGGGGCGGTGAGGGCTCAGGGGGTGCGGACCGCCGCCGGGTGCGGGGTGACCACGGCGACCAGCGCGGCGTCGTCGACGTGCCGGCCGACCCGCACCTCGAACCCGCCGGGCTCGACGGCCCAGTCCCCGGCGGGTTCGTCCCAGTGCGCGAACACCCGCTCGGGCAGCGGGATCCGCACCCGGACCGACTCGCCCGGGCCGGCCGGCACCGGGGCGAACCCGGCCAGCCAGCGCACCGGCCGCTCGAGCGCGCTGTCCGGCCGGGACAGGTACACCTGCACGACCTCCCGGCCCGGCCGGTCGCCGACGTTGCGCACGGTCACCTCGGCCGCCGGCCCGTCCGGGCCGTCGGTCACCGCCGGCTCGTCGTAGTGCCAGCGGGTGTAGCCCAGCCCGTGCCCGAACCAGTACGCCGGGCGGACCCGGTCGCGCAGGTAGCGGCGGTGCCCGACGTGCAGGCCCTCGGCGTAGTGCACCCGCCCCTCGACCGGTGTCGTGGACGGCACCGGGTCCGACTCCGCGCCCGGCCAGGTCATCGGCAGCCGCCCGCCGGGTTCGGCGGTCCCGAGCAGCACGTCGGCCAGCGCCGACCCGAACTCCTGGCCGGGCAGCCAGGACACCAGCACCGCGGCGACCTCCGCGCGCCACGGCGCCAGCACCGGCGCGCCCACGTCGAGCACCACGACCGTGCGCCGGTTGGCCGCGGCGACCCGCCGGACCAGCTCGTCCTGGGCGCCGGGCAGGTGCAGGTCGTCGCGGTCGAAGCCCTCGCCCTCGGACTCCTCGGTGGTGCCGACCACCACCACGGCCACGTCCGCCGCGCGCGCCGCCGCCTCGGCCGCGGCCAGCGCCGCCGCCGTGGTCGGGCGCGGCGGGGAGGCGTTGACCTGCAGGGCGATGATCAGCAGGTCGGCCGGGCGGTGCGCCGGGTCGACGTCGCGGCGCACCACCACGTCGACCTCGGTGCCGGCGTCGAGGTGCAGCGGGTGCCCGGCCTGCGGGGGGCGGGTGAGCCCCTCCACGCCGTCGGCGTCGACGGGCAGTTCCAGCACCTCGTCGAGCACCGGGGTGCCGTCGAGCAGCAGGCGGTGCCGGCCGGTGCCGGAGCAGCCCAGGACGTGCTCGCCGGTGGCCGCGGCCCGGTAGACGGTGTGCACCTCCACCGCCCGGACCTCGGCCGGGTCGATGCCGTCGCCGAAGGCGTTGTTCCAGTTGTAGGTGGTCGAGCGGCGCTCGTCGGTGCCCAGCACCCGGTCGCCCGCGCCCAGGAACCGGATCGCGACCCCGGGCCGCGGGGTCCCCGGCACCCGCAGGTCGGCGGGATCGGGAGCGCCGATCCGGGACGAGGTCGCCACCCCCTCCAGCACGTCCAGCTCCACGCCGGGGCCGAGGGCGGCGCGCAGCCCGTCGGCCGGGGTGACGGCGGTGGTCGGGAAGACGAACGCGCTGCCCCCGCCGAGGATGCGCGGGCGGACGGCGTGGTCGCCGATGAGCGCGATGCGGGTGGTCCCGGCGTGCCGGTGCTGCCGCTGCCCGCCGGGACCACCCGCATCGCGCTCATCGGCGACCACGCCGTCCGCCCGCGCATCCTTGGCGGGGGCAGCGCGTTCGTCTTCCCGACCACCGCCGTCACCCCGGCCGACGGGCTGCGC
>JASLAP010000162.1 GCA_030147065.1 Pseudonocardia sp. | reverse complement strand
CGCTGCTCCGGCTGGTGCCGGGGTCGTCGGCGACCGGTCGGTCGGTCGCGGCTCCCACCGGGGCGGGCGCGGCGGCCGGCGGTTCGGGGGCCTCGACCGTCGGGGTGCCGTCGCCGGCCAGCGGTTGCAGGGTGGTGCCGTAAGCGACCGACCCGGCCGCGACGACCACCACCCCGGCGGCGATGGTGCTGGCCAACGGGGTGCGGGGGGTGTCAGCGGCGCGCCGGCGGCGTCGGGTGGTGACGTCGGAGCGCGGCACGGCGGGCGACCCGGCCGGGGTCGCGGTGCCCACCAGGTCGTGATCGCGCACGGTCGCCCGGCGGCGGGGAGAGCCGCTGGCGTGCTTGCCCCCCAACTCGACCTCCTCCGTGACGAAAGCCCGAATCCGGTCACGGGCAGTGGTCATCCTGCCCGTTGAGCTGCCCGCAGGATAGACGGTGCGTGCTCGGATGGCGGCATCAGGACCGCGTGGCGGACACCTGTCCGGGTCGGCAGCCCCCCGGCTGAGCTGTTCGGATCATGCCATATTCGACAGATCGGTGGCACCGACGGGCTGAACAGAGGACTTTCGGGTCGGGGTGATCCGGGGATGGCGGTGTTGGGCCGTTCGGGTGGCAAACGCCGTCGCGGCGCCGCTGGGCCCGGCGGGATCAGGCCGGTCGCCGCTCGTCGCTCGCGTCCCCCTCGGTCCGGCCGGGGCGCCGGGGGGAGGTCCGGTGGGCGGACCGGGATGCCCGGGCCGGCCGGGACCGGGCGCGATCTGCATCCGCGCGGTGTTCAGGTGCAGGGCGACGGCACCGGTGCTGAGCTCGGCCTCCGTGCCCCCGCCCGGCCGCCCGCCCGGCCGTGGCCGCGGCCGCTCGCGCCGCCCCTCCGCGGTCGGCGTCCTAGCATCGGGAGGTGGCCACCAACGACGGTTCCGCGGACCTGCTCGACCGGCTGTCCTTCGAGCCCCTGACCCCCACGGCCTACCTGGATCGGGCGGCTGCGGCGCACGGTGACCGGGTCGGGGTGGTGGACGGAGCCGAGCGGTGGACCTACGCCGAGCTGCACGACCGGTGCACCCGGCTGGCCGGTGGCCTGGCGCCGCTGGCGCAGGGCCGTCCGGTCGCGGTGCTGGCACCCAACACCCACGTGCTGCTGGAGGCGAACTTCGGGGTGCCGTGGGCCGGGGTGCCCCTGGTCGCGATCAACACCCGGCTGTCGGCGGGGGAGGTCGCCTACATCCTGGAGCACAGCGAGGCGTCGGTGCTGGTCCACGACCCGGCCTTCGACGACCTGGTCGATGCGGTGTTCGCGCAGGTGGCGGCGCCGCCGGTGCGGATCCGGGCCGGTGCGGAGTACGAGGAGCTGCTGGCCGGCGCCACCCCGCGGCACGACACCCCGGCCGATGAGCGGTCGCTGTTGTCGATCAACTACACCTCGGGGACCACGGGGCGGCCCAAGGGGGTGATGTATCACCACCGCGGTGCCTACCTGCAGGCCTTGGCGATGGTGGGGCACACGGGGCTGTCGCCCTCGGCGGTGCACCTGTGGACGTTGCCGATGTTCCACTGCAACGGCTGGTGCTTCCCGTGGGCGGTGACCGCGGCCGCGGCGACCCACGTCTGCCTGCCCAGGGTGGACCCGGGTGAGGTGTGGCGGCTGATCCGGTCCGAGGGGGTCACGCACCTGAACGGGGCGCCGACGGTGCTGTCGATGCTGGCCTACGCCCCGCAGGCGGCGCCGGTGGAGACCACGGTGCGGGTGGCGACCGGGGGTGCGCCGCCCTCACCGGCGATCCTGCGCCGGATGGGGGAACTCGGCTTCGAGGTCACTCATCTGTACGGGCTGACCGAGACCTTCGGGCCGGCGATGATCTGCGACTGGCGCCCGGAGTGGAACGGTCTCGAGGCCGACGCGCAGGCCCGGCTCAAGGCCCGGCAGGGGGTCGGGAACATGATCGCCTGCACCGCCCGGGTGATCGCCGAGGACGGCCGCGACGTGCCGGCCGACGCCACGACGACCGGGCAGATCGCGCTGCGCGGCAACAACGTGATGCTGGGCTACCTCAAGGACCCGCAGGCGACCGCCGAGGCCGCACCGGACGGCTGGTTCCGCACCGGTGACATCGGCGTGGTGCACCCCGACGGCTACATCGAACTGCGCGACCGCAGCAAGGACGTGATCATCTCCGGCGGGGAGAACATCGCCTCGGTCGAGGTCGAGCAGGCGATCATGGACCACCCGGCGGTGCTGGAGGCCGCGGTGATCGCGGTGCCGGACGAGCGCTGGGGCGAGGTGCCGGCCGCGTACGTGACCCTGCAGGAGGGCGCCTCGGCGACCGAGGCCGAGATCGTCGAGCACGTGCGGGCCCGGCTGGCCCGGTTCAAGGCGCCCAAGCACGTGACCTTCGGCGAGCTGCCCCGGACCTCCACCGGGAAGATCCAGAAATTCGTCCTGCGCGAGCGGGCGTGGAGCGGGACGGACCGCCGCATCCAGTGACCCGGGGTCCCCCGGAACGCTGCCGCACCCTTCCTCAAGTCCTGCCCAAGAACCTGGCCGGCCCGTTGTGATAGCCCTCATACTCGGCGCACGGGATCTGGAGCACGGAAAGACGGGAAGAGGGACGAGATGGACGCGACGATGTTCCTGCTGGCGGCGGTTCCCCTCATCATCCTGGCCGCGCTGCTGTACGGGGTGCTGGCCGAACTGCGGCACAACCGCACCCGCCGCACCCGCTGGGAGCTGGCCGGGGACCGGCACCACGAGGCCGTGTCCGCGCTCGGTGACGCCGCCGACGACCGGGCAGCGGTCCTCACCGACTGACCCGCGCCATTCGGCGCACCAACGGTTTTCCGGCAGCTCTCGAATAGTGCCTCGCAGATAATGCAGAGGGCCGGGATCATGCCCCGCCGCCACCCGAACCCGTCGAGAACGACGTTGCGGTAATCGTGGACCGATCCACTCGACAGCAACGTCGTTCTCGACGGGATCGGAGGGGCGGTGCGGCGCCGCGGAAGTCGGGGCGGTCGACGTCCGCGATGCCGGCCGCGGTCTCGGGCGCCGGACGTGCGCCGAAGTCGATCTCTGCAAGCGACCCGAATGCGGATACTCTTCCGGGGCGGATGGAGCCCACAGCGGAAGAGGTGCCGGGCATGGCGTTGGCGATCACCGAGGAGCACGCCGACCTGACGACGGTGGTGCGGGAGTTCGCGGTCGAGCAGGGTGTGCGGGCCGCCACCAGGCGGGCCGTCGAGTCGCCGCCGACCCCCGGTGCGGACCCCGACCCGCTGTGGAAGCAGCTGACCGGGCTGGGCTGGGCCGGGCTGCACCTGCCCGAGGAGCACGGCGGATCCGGGTACGGGTTGCCGGAGCTGGCCGTGGTCGTCGAGGGTCTGGGGCGCGAGGTGGGCGGCGGGCCGCTGGTCCCCAGCGTGCTGGCCTCGGCGCTGGTCGCGCAGTGCGGGACACCCGAACAGCGGGCGGCCCTGCTCCCCGGCCTCGCCGACGGCAGCACCCCCGCCTCGGTCGCCCTGACCGCGTCCGTCGAGCGGGCCGACGCCGGCGTGCGCGGCGATGCCGGTCCGGCCCTCGGTGCGGTGTGGGCGTCGCTGCACCTCGTCCGCGTCGGGCAGGACGTCGTGGCGCTGCGCGGCGACGCCGTGCGCGTCGCGCCCGTCGACGGCATGGACCCGGCGCTGGGCATCGCGACCGTGCACGCCGACGGCACCGGCGAGGTGCTGGCCGGGGCCGCCGCGGTGGCCACCCGGCTGCTGCGGGTGCTGGCCGCGGCCGAGGCCGCCGGTGGGGCCCGGGCCACCCTGGACATGGCGCTGGCCTACGCCAAGGTCCGCGAGCAGTTCGGCCGTCCCATCGGCAGCTTCCAGGCGATCAAGCACCACCTGGCCGACATGCTGGTGCGCTCGGAGTTGGCCGTGGCCACCGCGTGGGACGCGGCCCGCACGGCCCCGACCGCCGACCGGCAGGCCGACCTCGCCGCCGCGGTGGCCGCCACCGAGGCCGTCGGGGCGTACCTGGCCAACGCCCGGATGAACATCCAGGTGCACGGCGGCATCGGCTTCACCTGGGAGCACGACGCCCACCTGTACCTGCGCCGCGCGACCGTGCTGGCCGCGCTGACCGGTGCGGACACCACCGCCGTCGACGACGTCGCCGCGCTCACCCGGCAGGGCGTGCGCCGGGAGCCCGGGATCTCGCTGCCCCCGGAGGCCGAGGGGTTCCGCGCGGCCGCCCGCGAGTTCGTCCGGCGCTACCGCGACACCCCCGAGGACGCCCGCCGTGCGATGGCCCTGGACGAGGGCTACCTGCTCCCGCACTGGCAGCGGCCGTGGGGCCGGGAGGCCGGCCCGGTCGAGCAGCTGGTGCTCGAGCAGGAGCTGGCCGAGCTGCACCTGCCGAACCTGGGCATCGGCGGCTGGGTGCTGCTGACCCTGACCCAGACCGCCGCGCCCGAGCAGGTCGAGCGCTGGATCCGGCCCGGGCTGCTCGGCGAGCACACCTGGTGCCAGCTGTTCAGCGAGCCGGGCGCCGGGTCGGACGCGGCGGCCGTGCAGACCCGCGGGGTCCGGGTGGACGGCGGCTGGCGGGTGACCGGGCAGAAGGTGTGGACCTCCGGGGCCCAGTTCTGCCAGCGCGGCCTGGCCACCATCCGCACCGACCCGGACGCGGCCAAGCACCGCGGCATCACCGCCGTGGTCGTCGACCTGACCGCGCCCGGGGTGACCGTCCGCCCGCTGCGCGAGATCACCGGGCAGTCGCTGTTCAACGAGGTCTTCTTCGACGACGTGTTCGTGCCCGATGCCGACGTGGTCGGCGAGCCGGGCGCGGGCTGGGCGGTCGCCCGGGCCACCCTGGCCAACGAGCGGGTCAGCATCGGCGGGCGCCGGGCCGGCTACTCCGCGGCCGACCTGTTCGCCCTGCTCGACCAACGCGCTCCGGCCGACCCCGCGCTCCCGCGCGACATCGGCGCCGCCGTCGCCGCGGAGCTGGGCATGGAGCTGCTCAACCTGCGCGCGGTGGAACGGGCCGTGGTCGGCGCGGAGCCGTCGGTGGAGGGCAACATCAGCAAGCTGCTGCTGGCCGAGCACGGCCAGCGGGTCACCGAGCTGGGCATGCGGATCTCCGGCCCGGCCGCGGTGACCGGCGGCGAGCCGTCGCTGGTGTACCAGTACCTGTTCCAGCGGGCGATGACGATCGCCGGCGGCACCTCCGAGGTCAGCCGCAACGTGATCGCCGAGCGGATCCTGGGCCTGCCCCGCGAGCTCATCAAGAACTGACCGCCGAGAACGCGCGAGCCCGCCGGTCGGGACCCCACCTCGACATCGAGGGGGTGCCCGACCCGGAGCACGTCCCCCGGATCGACCCGACCCACCGGCCCGACGAACGGCCCGGTGCCAGCGGCTTCACCGATCAGAGATCCTCCGCCACGTCGTCAGTTCTGGTAGCCCCTCGCACCGGTGGAAGGATTGACGACCATGACCGACGCCAGACTGCAGGGCGCCGACGAGGCCACGTTCATCGCGGCGGTCCGCGCGGAGGACACCGCGCAGTTCGCGCTCCTGACCGAGCGCCATCGGCGTGCGTTGCAGGTGCACTGCTACCGGATGCTCGCGAACTACGAAGACTCCCAGGACCTGACGCAGGAGACGTTCCTGCGAGCGTGGAACAAGCGGGAGACGTTCGATGGACGCGCTGCGTTGCGGACCTGGCTGTACCGGATCGCGACGAACGCCTGCCTCGACTTCCTGGAGAAGCGCAACCATCGCACGCCCCTGCCTGCCGAGCTGCCGGGCACCGGCTCGGAGGTGCGGTACCTGCAGCCCTACCCGGACCGGATGCTTCCCGAGGACCCGCACGAGTCGGCGGTGGCGCGGGAGACGATCGAGTTGGCGTTCATCGTCGCCGTCCAGCACCTGCCGCCGCGCCAGCGGGCGGTGCTGATCCTTCGTGACGTCCTCGGCTGGCCGGCGGCGACGACCGCCGACGCGCTCGAACTCAGCGTCGCATCCGTGACCAGCGCCCTGCAGCGGGCGCGCGTGACGATGCGCGAGCAGTTGCCCGACCGCCGACTCGACTGGCGCACCCCCGCTACGCACGAGCTGTCGGACGACGAACGTGCCACGGTGAAGGCGTGGGTGGACGCCCACGAGCGCAACGACCTCGATGGGCTCCTGTCCCTCATGCGCGAGGACCTGCGCTTCGCGATGCCTCCGGACCCCGGCGTCCGGATCACCGCGAAGTCCGCGATGGACGCCTGGGTCTCGAGTGGGTTCGGCGGGCCCGGGTACGACGACTGGCGCTGCATCGTCACGACCGTCAACCGCATGCCTGCGGTCGTGGAGTACCTGCGCACGCCCGACGACCCCGTGTACCGGCTGTTCGCCATCGATGTCCTGCACATCGTCGACGGGAAGGTCGCCGAGCTCACCGGATTCCCCGCCGCCGACAAACCGTGGCTGGGCCTGCCCCCGACACTGTGATCAGCCAACAACGATCAGGCAACGACGCGAACACCACCGCCCCGCCGGCGTTGCCGGCGGGGCGTGTCAGGAAGGATTTCGACCTGGGCCTCACGAGCCGAGCATGCGGCCCGTGCTCATCGCCTCGTCTCGTATCGGGTCAGCACCACGCCGCCGGGAAACGTCCGCGTCTCCACCAGGTTCAGGTTCACCCAGCTGTCCAGCGCGGTGAAGAACGGCGTGCCGCCGCCGCCCAGGACCGGGTGGGTGGCCAGGGCGTACTCGTCGATCAGCCCGGCCCGCACGGCCGCCCCGGCGAGGGTCGCGCCGCCGATGCCCATCGGGCCGCCGTCCTCGGCCTTGAGCCGGGTGATCTCGGCGACCGCGTCGCCGGTGACCAGGCGGGTGTTCCAGTCGACCTTGTCGATCGTCGAGGAGAACACCACCTTCGGCGTGTCCCGCCAGTTCCGCGCGAACTCGATCTCCGCCGGGGTGGCGTCGGGCTGCTGGTCACCGGTCGGCCAGTGGGAGCTCATCGTCTCCCACAGCTTGCGCCCGTACAGCGACAGATCGTTCGCCCGCTCCTGGTCGAGCCACCACTGGAACAGCTCGTCGCTCGGCCCGCCCCAGCCGATGTCGTCGCCGGTCGTGGCGATGTAGCCGTCCAGGGTCACGTTCATGCCGAAGATCAGTTTTCGCATCGTGCCAAAGCCTCCCGTGAGTCGATCTCACACGTACAGACGGGCGCGGCGCGGAACCCTAATCGGCGCGCGATCTGCGTACTCGGGGACGACGACGGGCGGGAGGTCAGTACAGGCCGCCGTCGACGCGGATCAGCGAGCCGGTGGTGAAGGTGGAGGCCGGGCTGGCCAGGTACAGGGCGGTGGTGACGATCTCCTCGGGGCGCCCCGGGCGGCCGGCGGCGTTGCGGGCGCGCTCCCGGTCGGCGGCCGGCCAGTGGTCGGCGACGTCGGTCAGGAACGGGCCGGCCGAGATCGTGTTCACCCGCACGGTCGGCCCGTACTCCAGGGCGAACACCGTGGTCAACGCGTTGAGCGCGGCCTTGGCGCCGGCGTAGGGGCCGAACCGGGGCTGCGGCATCAGCGCCCCGGACGACGACACGTTGATGATCGAGCCGCCGCCGTGCTCCACCATCCGGGCCCCGACCGTCGCGCACAGCCGGAAGGGGCCCCGGAAGTTGACCGCGACGACCTTGTCGAACAGCTCCTCCGAGGTCTCCGCCGAGGAGGGCGCCAGCGGCGACATGCCGGCGTTGTTGACCAGCACGTCGACCTTGCCGAACCCGGCGTAGGCGGTCTCGGTCAGCCGGTCCAGGTCGGCCCACCGGCCGACGTGCGCGGCCACCGGCAGCGCGCGCCGGCCCAGCGCGCGGACCTCGGCCGCGGTGGCCTCGCACGCGTCGAGCTTGCGGCTGGCGATCACCACGTCGGCGCCGGCCGCGGCGAAGGCGAGCACCATCTGCCGGCCCAGGCCGCGGCTGCCACCGGTGACCAGGGCGACCCGGCCGGTGAGGTCGAAACGATCGGTCATCGCCCGAACCTACCCAGCACCGCGGGGGAGACTGGGCCGATGAGCACACCCTCGACGGACACCGGCCCGGTCCGCACCGAGCGGCGCGGCCGCGTCCTGGTGGTCACGATCGACCGGCACCACCGGCGCAACGCGGTCGACCGGGCCACCGCCGACGGCCTGGACGGCGCGTTCAACCGGCTCGACGACGACCCCGACCTGTGGTGCGGCATCCTCACCGGGGCCGGCGGCGTGTTCTCCGCGGGCAGCGACCTCACCGCGAACGGCGACTACGTCACCGAGCGGGGCGGGGAGTACGGGCTGGTCCGCCGGGACCGGTCCACCCCGCTGATCGCCGCGGTGGAGGGGCCGGCCCTGGGCGGTGGGCTGGAGCTCGCGCTGGCCTGCGACCTGGTGGTCGCCGCGGCCGACGCCCGGTTCGGTCTGCCCGAGGTGGCCATCGGCCTGGTGCCGACCTGCGGCGGGCTGTTCCGCGGCCCGCGCGCGCTGCCGCCCAACGTGGCCCGCGAGCTGGTGCTCACCGGCGACCCGATCCCGGCGTCCCGGGCCCACGAGCTGGGCCTGGTCAACCGGGTGGTGCCGCCGGGGCAGGCGCTGGCGGGCGCGGTCGAGCTGGCCGGGCGGATCTGCCGCAACGCCCCGGCCGCGGTGCGGGCCTGCCTGGCCGCCACCCGGGAGGCGATCGGCGACGACGCCCCCGGTTGGGCGGCGACCCGGCGGGCGACCGAGCGGATCGCCGGCACGGCCGACGCCGCCGAGGGCGTGCGCGCCTTCCTGGAGAAGCGCAGCCCGGTCTGGACCGGGCGCTGACCCTCAGTCGTCGTCGTCGTCCGGCCGGGTCGGGGCCGGGCCGCCGCTCCTCGACGGCGCCGCCGGCCGGTCGCCGTCGGCGTCGGCCCGCCGCGCGTCATCGTTCGTGCCGGCGACCCGGATCGTCTTCACCGGGGCGAGCGCGACCGGTGCGCCCACGGTCTGGGTGGCCTCCTGGCGCAGCCCGGCGAGCACCGCGAACAGCATCGCGAAGACCATGATGAAGATCGGCAAACCGATCACCGTGATGACCTCCTGCAGGGCGGTGAGCCCGGCCGAGCCGCCCAGCACGATGAGCGCGGCGGCGAGGGTGCCCTCCGACAGGCCCCAGAACACCCGCTGGCGGACCGGTCCGGCCTCCGGGCTGCCCGAGCAGAGCATGTCGATCACCAGCGAGGCCGAGTCCGACGAGGTGGCGAAGAACAGCGCGACCACCACCACGCCGATCCCGGAGACCAGGGTGGCCGCCGGGAAGTTGTTGAAGAACTCGAACATCGCCAGCGGCACGCTCTCCGCGACCGCGGCGGAGATCTCGCCCCCGCCGCCGCCGATGCCGTCGATCCGCATGGCCGACCAGCCGAAGACGACGAACCAGACCAGGGTGAACGCCGACGGCGCGACCAGCACCCCGGCCACGAACTGGCGGATCGTGCGCCCGCGCGAGATCCGGGCCAGGAACACGCCCATGAACGGCGCCCAGGTCACCGTCCAGGCCCAGTAGAAGACCGTCCAGCCGCCCTGCCAGCCCCAGCCGCCCTCCTTGGTGAACCCGGCCATGGCGTCGTTCCAGAACGACAGCGGGACGATCTCGCGGGCGTACAGGCCGATGCTCTCGATCATCTGCCGGAGCAGGAACACGGTGTCCCCGGCGATCAGCACGAACACCATCAGGCCGACGGCCATCAGGATGTTCAGGTTGGACAGCCGCCGCACGCCGCGGTCCAGGCCGACCACGATGGAGGCGGTGGCGACCACGGTGAGCAGGGTGATGATCACGACCTTGGGCCAGACCGCGTCCGGGACGCCGAGCAGTTCGGAGAGCCCGGCGTTGATCTGCGAGGTGCCCAGCCCCAGCGACACTGCCAGGCCGAACAGCGTGCCGAGCACGGCGAAGACGTCGATGGTGCGGCCGATCGGCCCGTGGATGCGCTCCTTGAGGAACGGGTAGAACACCGAGGAGACCCGCATCGGCAGCTGGTAGCGGTGGATGAAGTAGCCGAAGGCCAGCCCGGGCAGGGTGAAGATGGCCCAGGTGTGCAGGCTCAGGTGGTACAGCGAGATCGTCATCGCGTCCTGGGACGCCTCGACGCTGTAGGGCGCGACGTCGGCGAACGGCGGGTTCGCGAAGTGCGAGATCGGCTCGGCCACCCCCCAGAACATCAGCACGGTACCGATGCCGCCGGCGAACAGCATCGCGAACCAGGACAGGTTGGAGTAGGCGGGCCGGTCGTCGTCCGCGCCGAGCCGCAGCGTGCCGTGCCGGCTCACCGCCAGCCAGATCAGGAAGATCAACCAACTGGTGACGCCGAGGATGAAGAACCACCCCAGGTGGGTCACGATCCACTCCCGGCCGGCGCCGAACGCGGTGCCGATCGGCTCGGGGAACACCAGCAGCAGGGCCAGGAAGACGACCATCAGCCCGGCCGACCAGAAGAAGATGTGCGGGTTGGTGCGCATACCCAGTCGGTGCGCTAACCGGTCCATGCCACTGGCCATGTCGGCGTGCTCCTTCCACGACGGCACCGAACTGGGCGGGCAGGTCGATGACGGTCGGGGCGGCGGTGCACGGCGTGCCGTCGGCGCCGACCAGAATGTCCAGCGCCGTCGCCGACTGTCCATGTGGAGCCGGCATCGTCGGGAATCCTTCAGGTTGAACCGGGACGCCCGCCGCACCGGGGGTGCGGCGGCGCGGGACGTCGTCGGTCAGCCGGCGCTGCCGGGGGCGGCCATCCGGCGGTGCATCGCCGCCTTGAGCCGGTCCGGGAGCAGCCCGGAGAGCTTGCCCTGGGCCTTGCTGCTGACCGAGCCGGCCTCCTGCTTGTCCTGGCCCTTGATCATGGCCCGGAAACCCTGCTCGGCGACCTGGGCGGGGTCGTCCTTCGACGAGCTGCCGACGGTGGTGTCGTCCATGTCGGCGCGGTGGAAGAAGTCGGTCTCGGTCGGGCCGGGCATCAGCGCGGTGACGGTGACCTCGCTCTTGTCGTCGCGCAGCTCGGCCTGCACCGCCTCGGAGAACGACTGCAGGAACGACTTGGACGCGTTGTAGACCGCCTGGTAGGTGCCCGGCATGGTGGACGCGATCGACGAGGTGATCAGGACCCGGCCCGCGCCCCGGGCGTCCATGTCCCGCAGCACGAGCTTGGCCAGCCGGACCGTCGACGACACGTTCAGATCGATGATCGACTGCTCGTCCTCGACGTCGATGTCGAGGAACCGGCCGCCCTGCCCGACGCCGGCGTTGAGTGCGGCGGCGTCCAGCGGGCCGATCGCGGTGGCGGCCGAGTACACCGAGTCGACCCCGGACGGGGTGCGCAGGTCGGCGCGGACGGCGTGCACGATCCCGCCGTGCGCGCGCAGCTCGGCGGCGACGTCCTCGACGGCGGCGTCCTCGGCGGTGACGACCAGGTCGAAACCCTCGCGGGCGAACACGCGGGCCAGCTCCCGGCCGATCCCGCTGGACGCCCCGGTGACCAGGGCCAGCGGTGCGGTGTCGGTGAGGTGGGTGTCGGGTGCGGTGTCGGTCATGCCGGGGGGCTACCCCGCGTCGCCGCGCCGACACCCGCCGTCGGACGGGGTTGAGCGCGCCCACCCCGGGTAGCCGACGGTGACCGCACGACCAGAGTTCCGGAGGACCCCGACATGCGCGCAGTGACCTGGCACGGGAAGCGGGACGTCCGCGTGGACACCGTGCCCGACCCGCGGATCCAGGACCCGACCGACGTGATCGTGAGGATCACCTCGTCCGGCATCTGCGGTTCCGACCTGCACCTCTACGAGGTGCTCGGTCCCTTCCTGGACGAGGGCGACATCCTCGGCCACGAGCCGATGGGCGTGGTCGCCGAGGTCGGTCCGCAGGTCACCGAGGTGGCCGTGGGCGACCGGGTGGTGATCCCGTTCAACGTCTCCTGCGGCACCTGCTTCATGTGCGGGCAGGGGCTGCAGTCCCAGTGCGAGACCACCCAGGTCCGTTCCCAGGGCAGTGGCGCGGCCCTGTTCGGCTACACCAAGCTCTACGGCCAGGTGCCCGGCGGGCAGGCCGAGTACCTGCGGGTGCCGTTCGGGAACACGCTGCCGATCAAGGTGCCGGACGGCCCGCCGGACGACCGGTTCGTCTACCTGTCCGACGTGCTGCCCACGGCCTGGCAGGCCGTCGCCTACGCCGACGTGCCGCAGGGCGGCAGCGTGGCGGTGCTCGGACTGGGCCCGATCGGCTCGATGGCCACCCGGATCGCCCGCCACCACGGGGTGGAGCGGGTGATCGGCGTCGACCTGGTGCCCGAGCGCCTCGAGCGCGCCCGCAAGGACGGCGTGGAGGTCATCGACCTGCGGCAGAACCGCAAGTACCTGGCCGACGCGGTGCGCGACCTGACCGGCGGCCGGGGCGCCGACGCGGTCATCGACGCGGTCGGCATGGAGGCGCACGGCTCGCCCGCGGGCAAGGCGGCCCACCAGGCGGTCGGCTGGCTGCCCGACGCGATCGCCGGGCCGTTCATGAAGGCGGCCGGGGTGGACCGGCTCGGCGCGCTGCACGCCGCGATCGAGGTCGTCCGGCGCGGCGGGACGGTCTCGCTGTCCGGGGTCTACGGCGGGATGGCCGACCCGATGCCGATGCTGACCCTGTTCGACAAGCAGATCCAGCTGCGGATGGGCCAGGCCAACGTGTGGCGCTGGGTGCCGGAGATCCTGCCGCTGCTCACCGACGCCGACCCGCTGGGCGTCGACGATTTCGCCACCCACCGGGTCTCGCTGGAGGAGGCGCCGGCGGCCTACGCGACCTTCCAGCAGAAGCAGGACGGCATGATCAAGACGCTGCTGCGCCCGTGAGCACCCGGACCGGGTCGGCCTCGGCCGACCCGGTCACCGGGACCGGCACCGCGGTGGGGCGGGCCTGGTCGGCCGCGCGGGCCCGCACCCGCTGCACCACCCCGGCCAGCAGCCCGGCCGCGGTGCCCAGGCTCAGCCCGAAGGCCAGCCCGAGCAGCGGGTTCTGCGCGAACGTGGCGCCCCCGAAGTAGCCCAGCAGCGCCGACCAGGCCGCCGACAGCGGCGTGCCCAGGGCGGTGAAGGCCAGGAACCGGCCGGTGGGGTACTGCATCGCGCCGGCGGTCACCGTCGCGACGGTGCGGCCGCCGGGCAGGAAGCGGGCGGTGAGCAGGACCGTGCCGCCGCGGGCCGCGAGCAGCCGGGCCACCCGGTCGTAGCCGGCCGCGCGGGCGCCGCCGGCGGCGAACCGGCCGCGCACCCCGGGCCCGAACCAGCGGCCGATCAGGTACCCGGCGGCCTCGCCGATGAACGACCCCAGCGCGGCGACCCCGATCACCACGACCAGGTTCTGCTGCCCGGTCGCCGACGCCACCCCGGCCGCGATGATCAGTGCCTCGCTGGGCACCACCGGCAGCAGCGCGTCGACCACGGCCATCCCGAGCAGCACGGCGAGCAGCCATGGCGAGGCCAGGGCGAGGTGGGTGATCTGCTCCAGGAAGGCCTGCACCTGTCCGAGCGTGCCGGGGCGGGTGGTGCTGGCGCATCGGTAGAAGGTCGGAGACGACCCCGACTTTCCCCAGGGGTGGTCTCAGGGATCCGGGTCTGCGCGCGCGAACGGCGCGCCCCCTCGCCGGGGACGCGCCGTCGTCGGGCCTGGTCGGTCAGCGGGCCAGGCGCTGCGCCAGCAGCTTCTTGCCCTGCTCGGCGCCCTTGCGGCTCTCGCCCTGCGCCCGGCGGAAGAACTCCGCCATCTCCGAGTCGCCGTCGCGCTCGGCGTCCTGGGCGTAGGTCTCCATCCGCAGCGCGTTGTTCAGGCACTGCTCGGTGAACCAGATGAGGTTGTAGTCCTTGTCCTTGGTGCCGGTGACCTGGCCGGTTTCGGTTGTCATCGAACCTCCCTCGTCGTCGGATCCGTGCTGAGAACCGTCCTTTCGAACGCGGACGCCCTTCGAGTACCCACCACGTCGGTCGATACGCGGCGGAACGGGCGTTCACCACCCGGTGAGCGGGTGACGACGATGCGCTGTGCCTCTGGACGCAGTAGGGTCCGCGAGCCGGTCGGGCTGAGCCCCAGCGCACCGGTCACGTGCGGGGGTCACTGTGGACGAGGTCACCGCAGGGGTCGCCCGGGTGGCCCCGCTCCGGGTGTCGGTGACCGGCGGCGGCACCGACCGGTACGTCGTCGTGGTGTCCGGCGAGGTCGACCTGGCCACCGGACCGCGGCTGGCCGAGGTGCTGACCAGGGTCGTCGAGACCGCCGGGCCGGGCGGCGAGGTCGTCGCGGACCTGGCGGCGGTGGACTTCTTCGGGGCGGCCGGGATCAGGGCACTGGCCGGACCGGTCGAGCGGGCCCGGTCCCGGGGCGCGGTGCTGCGGGTCGACCCGGTCTCCCCGGTCGTGGCGCGGGTGCTCGACCTGGTCGGGTGCCGCGCCCGGCTGGGCTGTCCGCCGGCCGGGGCGCACCCCTCGCCCCTCGCCCGCATCTCGGTCACCGCGCGGCCGGACCCGCTCACCGCTGCGGGCGGAGGAAGTCCGGATCCGTCGGGTTGAGCCGGCCCGACGGGGGAACCCCGCCCGACGCCCGGGCTGCCCGTCCGCGGCAGCGGGGACACGACGAGGGAGGACCACATGGCGACCGCCGGCGCGTCGGCCCGGGTCCGGGGGATGCGATGCTGCGCGAACTGCGGCTGATCGCGGTCGGCATCGAGGCGGCCGGGGACTGCCCGACCACGATGATGCTGCTGCAGGAGACCGAGCGGGACGGCCGCATCCTGCCCATCGAGCTCACCGCCGCCGAGGTGGGCGAGCTGGAGGCCGAGTGGCTCGACCGGGTCGCCCCGCGGCCGACCACGCTGCGGCTGCTCGGCTCGCTGATCACGGCCCTGGACCGGCGCCTGGACCAGGTCCGCATCGACGGCCCGGCCGACCGGTTCCGCGCCGAGCTGATCTTCGACGCGGACACCGCGGTCCCGGCCCGGCCGGGCGACGCGGTGATGCTCGCGTTGCAGCAGGGTGTGCCCGTGCTGGTCGAGGAGGCCCTGCTGGCCAGCTCCGCGCTGCCGGTCGAGCGGGTGACCATTGCCGACGTCGGCCCGGGGACCGACCCCGTGGCGGCGGCCGAGGTCGACGAGTTCCGGACGTTCCTGGACGAGGTCGACCCGGAGGAGTTCGGCCGGACCTGACGCCGGTCCGGCGCCTACCGGGCCGCCACCGGCTCCTCGGTCGGGACTGCGGCGTGCGACAGCGCGGCCCACCCGGTGAGGACCAGGCCGACCCCGCCGCCGAAGGCGAGCACCGTCAGCGCCCGGTCGAGGTCGAACGGCCAGCCCGAGACCAGCACCGCCCGGGCGTAGCCGGCGCTGTCGAACCCGGTGAGCAGCGCGACCAGGCCACCGGCCGCGGCACAGGTCGGCAGGCCCAGCGGCTGCCGGGCCGCGACCAGGCCGGCTCCGGCGAGGCCGAGCAGCCAGGCCGCCACGCCCAGGCCGGCCGCGGCGAGCACCGTCGCGGCCGTCGCCGGGGCCGCCGCCACCAGCGCTGCGCCGATCACGTGCAGCAGGTGGGCGCCCACCACGACCACGCTCACCCCGGCGACGCCGAGCTCCGCGGCCCGGCGCCGGCGGGTGGGCCCGGCCTGCACCGCCGTGCCGCCCAGCCAGAAGGTGCCCAGCGCGGCGGCGATCGTCAGCGCCCACCAGGGTGCCGGGGCGGGCGGGTCGGGCCGGGCCAGGTCGCCCCGGACGACGACCCGCTGCCCGTCCACGACCAGCGGGATCGTCCAGCCGCCCGCCGCGGTGGCCGGCCGGTCGTCGGCCCACGCCGCGGAGGTGCCGGGCGGGACCACCGGTCCGCCGCCCTCGGGAGCCTGCGGTGGCGGCTGCACCCGCACGGTCTGTCCGGTGCCGTTGTCCAGGCGCAGCCGGGCCCCGCCTTCGATCACGGTGACGGCGAGCCCGGGCACGGCCGGCTCGACGGCGAGCACGACCGGGATGGTGGTGGCCGGCGGCCCGGAGGTCTCGCCGTGCGCCGCCGCGGTGCCCGCCGCGGGCACCGCGAGCAGTGCGACGGCCACCGCCGCCACCCCCGACAGCCGGGCGGCGGCGGCCCGGACGTCCGGCAGCCGGGTCAGCCGACCGGGTGCCGCGCCGGCGCGGCGGTCCGGGTGACCCGGTCGGCCAGCGCCGCGAACACCAGGCCCAGCGCCGTCCACAGCACCAGGTGCCCACCCAGCGCGGCGATCCGGAACTCGTAGAGCACCGTGGCCGGGAAGTCGGCCGGGGTCTCGCTGATCGGCGGCAGCAGGAACGCGACCAGCCCGACCACCACCACGTAGCCACCGGCCGCGGCCAGCACCGCGTTCCACCGGCCCAGCGCCGCGGTCAGCCGCCCGGCCAGCAGCAGCGCCCCGGCGGCCAGTGCGACCGAGACCAGCACCAGGACCACGAACAGCCCGGAGCGCTGGCCGATGGTGTCGTCCACGCTGGACGCCGGCGGGTTGGGCGGGTACTTCAGGAACGGCACCAGCACGACGGCGACGAACCCGACCAGCGCCAGCACCACCGCGGTCGCCCGGGTGGACAGGGCGCCCAGCCGGCCCAGCGCGGCCGCGTGCACCAGCGCCAGCAACCCGCCCACCGCGACGCCGTAGATCGCGTAGCCGGTGACCAGCCCGACCGTGCTCTGCACGCCGCGCCCGACCAGCGCCTCGCCGCCGGTCTCCCCGGCCGCGGCGGCCTGCGCCTGCTCGTAGGCGATCCCGCCGTCGAGCGCGGGCTCGCCGAACACCCACGCGAACAGGGCGGCGGCCAGGGCGGCGAGCAGGCCCGCCAGCATGCCGCGCACCAGCAACGACCGCACCATCGCCGGCCCGTTCACCGGTCCGCTCAGTGGCCCGCTCAGTGGCACGGGAAGCCGAGCAGGTGGCGGCCGTCGTGCACGAACTCGTGCAGGAGCTGCCCGGAGAACACCGAGGTGGCTCCCTGGTCCATCCCGACGAGGTAGAGCGCCGCGAGCAGCAGCACCCCGGCGAACAGCGCCCACGGGGCGACCTCGCGCAGCGGGATCGGGGCGGGGACGGCGGCCTGGATCGGCGGTGAACCGGCGGTGGCCTGGGTCATGCGGGGACTCCCTCGAACGGCGACGCGGAACTGCTGCACATCTGAAGAGATGTTCAGCTGTTGCCGGAGGGGTGTCAAGCCGACCGGGGGTCGCGGAAATGCCGGCGCCCCGCGCCGCGTTGCTCGGACCGGCCGGGATCGGATCGACCGCGGACCGGCCGGCAGTGGAGTGGGCGGCGTCACGCGCGGTGCGGCGCGAGCGGCCGATTAACCGGAGGCGCTCTGTCGGTCCCTCCTCGTAGCGTGCTCCCGACACCGACCAGTAAGGACAGACCGTGACAACCACGACGACGGGCGGGCCCGGCGGGCCGACGTCCGCACCGGCGGCCCAGGCAACGACATTGAGCTCCCGGGACCGCACCGTGATCGGTGTGCTGCTGGTCTCGACGTTCGTCGTCATCCTCAACGAGACGATCATGACGGTGGCGCTGCCGGTGCTGCTGGTCGACCTGCAGGTCGAGGCGAGCGTGGGCCAGTGGCTCACCGCCGGGTTCCTGCTGACCATGTCCGTGGTGATCCCGATCACCGGGTTCCTCATCCAGCGGGTGCCCACCCGGCTGCTCTACGGCATCGCGATGGCGCTGTTCAGCACGGGCACCCTGGTCGCCGCGCTGGCCCCGGGCTTCGCCGTGCTGCTGGTCGCCCGGATCATCCAGGCCGGCGGCACCGCGATCATGGTGCCGCTGCTGATGACCACGGTGATGACCCTGGTGCCGCCCACCCGGCGCGGCGCGATCATGGGCAACATCTCGATCGTGATCTCGGTGGCCCCGGCCATCGGCCCCACGGTGTCCGGCCTCGTGCTCAGCTTCCTGGGTTGGCGGGCGATGTTCTGGTTGGTGCTGCCGATCGCCCTGGTCGCGACGGTGATCGGGCTGCGCCGGATCGTGGACGTCGGGGAGTCCACCGATGCCCCGATCGACGTGGTGTCGGTGGTGCTGTCGGCGCTCGGGTTCGGTGGCCTGGTCTACGGGCTCAGCTCGGTCGGCCACTCCTCGGGCGGCTCGTCCCCGGTGGTGATCGGGCTGGCGTTCGGGATCGGCGCGGTCGCGCTGGCCCTGTTCGTGATCCGGCAGCTGCGCCTGCAGCGCACCGACCGCGCCCTGCTCGACCTGCGCACCTTCCGGTCCCGCACGTTCACCACGGCGTCGCTGCTGATGATGCTGATGATGGCCACCCTGATCGGCACCATCGTGCTGCTGCCGATCTACCTGCAGACCGTGCTCGGACTCGACCCGCTGGCCACCGGTCTGCTGCTGCTGCCCGGCGGGCTGCTGATGGGTCTGCTCGGCCCGGTGGTCGGCCGGCTCTACGACCGGGTCGGCCCGCGCGCCCTGCTGCTGCCCGGCACGGTGGCCACCAGCGCGGCGCTGTGGCTGGCCACGCTGTTCGACGTGGACAGCCCGGTCGCCCTGGTGATCGGGTTCCACCTGCTGCTCAGCGCCGGCCTGGCGCTGGTGTTCACCCCGCTGTTCACCGCGGGGCTGGGCGCGGTCGAGCCGCGGTTCTACTCCTACGGCAGCGCGATCTTCGGCACCACCCAGCAGCTGGCCGGCGCGGCCGGGGTGGCCGCGCTGGTCAGCGTGCTCAGCGTGCGGGCCGCGGAGCTGGCCGCCGCGGGTGCCCCGGTGGCCGAGCAGACCGCGGGCGGCGTGCACGCGGCCTTCCTGGTCTCCGCCGCGGTGTCGCTGCTGGCCATCGTGGGGGCGCTGTTCGTGCGCAACCCGGTGACCGAGCAGCCGGCGCCGGGCAAGGGGGCCCCGGTGGCCGAGGACGTCTCCGACGACCAGTCCGTCGGGACGCCGCCGGAGGGTGCCGCCGCCGTCCAGACCGGCTGACCCGTCCCGCCGTCGGCGCCGCGACCCGCCCGGGTCGCGGCGCCGACGCGCGTCCGGGGCTGCTGAACCTCAGGCCAGCAGCGGGCGCAGGTGCGCGTACGCCCACTCGCCCAGGGTGGTCGGCGTGGTGGTGACCGCGGTGCGCGGCTGCTCGGGGACGAAGCCGTCGCGGGTGCCGGCAGTCATCCCGACGATCCCGTCCACGGCCCGCTCGGACAGCCCGGCGGCCCGCAGCCCGGCGCGCACCTCGTCGTCGGTCACCGGCTGCAGGGCGATCTTCCGGCCGGTGGCCTCGGTGAGGATCTCGGCGACCCGGGCCTCGGGCAGGTCCTCCGGGCCGTGCACGGCCTGCACCTGGCGCCCGCTCCACGCGGTGGACAGCAGCCGGGCGGCGACCACCTCGCCGATGTCGCGCGGATCGACCCAGGCCATCGGCGCGTCCGGCGGGCGGGTGGTGGGCAGGGCGCCGGCGCGCAGGGCGTCGAGGCTCATCAGCAGGTTGGTGAAGAAGTAGCCGCAGCGCAGGTGCAGCACGGACGCGCCGGTCGCGTCGAGCTCCTCCTCGATCCGGGCCAGGCCGTCGATGTGCCCGACGCCGTGGCGGCGCTCGGCGCCGATGCTGCTCAGGAACACGGTGCGGTCGATGCCGTTGGCCCGGACCGCCCCGGCCACGACGCGGCCCTGCGCGGCCGAGGCGGCGACCGGGTCGTCCGCGGCGTGGTCGGTGGTGTCGAGCCAGAACAGGGCGTCCGCGTCGGCGGTGGCCGCCCGGACGTGGTCGGGGTCGGTGAGGTCGCCCGGCCGGACCTCGACCAGGTCGCGCAGGCCGGGGTCGAGGCGGGCCGGGTCGCGCAGCAGCAGGGTCGGCCGGACGCCGGCCTGCACCAGCAGGCGCACCACCCGGGAGCCGACGTGTCCGGTCGCAGCGGTGACAGCGATGCTCATGCACCCGTGCCTACCGGGCCGCACCGACATTTCCCGGCGCCGCGCCCGGCGCCGGGCGGCTCCGACTTTCTCTCCTCCGCGGATCGTCGTAGGGTCGCCGGATCGAAATGAAACGCCGTTCCATGTGACAGGACGATGCAGGGAGAGGCCATGGCGACGCCCCGTTCCACCGACGCGACGGGCACCACCGGCGACTCCGGCCGGTCGGGTACCCCGCCCCGCGAGCTGCGCCGGGTGGTCACCGGCGCGCTGGTCGGTACCGCACTGGAGTGGTACGACTTCTTCATCTACGGCACCGCCGCCGCGCTGGTGTTCAACGTGCTCTTCTTCCCGGAGTCCGATCCCGCGGTGGGCACCATCACCGCGTTCGCGACCTTCGGCGTCGGGTTCGTCTTCCGGCCGCTGGGCGGGATCCTGTTCGGCCACATCGGCGACCGGATCGGCCGGCGCGAGACGCTGATCATCACGACCCTGGTGATGGGCGTGTCCACCGGCGTGATCGGGCTGCTGCCCACCTACGAGACGATCGGCGCCTGGGCGCCGGTGCTGCTGGTGTTCCTGCGGGTCCTGCAGGGCCTGGGCGCCGGCGCGGAGTTCGGCGGGGCGTCCACGCTGCTCGCCGAGCACGCCCCGCCGGCGCGCCGGGGCTTCTACACCTCCTTCGCCCAGACCGGCGTGCAGATCGGCCTGGTGCTGGGCACGGTGGCGTTCCTGCTGGTCGGAATGCTGCCCGAGGAGCAGTTGCTGAGCTGGGGCTGGCGGGTGCCGTTCCTGGTCAGCTTCGCGATGATCGGGGTGGCGCTGTACGTGCGGCTGCGGGTCGAGGAGTCCCCGGTGTTCCGGGAGATGTCGCGGCAGCAGACGGTGGTCAAGCTGCCGGTGCTGGAGACCCTGCGCAGCTACCCGCGCAACATGCTGATCGGGATCGGCGCGCACATCGCCGACACCGCCGCGGTGTACCTGTTCGCCACCTTCACCGTCTCCTACGCCACCGGCACGCTCGGCATCCCGCGGTCCACCGTGCTCACCGGGGTGATCCTGTTCGGCCTGGTGGTGATCGTGCTGCAACCGGTCTACGGCGCGCTGTCGGACCGGATCGGCCGCAAACCGCTCAACGTGTTCTCGGTGGTGTTCCTGGCCCTGTTCATCGTCCCGTTCTTCCTGCTGCTGCGCACCGAGCAGCCGGTGCTGGTGGTGCTCGCGCTGATCGTGGCCACCGCGTTCGGGGTGGCGCCGATGATCGCGGTGCAGCCGGCGTTCTACTCCGAGCTGTTCGGCGCCCGGGTGCGCTACAGCGGGTTCGCCACCTCCCGCGAGGTCGGCGCGGCGCTGGCCGGGTTCACCCCGCTGATCGCGGCGTCGCTGCTGACCCCGGACGGCGCGCCCTGGTGGATCGCCGTGTACATGATCGCGCTGTGCGCGCTGTCGCTGATCGCGTTCCTGGCCGCGCCCGAGATGAAGGACATGGACATCACCGAGGCAGGTCCGGCCCGACTGGCGCCGAACCGGTGACCCCACCCCGGCTCACCGCGGCGCGGCTGGCCGACCTGCCGCCGGGCACCGCGCCGCCGCGCCGGCCGGACCGGGCGGGGGTGGTGCACCTGGGCGCGGGCGCGTTCTTCCGCGGTCACCTGGCGCCGTTCACCGAGGACGCCGGGGACGGCTGGGGGATCACCGCGGTCGCGAACTCGTCGCGGGCCACCGCGGACGCGCTGCGCGCCCAGGACGGGCTGTACGCGCTGGTCGAGCGCGGCGGCGGCGAGGTGCGGGCCCGGGTGGTCGGCGCGGTGCACGACGCCCTGGTCGCCGCGGACGAGCCGGCCGCGCTGCGCGACCGGCTCGCCGATCCCGGCGTCACCGTCGTGACGATCACCGCCACCGAGGCCGGGTACCGGCACGACCCGACCACCCGGCGGCTGCGCGCCGACGACCCGGAGGTGGCCGCCGACCTGGAACGCCCGGACGCCCCGGCCCGCACCCTGGTCGGGCGGCTCGTCGACGGGCTGGCCGCCCGCTCGTCCCGCGGCGGGCCACCGCTGTCCGTGCTGGTCTGCGACAACGTCACCGACGGCGGCGGCCTGCTGGCCGGGCTGGTGGCCGAGTACTGCACCCGCTCCGGACGCGGCCCGCTGGCCGACTGGGTGGCCGGGCACGTCCGGTTCCCCTCCACCGTGGTCGACCGGATCGTGCCGGTCCCCTCGGCGGCCGATCGCGAGCTGGTCGCCGAGCTGCTCGGCGTGGACGACGCGGCGGCCGTCGGCACCGAGGTCCACCGGCAGTGGGTGATCGCCGACGGGTTCGCCGGGCCGCGGCCGGCCTGGGAGCGGGCCGGTGCGCTGCTCGTCCCCGACGTGACGCCGTGGACGCGGGCGAAGCTGCGGCTGGTCAACGCCCCGCACACGGCCCTGGCCCTGCTCGGCGCCCCGCTCGGCGCGGCCACCACGCCCGAGGCCATGGCCCACGACGAGCTGGCCGCCGCGGTGGCCCGGTTGCTCGCCGACGAGCTCGTCCCCACCGTCGCGCCCGCCGAGGGGCTGGACCCGGCCGCCGTGGCGCGCACCTCGCTGACCCGCTTCGCCGAGGGCGTGGCCCACCCGCTGGCCCAGATCGCCACCGACACCTCGCTGAAGATCGGCCCGCGGCTGCTCGACCCGGCGGTCGAGCACCGCGCCGCGGGCCGCGAGCCGGTCGGCTGCGCGCTGGTCGTCGCGGCCTGGGTGCACGCCCTGCGCACCGGCGGGCTCAAGGACGTGCACGCCGAGCGGCTGGCCCGGGCGGCCGCCGCCGAGGACCCGGTGACCGCGGTGCTCGGCCTGGCCGACCTGGTCCCGGCCGCGCTCGCCGACGACGCCGGGCTGGTCGCGCTGATCACCGAGGCCTACCACCGGATCGACCGCGACGGCGTCGCGGCGGCGCTGGCCGCGGCCGACCCGCCGACCGTCCGGCGCGGCACGACCTAGGCTGGTCGGGTGCCCCGCCCGTCCGGCAGCAACGCCGTGGAGAAGACCCTCGCGGTGCTCGACGCCCTCGGCGACCACGAGCGCATCGCCGACATCGCCCAGGCCACCGGCCTGCACAAGTCCACGGTGCACCGGATCCTGCAGGACTTCGCCCGGCTGGGCTACGCCCGGGTCACCGAGCAGGGCACCTACCAGGGCGGGCTGCGGATCCTCGGGCTGGCCGGGCGGGTGCTCGCCCGCACCGACGCCGCC
>JASLAP010000156.1 GCA_030147065.1 Pseudonocardia sp. | reverse complement strand
CGGCCGGGCCGGGCACGCGGTGCTGTTCCGGCTCGCCCCACCGGTGGTGTACGGCGCGCTGGTGCTGCCGTTCCGCAGGCCCGAGCACCTGGCGACGGTGCCGCTGTTCGCCGGATCGGTGCTGCTCGCCGTGCTGATCAGCGCCCAGTTGCGGTTCCTGCTCGACCTCACCGCGTTCTGGCTGCTCGACGCCCGTGGCGTGCGGGGGGTCTACAACAGCGTCGGCGGGGTGCTCGCCGGGCTGACCGTCCCGCTCGCCTTCTTCCCGGACGCGGTGCGCGGCCTGCTCTACGCCACCCCGTTCCCGGCGCTGTTCCAGACTCCGATCGACGTGTTCACCGAGCGCGGCCCGCTGCCGGCCCTGCTCGCCCACCAGCTCGCCTGGGCGGCGGCGCTGCTCGGGCTCGGCCACCTGGTGCTCGGCCGGGCCACCCGCAAGCTGGTGGTGCAGGGTGGCTGAGCGGGTCTACCGGCGGATCCTGGCCTCCCGGGTGCGCAGCCAGCTGGTCTACCCGGTGTCGTTCGGGCTGGACCTGGCCTCGCAGGCGATCGCCCAGGCCGTCGAGCTGGTGGTGATCCTGGTGGTGTTCGACCAGGTCGGGACGCTCGGCGGGTTCGCCCGCGACGAGGTCCTGCTGATCTACGCGCTGTCCGGGATCGCGTTCGGGCTGGCCGACCTGGCCGTCGGGCAGCTCGACCAGCTGCCCCGCTGGATCCGCACCGGCGAGCTGGACGTGCTGCTCACCCGCCCGCTCGGCACGCTGGCCCAGCTCACCACCAGCGACCTGCAGCTGCGCCGGCTCGGCCGCACGCTGGTCGGGCTGATCGTGCTCGGCGTCGTCCTCGCCGGCGCCGACATCGCCCCGACCCCGCGCAACGTCGCGCTGCTGGTGCTCACCCCGCTGGTCGGCACGGTGATCATCAGTGCCATCTGGGTGGCGACCTGCTCGGTGTCGTTCTGGGTGATCGAGGGCCGGGAGCTGGCCAACGCGTTCACCTACGGGTCCTCGCTGACCACCGCCTACCCGATCACGGTGTTCGGGCCGTGGCTGCGCCGGCTGCTGTGCTTCGCCGTCCCGGCCGCGTTCGTCGCCTACTTCCCCGTGCTCGCGCTGCTCGACCGCCCCGACCCGCTCGGGCTGCCGCACTGGCTGCGCTACGCCGCCCCGCTGGTCGCCGCGGCCTCGGTCGGGGTGGCCGCACTCGTCTGGCGCACCGCCGTCCGCCACTACCAGGGAGCCGGATCATGATCGTCGACGCACGGGGGCTGAGCCGGGAGTTCCGGGTCGGGCGGTTCGGCCGGCGGCGCGCGGTCGTCGCCGTGGACGCGATCGACCTGGCGATCGAGCCGGGCGAGGCGGTCGGGTTCCTCGGCCCGAACGGCGCCGGCAAGTCCACGACGATCAAGATGCTGACCGGGATCCTGGTGCCCACGGCCGGCGACCTGCGGGTCTGCGGGCTGGACCCGGTGCGCCGGCGCAAGGAGCTCGCGCGGCGCCTCGGCGTGGTGTTCGGGCAGCGCAGCCAGCTGTGGTGGGACCTGCCGCTGCAGGAGAGCTTCACCCTGCTCCGCGCCATCCACCGGGTGGACGCCGCCACCCACCGGGCCCGGCTGGACCGCTGCGTCGACGTGCTCGGCCTGGGCGAGTTCCTGGACGTGCCGGTGCGCCAGCTCTCGCTCGGGCAGCGGATGCGCGGCGAGGTCACCGCGGCCCTGCTGCACGCCCCCGGCCTGCTGGTGCTCGACGAGCCGACCGTCGGGCTGGACCTGGTCAGCAAGGAGCGGCTGCGGGCCTTCCTGCAGGACGCCAACGCCACCGACGGGATGACCGTGCTGCTCACCACGCACGACCTGCCCGACGTCGAGCGGCTGTGCCGGCGGGTGGTGGTGATCGACCACGGCACCGTGGTCGCCGACGACTCGCTGACCGCCCTGCGCGCCACCTTCGGCGGGGCCAGGGAGCTGGTCGTGGAGCTGGCCACCCCTGCCGCCGCGCTGACCGGGCTGCCCGGGGTGCGGGAGGTCGCGGTGGAGGCCGGCGGGCTGCGCCAGCGGCTGACCTTCTCCCCCACCGACACCACCGCCGCCGCCCTGGTGGCCGCCGTCGCCGCCGTCACCGACCTGCGCGACGTGACAGTCGTCGAACCGTCCATCGACGACGTCATCCGCACCGTCTACGCCGCCCGCCCGAGCCCCGCGGTCCGGGACGACCCCCTCCCGGCCCCCTGATCCCCCGGGCACAGCCCACAACACCTGCGCGGAGCACGGAGGTTCTGCGAGGACGGCCGCCACCCCGGGTGGGCCGCGAGTCCCGGCAGCTGTCCGGAGGTTGACGAGTCGGGCCGGTCAGGCGGGTCCGGAGGCGGAGACGTTGGGGATGGCGCCGCTGCGGAAGGCGTCCACGAACAGGGCGTGGTCGGCGCGGACCCGGGCGGCGTAGGTGTGCGCGAACTCCACCACCCAGTCGGCGAACGCCTCGTCGCGGTCGCCGATGCTGCGGGCGATGGCGTCCTCGCTCTGGAACGGGACGATCGAGTGGTCGGCCTCGGAATCGGCCACGCTGTGCACCTTCGCGGTGGCCCGGCCCAGGTAGTCGACCACCGGGCCGATCTCGGACGGCTCGGTGAGCTCCGACCAGTCCAGGTCGGCCTGGTACGGGGACACCTCGCTGACCACGAACCCGACGCCGTCCAGGTCGGTCCAGCCCAGCAGCGGGTCGGCGTGGGCCTGCAGGGCGCGCTGGGAGATCGCGGTGCGGTGGCCGTGGTGGTGGAACGAGCCGGCGATGGCCGGGTCGGTGACCACCCGGGACGGCGCCGCCACGTTGCCCTGCTTCATCGACAGCACCACGTCGTTGTCCAGCGCCTCGTTGAACCCCTCGATCAGCACGGTGTACGCGGGCAGCCCGGCGCTGCCGATGCCGAACCCGGACCGGCCGGCGACGTCCTTGACCCGGTAGGTGACGCCGCGGTAGCGCTTGCCCTCCGGGATCGTCCCCAGGTAGCGCTCGAACGCCTCCAGCACCGCGGTCCGCTCGCCGTCCTCCAGCCGGCGCAGCCCGGGGACCTCGCGCAGCCGCCGCTCGAACCCCTCGGTCGCGGTGATCCGGTCCAGCAACCCCACCCGGGAGCTCAGCCGGGCCATCTGCAGCACCTGGTGCAGCACCCCGTCGGTGGTGCCCACCCGCAGCGAGAAGCTGCGGTCGTCGTCGCGCTCGACGAACCGGTGCACCTGCTCGACGTAGGCGCGCACGTAGCGGCGCACCAGCGCGCCGATGTCGTCGTCGGAGATCGCCTTGCTCCAGCCGAGCAGCGCCAGGCTGGCCGCGAACCGGGTGACGTCCCAGGTGAAGTGCCCGACGTAGGCCTCGTCGAAGTCGTTGACGTCGAAGATCAGCGCGCCGTCGCCGTCCATGTAGGTGCCGAAGTTCTCGGCGTGCAGGTCGCCCTGGATCCAGACCCGGCTGGTCCGCTCGTCGACCCACGGGTCGTCGCGCTGCGCGACGTCGGCGTAGAACAGGCAGGCGCTGCCGCGGTAGAACGCGAACGGGTCGGCCGCCATCTTGCGGAACTTGGTGCGGAACGCGGCGGGGTCGGCGGCCATCAGGTCGGCGAACGCCGCCACCAGGGTGTCGACGATGGCCGCGGATCGGTCGGTCATGCGGCCGATACTGCTCCTACGGGGGCAGCAGCAGTGGCCCGAGATCGGACGACGCGCGGACGATCGTCAGCGCGAGCGTGAGCATCGCCCCGCCGAACGCGCAGTAGCACAGCACGTCGACCGGCCGGCTGCGGATCGCGAGCAGGCCCACCCGGTCGGGCGGGAGCAGCACCCGCAGCAGCGCGGCCAGCAGCAGCGCGCCGCCGAGCAGCGCCGCGCCCTCCCGCCAGTGCTGGGTGAGGGTGCGGACCAGCCCGACGGCCACCACGGCGAACACCAGCGCCAGCGGTGCGTGCACCGGGAGCCGGGAGCGCAGGCCGGCCACCGTCACAGTCCCATCGTCTTCACAGCCCCGCGGCGGCCCGCTCGGCGGCCTCGACCACGTTGCTGAGCAGCATGGCCCTGGTCATCGGGCCGACCCCGCCGGGCATCGGCGCCAGCAGGCCCGCGACCTCGGCGACCTCGGGCGCCACGTCGCCGCGCAGGCCCTCGTCGGTGCGGCTGACGCCGACGTCGAGCACGGTGGCGCCGGGGCGGACCATGTCGGCGGTGACCAGCCCGCGCACCCCGGCCGCGGCCACCACGACGTCGGCCCGGCGCACCTCGGCGGCCAGGTCGCGGGTGCCGGTGTGGCAGAGGGTGACGGTCGCGTTCTCCGAGCGGCGGGTGAGCAGCAGCCCGAGCGGGCGGCCGACGGTGATCCCGCGGCCGACCACGACGACCCGGGCGCCGGCCAGCTCGACGTCGTAGCGCCGGCACAGCTCGACGATTCCGCGCGGCGTGCACGGCAACGGACCGGACTCGCCGAGCACCAGCCGGCCCAGGTTCACCGGGTGCAGGCCGTCGGCGTCCTTGGCCGGGTCGACGCGCTCCAGCGCGGCCCCGGCGTCCAGCCCGGACGGCAGCGGCAGCTGCACGATGAACCCGGTGCAGGCCGGGTCGGCGTTCAGCTCGTCGATGACGGCCTCGACGTCGGCCTGGGTCGCCGAGGCCGGCAGCTCGCGCTGCAGCGAGGTGATGCCGACCTTGGCGCAGTCGCGGTGCTTGCCGCGGACGTAGGAGTGCGAGCCGGGGTCGTCGCCCACCAGCACCGTGCCCAGCCCCGGGGTCACCCCGGCGGCCTGCAACTTCTCCACCCGCCCGGCCAGCTCGCGCAGGATGTCCTCCAGCGTGGCCTTGCCATCCATCACGGTCGCCGTCACCGGTCCATCCTCCCAGAGCCCCGGCGGCGTCGGGGACCGACGTTCAGCCGGGCAGGGTCCGGGTGATCTGGTCGACCCGGCTGAGTCGGCCGTCGGGCGCCAGGGTGCCGAACAGGTGGGCGTCGATCTCCAGCTCGCGGCCCTTCCGCAGGGTGGCCCGGATGGTGTAGCGGGCCGCGACCCGCTCCCCGGCGACGACGACGTCGTGCACGTCGACGCGGACCGTGCGGGCGTTGCGCCGGGCCGGTCCGACGTGCGCGACCAGCCGGTCGCGGTCGAGGCGGGTCCCGTCGGAGATCCACTCGATGTCCGGGGTGTGGTAGCGGTCGACCACCGCGGCCGGGTCCTCGTCGCCCGCGGTCATCTCCTCGGTGTAGCCGCGCAGGTAGCCGGCGAAGTCCTGGGCCGGGACCGGGGTGACGGGCATGGCTCCTCCTTGTTCTTTGACAGCACTGTCAAAGATAGGACCGGGGACTAACCTTGACAAGGATGTCCGAGATCTCCGCCGCCCGGGCCCGCCGGGCCGACGCCCGCCGGCACGCCGAGGCCGTGCTCACCGCCGCCACCCGGGTGCTCGGCCACGACCCCGACGCCGGGATCGAACAGGTGGCCGCGGCCGCCGGGGTGAGCCGGCAGACCGTCTACGCCCACTTCCCCGGCCGGGACGCGCTGCTCGCCGCGGTGATCGACCGGATCACCGCCGAGGTGCTCGCCGCGCTGGACGCCGTCGACGTCGACTCCGGTCCGGCCGCGGACGCCGTGCTGCGCCTGCTCGACGTCAGCTGGCAGTTGCTGGAGCGCTACCCGGTGCTGCTGCACGAGGCGGCCACCTCGGCCGACGCGACCGAGGACCACACCCGCCACGAACCGATCCGGGACCGCTTCGCGCGACTGCTGCGCCGGGGCCGCGACCGCGGCGAGATCGACCGGCAGGCCCCGCTGGACTGGCAGGTCGCCGCGATCCTCGCCCTCGGCCACGCGGCCGGCGCCGAGATCGGGGCCGGCCGGATGGGGCACGACGAGGCGCTGGCGGTGCTGCGGCACAGCGTGTTGCGAGTCCTCGGGCCGGGCGGCTGAGCCCAGGGCCGGCCACCCGGCCCACACCCACCGGCCCCCCACGAACAGCTCACGCTCACCGCCCCCCACGAGCACCTCGCGCCCACCGCCCACGAGAGCGCCTCTCGTCCACCCGGCCGAACGAAAGCGGCTCTCGTCCCACCCAGCCGAGCGAGAGCGACTCTCGTCCCACCCAGCCGAACGAGAGCGGCTCTCGTCCGGCCCGATCGAGCGAGAACGCCGCCCGTCCGGCTCGCCCCGTCGGGACGCTCCCGCGCCGAGCGGGCGGCGCACCGCCCCGTGCCGCCCGGGAGAGCGCCGCTCCCCGGCGGTGGGGTCTAGCGGAAGTCGCGGGACTTCACCGGGACCGCCAGCGGCAGCCGTTGCAACCGGTCGGCCACCAGGTTGAGCACCCCCTCCGGGCTGCGCTCCAGCCGGCCGCGCACCAGCAGCGCCGCGCTGCCCACCGCCACCGTGCGGTAGCGCGCCCACAGCCCCTCCGAGCAGGTGACGTTGAGCATCCCGCTCTCGTCCTCCAGGTTGACGAAGGTGACCCCGGCCGCGGTGGCCGGGCGCTGCCGGTGCGTCACCAGCCCGCCGACCAGCACCCGCGGCGGGATCTGCTCGGGGTCGCCGGGGCGCAGGCCGCGGGCGACCGCGTCGAGGCGGTCGATGCGGACCGCGCCCAGCGCGTCGAGCTGCTCGCGCAGGTGCTGCATCGGGTGGCTGTCGGGCGAGACGCCGGTGGCCCACACGTCGGCCACGGTGATCTCGGCGTCGGTCAGCCCGGGCAGCGGCGGCGCGGCCAGCCCGACCGCGGTGCCCGGCAGCTGGTCCGAGCGGACCGCGGCGACCACCCCGGCCGCCCACAGCGCCGAGCGGCGGTCGATGCCGAAGCAGCCGAACGCGCCCGCGGTGGCCAGCGCCTCGGCCTGCGGCACGGTCAGCCGGACCCGGCGGGCCAGGTCGGCCAGGTCGGCGTAGGGGCCGCCGCGGTCGCGCTCGGCGTCGATCTGCTCGGCGAGTTCCAGGCCGATCCGGCGCACCTCGGCCAGCCCGAGCCGGATCGCCTGCCCGCCGGCGCTGCGCGGGTCGGGCTGCAGGACGGCCTCGGCCCGGCCGTGGTTGACGTCGGCTCCGCGGACCAGCACCCCGTGCCGGCGGGCGTCGGCCACCAGCGACTGCGGCGAGTAGAAGCCCATCGGCTGGGAGTTCAGCAGCGCCGCGCAGAACGCCGCCGGGTGGTACAGCTTGAACCAGGCGCTGTAGTAGACCAGCGAGGCGAAGCTGATCGCGTGGCTCTCCGGGAAGCCGAAGTTGGCGAAGGCCAGCATCTTGGCGAAGATCCCCTCGGCGATCTCGCCGGAGATCCCGTTGGCCGCCATCCCGGCGAAGAACCGCTCGCGCAGCCGCTCCATCTTCTCCGTCGACCGCTTGGACCCCATCGCCCGGCGCAGCTCGTCGGCGTCGCCGGCGGAGAACCCGGCCACGTCGACCGCGATCTGCATCAGCTGCTCCTGGAACAGCGGCACCCCCAGCGTCTTGTCCAGCGCGTTCTTGAGCAGCGGGTGGTCGTGCTGCCACTCCTCCAGGCCGTTGCGGCGGCGGATGTAGGGGTGCACCGAGCCGCCCTGGATCGGCCCCGGCCGGATCAGCGCCACCTCCACGACCAGGTCGTAGAACGTGCGCGGCTTGAGCCGGGGCAGGGTGGCCATCTGGGCGCGGGACTCCACCTGGAACACCCCGACCGAGTCGGCCCGCTGCAGCATCGCGTAGACCGCCGGGTCGACCGGCTGCAGCTCGAACAGCTCGACCTCGCGGCCGTGGTGCTCGGCCACCAGGTCGATCATCAGGTGCAGCGCGGTCAGCATGCCCAGCCCGAGCAGGTCGAACTTGACCAGCCCGGCCGCGGCGCAGTCGTCCTTGTCCCACTGCACCACCGACCGGCCCGCCATCCGGGCCCACTCCACCGGCACCACCTCCGACACCGGCCGGTCGCAGATGACCATGCCGCCGGAGTGGATGCCCAGGTGGCGGGGGAAGCCGAGCAGCTCGTCGGCCAGCTCGACGACCCGGGAGGGCAGGCCGGCCGGCAGCGGCCCGTCGGCCAGCCCGGACCAGCGCTCGATGCGCTTGCTCCAGGCGTCCTGCTGGCCCGGGGAGAAGCCGAGCGCCTTGGCCGTGTCGCGGACCGCCGACCGCGGCCGGTAGGTGATCACGTTGGCCACCTGGGCCGCGCACCCGCGCCCGTAGGTGCGGTAGACGTGCTGGATCACCTCTTCCCGGCGGCCGGACTCGATGTCCAGGTCGATGTCCGGGTAGCCCTCCCGGGCCGGGGACAGGAACCGCTCGAACAGCAGGCCCATGTTCACCGCGTCGACGTTGGTGATGCCCAGCGCGTAGCAGACCGCGGAGTTGGCCGCCGACCCCCGGCCCTGGCAGAGGATGTCCGCGCGC
>JASLAP010000105.1 GCA_030147065.1 Pseudonocardia sp. | reverse complement strand
CGGGCGGTCGTCGTCGCGCAGCACGTCGGCGACCGGGGAGCCGTGCCGGGAGTCGAACACGCTCTCCCCGCGCAGCAGCGCGTGCACCGCCCGGCTGATCTCCGCGGTGTCGGCGCCCTTGCGCAGGTAGCCGTGCACGCCAAGGCGCACCGCGCGCATCATCAGGTCGCGGTCGCGCGAACCGGTGAGCACCAGCACGCGCAGCCCGCGGTGGCGCTCGAGCAGCATCCGGGCCAGGTCCACCCCGGCCGCGTCGCCGCGGCCCAGGTCGACGTCGACGATCACCAGGTCCGGCGGGCAGCGGTCGGCGATGACCAGCGCGTCCCGCGGGGTCGCCGCCTCGCCGATCACCGCCAGCTGCGGGTCGGCGGCGAACAGCTGGCGCAGCCCGAACCGCACGATCGCCTCGGAGTCCACGACGAGCAGGCGCGCGGTGCGGCGGGCCGCCGGGACGACCCCCGTCACCGGGTCCAGCGGAGCTGGACGAGCGTCCAGAACTGCGTCCGTGGTCACGGGCGGCCTCCTCGTGGCGTCGATGGCAGGGGTGGGAGAAGGCTAGGAGCAGGCACGTTGCCCGAACGTTGCACGGGTGACGATCGTCTTGCTACATCCGGAGCAGTCCGCGATGATATGCCGATCCTGGGGCGATGACGCTCGGAGTGCTGATGACGACGCAAGGTGCCCACGACCCCGTCGAGCACGCGCACCTGCTGCACGAGGTGTTCGAGGCCGTGCTCAGCGGGGGCAGCGGCCCCGCCGAGCCGCGCCCGCTGGTGTCCGAGTCCTGGCAGCGCAGCCTGGCGGCGCGGGTCGACCCGGACCGGCGGCTGCCGCCGGTGGTGGTCGCGCCCGACGAGCTGCCCGACATGCGCGACGCGCACCCGCTGGCCGAGGTGCTGCCGCTGTTGCGCAGCACCCTGGTGAGCATCGCCGACGAGGCGATGCACATGATGCTGGTCACCGACGCCGAGGGCGTCATCCTCTGGCGGGAGGGCGCCTCGGCCGTGCTGGCCGCCGCCGAGGACGTCGGGCTCTACCCGGGCACGGCGTGGAGCGAGGACGCCATCGGCACCAACGCGATGGGCACCACGCTGGCCGTCGACACCCCCGTGCAGATCCACTCCGCCGAGCACCTGGTCCGCGCGTATCACGCCTGGACCTGCGCCGCGGCCCCGGTGCACGACCCGGACACCGGCCGCATCCTCGGCGCCATCGACATCACCGGCCCGCTGCACACCGTGCACCCGGCGATGATGCAGCTGGTGTCGGCCACCGCCCAGCTCGCCGAGCACCAGTTGCGGGTCCGGATGGCGATCGCCGACGAGCGGCTGCGAGTGCGGAACATGCCCCATCTGAGCAGCCTGAGCGGCAGCTCCGGAGCCCTGCTCACCCCGACGGGGCGGATCATCGCAGGTGAGCCCTACGGCATGTGGCCCGATCGGGTGATCGTGGCGGAGGGCGTGGACCGGGTCCTGCTCGACGACGGCCGGGAGATGATCGTCGAGCCGCTCCCCGAGGGCTACCTGCTGCGCACCCCCACCCGGACCTCCGGCGCACCGGCCCGGGCGCTCTCGCTGCGGCTGATGACCGACGGCACCCCGACCGCCCTGCTCGACGGGCGGCCGGTGCCGTTGACCCTGCGCCCGGCCGAGCTGCTCGCCGTGCTGGCCATGCACCCCGGCGGGCTCACCGCCGAGCGGCTGGCCCTGCTGCTCTACGGGGACGAGGGCAACCCGACCACGGTCCGCGGCGAGATCCTGCGGCTGCGCGGCCTGATCGGCACCGACGTGCTGCGCACCCGCCCGTACCGGCTGGCCGCCGCGGTCGACTCCGACTTCGAGACCGTGCACCGGGCCCTGCGCGCCGGCCGCCCGGCCGAGGCCCTGCGCGCCTGCGGCGGACCGCTGCTGCCCCGCTCCGACGCCCCGGAGATCCGCGACCTGCGCGACGAGCTGGCCGCCAAGCTCCGCCACGGCGTGCTGGCGGCCGACGACCCCGACCTGCTCGCCGAGTTCGCCGCGCACCCGCTGGGCCGCGACGACCTGCAGGTGCACGACCGGGCGATGGAGCTGCTGGTCCCCGGCGACCGGCGCCGCCCGGAGATCGCCCTGCGCCGCGCCCGGCTGCTCACCGAGGGCTGAGCGCCGCCCTCCCGCACAAGCGGTCCGCCCCGGTCCGCGCGGGCGTCGGTCGTGCCGAGGCCGGTTCCGCCGGCCCCGATACCGTCGGCGGCATGGAGATCGGGATGGGCACCGCGGCCGACGTCGAGGCCGTCGGGCCGCTGTGGGGGTCGATGGTCGCGCACCACGGCGAGGTCGTCGGCCACCTCTCGCCGACCCGCGACCCGCAGCGGTCCTGGGCGATGCGCCGCGAGCAGTACCTGGGCTGGCTCGCCGACGGCACCGGTCTGCTGCTGCTGGCCCGCCGGCCGGCCGAGGGGGAGGTCGTCGGGTACGCGTTCGGCCGGGTGCACCGGCCCGGCCCGACCTTCGACCTGGGCGACCCGGTCGGCGAGCTGGAGTCGCTGGCCGTCGCCCCGGCCGCCCGGGGCAGCGGCACCGGCACGGCCCTGATCGAGGCGTGCCGCAAGGAACTGCGCCAGCGCGGGTGCACCTACTGGTCGGTGAACGTGGTGGAGGCCAACAGCGGAGCGGTGGACCTCTACCGCCGGGCCGGCTTCCACCCCTGGCGCCAGGACCTCCTGGGCCGCCTGGACGGCTGACCCGGGCCGAGCCGGGGCACCCGCTGCCCCGGGGCGCGGGGCCGGGTCAGGTGTCGGAGGTGGGGGTGTACCCGCCACCGAGGTAGGCGTGCTGGATGCGCTCGTCGTCGAGCAGGTCGGCGGGTGCGCCGTCGAGCAGCACCCGGCCGCGGTCCATCACGGTGGCCCGGTCGGCCACCCGGAACGCGGCCCGCACGTTCTGCTCGACCAGCACGATCGCCAGCCCCTCCTCGGCCCGCAGCCGGCCGAGCGTCGCGAAGATCTCCCGGACCACCCGGGGCGCCAGGCCGAGGCTGGGTTCGTCGAGGACCAGCACCGCCGGCCGGGCCATCAGGCCGCGGCCGATGGACAGCATCTGCTGCTCGCCGCCCGACAGCGTGCCGGCGGCCTGGCCGAGCCGGTCGGCCAGCCGCGGGAAGTACTCCAGCACCTGCTCGCGCCGGGCCCGCAGGCCGGCCTTGTCGCGCCGCCGGGTCCAGCCGCCCAGGGCCAGGTTGTCCGCCACGGCCAGGGTCGGGAAGACCAGCCGGTTCTCCGGCACGTGCGCCAACCCGGCCGCGGCGATCGCCTCCGGGCCGTTGCCGGTGACGTCCGCGCCGCCCAATCGGATCCGGCCCGCGGTCACCGGCAGCAGCCCCGACAGCGCGCGGAGCAGGGTCGTCTTGCCGGCGCCGTTCGCGCCGACCACGGCCACGATCTCGCCCGGCCGGGCGGCCAGCGAGACGCCGTGCAGCACCTCGATCCGCCCGTAACCGGCCTCCACGGCCTCGGCCTCGATGCCGCCGACAGCGCTGACCGCCACCGGACCGGTCCGCCGTGCCGCACCCGACCCAGCAGCACCCGATCCAGCAGCGCCCGGGTGGCCGGTCCCGGCGTCTCCGCCGGTCGCCCGCACGTCGTGGGCGCCTGCCGGGCCCGTCGCGGCCCCGGTCGGTTCGTCACCGCGCCGGCCGGCGTCGGGCTCGCGGTCCCCGGTCATGCCTCACCCCCGGTCGCGAGCGCCTGCCGCGCCTGCTCCGCCTCCGGGTCGTCGTCGTCGATGCCGAGGTAGGCGGCGATCACCGCCGGGTCGGTGCGGATCTGCTGGGGGGTGCCCAGCGCGATCAGCACGCCGTCGTCGAGCACGGCGACCCGGTCGGCCAGCGCCAGCACGGCCTCGACGTCGTGCTCGACCAGCACGATCCCCATCCCGCCGGCCCGCAGCCGGCGCAGCAGCCGGGCCAGGTCGCGCCGATCGGCCCCGGACAGCCCGGCCATCGGCTCGTCGAGCAACAGCAGGTCGGGCTCCACCGCGAGCGCCCTGGCCACCTCCATCAACCGCTGCCGGCCGAACGGCAGGTCGGCGGCCGGGCGGTCGGCGTCGGCGGTCAGCCCGACCAGGTCGATCACCCGGCGGGCCGCGGTGACGATCTCGCGCTCCTCGCGCCGGGCGGCGAAGCCGAGGATGCCGCGCAGCAGCCCGACCCGGCTGCGCAGGTGCCGCCCGACCATGACGTTGCCGAGCACCGTGGCGGAGCCGAAGACCTGCAGGTTCTGGAACGTGCGGGTGGCCCGGTGCCGGGCGAACACGTGCGGCTTGCGGCCGTCGATCCGCTCGCCGCGCAGCTCCACGGTGCCGGCGGTGGGCTCGGTGACGCCGCTGACCATGTTGAAGCAGGTGGTCTTGCCGGCGCCGTTGGGCCCGATCAACGCGACGATCTCGCCGGCCGCGACGTCGAGGTCCACCCCGTCCACCGCGACGACGCCGCCGTAGCGCTTGGTCAG
>JASLAP010000104.1 GCA_030147065.1 Pseudonocardia sp. | reverse complement strand
CGCTGATCACCCGACCCCGCCCGGCCGATCCGGCTGGGCGAACGCGCCGCTCGCTCAACCCGGCTGGGCGAACGCGCCGCTCGCTCAACCCGGCTGGGCGAACGCGCCGCTCGCTCGACCCGGGTGGGGGACGGGCAGATCAGGGGTCGGGGGTGAGGGTGTAGCCGCCGCCGAGGTAGGCGTGCTGGACGCGCTCGTCATCGAGCAGGTCGGCGGGGGCGCCCTCGAGCAGCACCCGGCCGCGGTCCATCACGGTGGCCCGGTCGGCCACCCGGAACGCGGCCCGCACGTTCTGCTCGACCAGCACGATCGCCGGCCCCTCCTCGGCGCGCAGCCGGCCCAGCGTCGCGAAGATCTCCCGGACTACCCGGGGCGCCAGGCCGAGGCTGGGCTCGTCGAGGATCAGCACCGACGGCCGGGCCATCAGCCCGCGGCCGATGGACAGCATCTGCTGCTCGCCGCCGGACAGCGTGCCGGCGGCCTGGCCGAGCCGGTCGGCCAGCCGCGGGAAGTACTCCAGCACCTGGTCGCGGCGGGCGCGCAGGCCGGCCTTGTCACGCCGGCGGGTCCAGCCGCCCAGGGCCAGGTTGTCCGCGACGGCCAGGGTCGGGAAGACCAGCCGGTTCTCCGGCACGTGCGCCAGCCCGGCCGCGGCGATCGCCTCCGGGCCGCGCCCGGTGACGTCCTGGCCGCCGAGCCGGATCCGGCCCGCGGTCGGCGGCAGCAGCCCCGACAGCGCGCGGAGCAGGGTCGTCTTGCCGGCGCCGTTCGCACCGACCACGGCCACGATCTCGCCCGGCCGGGCGACCAGCGAGACGCCGTGCAGCACCTCGATCCGCCCGTAGCCGGCCTCCACGGCCTCGGCCTCGATCCCGCCGGACGCGCTGCCGGTCGGGGAGGTGCCCGCCCGGGTCGACCCCGATCCGGCTGCCTCCACCGCAGCCGTCCCGGCCCGGCGCGGCTCGGCGGGCCCCGCCGCGGCCGCCCGAGCAGCACCGGAACCAGCCCCGTGCGGCCCAGCCCCGTGCTGGCCGGCCGGGTCCTCATCGCCCCGGTCGGCTTCGGGCCGGTCGTCCCGGGTCGGACCGGTGCCCGTCATGCGCCACCTCCGCTCGCCAGCGCCTGCCGGGCCCGCTCGGCCTCCGGGTCGTCGTCGTCCACACCGAGGTAGGCGGCGATCACCGCCGGGTCGGCGCGGATCTGCTGGGGGGTGCCCAGCGCGATCAGCACGCCGTCGTCGAGCACCGCGACCCGGTCGGCCAGCGCCAGCACCGCCTCCACGTCGTGCTCGACCAGCACGATCCCCATCCCGCCGGCCCGCAGCCGGCGCAGCAGCCGGGCCAGCTCGCGCCGCTCGGCCCCGGACAGCCCGGCCATCGGCTCGTCGAGCAGCAGCAGGTCGGGCTCCACGGCCAGCGCCCTGGCCACCTCCATCAGCCGCTGCCGGCCGAAGGGCAGGTCCGCGGCCGGGCGGTCGGCCTCGGCGGTCAGCCCGACCAGGTCGATCACCCGGCGGGCCGCGGCGACGATCTCGCGCTCCTCGCGCCGGGCGGCGAAGCCGAGGCCGCCGCGCAGCAGCCCGACCCGGCTGCGCAGGTGCCGCCCGACCATCACGTTGCCCAGCACCGTGGCCGAGCCGAAGACCTGCAGGTTCTGGAACGTGCGGGTGGCCCGGTGGCGGGCGAACACGTGCGGCTTGCGGCCGTCGATCCGCTCGCCGCGCAGCTCCACGGTCCCGGCGGTCGGCTCGGTGACGCCGCTGACCATGTTGAAGCAGGTGGTCTTGCCGGCGCCGTTGGGCCCGATCAACGCGACGATCTCGCCGGCCGCGACGTCGAGGTCCACCCCGTCCACCGCGACGACGCCGCCGTAGCGCTTGGTCAGCCCGCGCACCGACAGCAGCACCGTCCCCGGCTCCGGACGGCCCTCGCGGGCCAGCAGCGGCCCGTCCCCGGAGTCCGCCGCATCGGGTGGGGACAGGTCCGCGGTGCCCGCCGAGGGCTGCGCGGCCGGAGTTGCCGCCACGGCCCGGGTGGCCGGGGTGGCGGCGGTGTCCGGGGCGGCGGCGGTGTCCGGGGCGGCGGCCAGCGCGGGCGCCGGCCGGCGCCCGGTCAGCGACCGGAACAGCTGGTGCAACCCACCGGGCAGGAAGATCATGACCAGGGTCAGCATCAGCCCGAAGCCGATCAGCTGCACCTCGCCGGTGGCCCCGGGAACCAGCAGTGGGATCGTCTCGCGCAGCCCCTCGTCGAGGAACTCCACGGCGAACCCGCCGACCAGGGCGCCCCACACCGTGCCCAGCCCGCCGAGCACCGCCATCAGCAGGAACTCCACCGACAGCGCGAAGTTCGCCGAGTTCGGGTTGACCACGGCCAGCCAGTGCGCGAAGAACACCCCGGCCACCCCGGCGTAGCCGGCGGACAGCACGAACACCTGCAGCCGCAGCCGGAAGGTGTCCACGCCGAGGGTCTCGGCGGCCACCTCGGAGTCGTTCACCGCGCCGAGCGCGCGCCCGACCCGGCTGTCGACGACGTTGCGCGCGGCCACGATGGCCAGCACCACCACCGGGGTGAGCAGCCACAGGTACTCGGCCGGGGAGTCGTAGCGGCGCCCGCCGAACTCGGGCTTGGGGATGCCGAAGATCCCCGAGGTGGCCCCCAGGAACGGGGTCTCGATGGCCACCACCGTGACGATGATCCCCAGGCCCAGGGTGGCCAGCGCCAGGTAGTGCCCGCGCAGGCGCAGCAGCGGCAGCCCGACCAGCAGCGCGGCCAGCATGGCCAGCACCACCGCGACCAGCGCGGCGACCGGGCCGGGCAGGTCGGTGCGGGTCACCAGGATGCCCTGGGTGTAGGCGCCGACCGCGAAGAACGACGCGTGCCCCAGGCTGACCTGCCCGGCCAGCCCCATCAGCAGCGACAGCCCGATCGCGGCGATCGCGTAGATCGTCGCGTAGACCATCGTGCCGGTCACCCAGATCGGCACCAGCAGCGGCAGCAGGAGCAGCCCGACCAGCAGCAGACCGACCCCGACCAGGTCCGAACGGCGCTTCACCGGCTACACCCTCGCCTGCGCGTGCCGGCCGAACACGCCGCCCGGCCGGGCCACCAGCACCACGATGAGCAGGACGAACGCGACCGCGTCCCGGTAGCCGGAGTCGACGTACCCGGCGACCAGCGACTCCAGCACGCCGAGCAGCAGCCCGCCGACCACCGCCCCGCGGATCGACACCAGCCCGCCCAGCGTGGCGGCCACGAAGCCCTTCAGCCCGAGCAGCAGCCCGGAGTCCCACTGGGTGAGCTGGATCGGGCTGGCCAGCAGGCCCGCGGTGGCCCCGAGCAGCCCGGCCACCGCGAACGCGACCGTGGCCGCGGCGACCGGGGAGATCCCCACCAGCCGGGCCGCGACCGGTTGCTCGGAGCAGGCGCGCAGCGCCTTGCCGATCATCGTCCGGTCGTAGAAGAAGGCGACCGCGACCGCCACCACCGCGGTGATCGCCAGGATCCACAGCTCCTGGGCGCGGATCGACACCCCGCCGATCACCAGGTCGGACCCGGGCAGCGGGGCCAGCCCGCGGCCCTGCGGTCCGTAGAGCAGCAGCAGCAGCGCCTTGAGCGCGGTGGACACGCCGAGGGTCAGGATGATCGACACCAGGGTGGTCATCCGGCGCACCGGGGCGATGGCCAGCCGCTGCATGAGCACCGCGACCACCGCCACGACCAGCAGCGCCACCAGCATCGCGACCGGCAGCGGCAGCCCGGCACCGGTCCCGCTCAGCGCGACCAGCCCGGCGATCGCGGCGAACTCGCCCTGCGCCAGGTTGATCACGCCGCTGACCGAGAAGATCGCCACGAAGCCCATCGCGACCAGCGCGTAGACCGCCCCCTGGGAGAGCCCGGCGATGGCGAACTGGAGCAGGTCGGCCATCAGCGGGTCACGGCGCGGCGAGCTGGAACTGCCCGCCGCTGACGGTGACCAGCACGAGGTCCTCGGCGTCCAGCCCGCTGTGGTCCTCCGGGGTCATGCTGAACGTGCCGGACACCCCGACGAAGTCGTCGACGCCCTCCAGGTGCTCGCGGATGGCGTTCGGGTCGCTGCCCGCGGCGCGCAGCGCGTCCACCGCGAGCTGCCAGCCGTCGTAGGCGTGCCCGGCGAACGTCGACGGCGAGCTGCCGTACTCGGCCTGGTAGGCCGCGATGAAGTCGGTGATGACCTGCTTCTGCGGGTCGTCGGCGGGCAGCTGGTCGGCGACCACCAGCCGGCCCAGCGGCGCGACCAGGCCGTCGGCGCTCTCCGCGGCGGTGTCCAGGAAGACCTGGTTGCCGATGCCGTGGCTCTGGTACACGGGCTTGCCCACGGCCAGCTGGGCGTAGGCCTTCTGGGCCAGCCCGGCGGCCGGCGGGATGCCCCAGATGACGACGGCATCGGCGTTCGCGTTGCGGATGTTGACCATCTGCGCGGTGAAGTCGGTGGCGTCCGGGGCGAAGCTCTCCACCGCCACCACGCTCACCCCGAGCGGCCCGCCGATCTCGTCGAACAGCTGCTGCACGCCCTCCCCGAAGCCGGAGGCGTCCCGGGCCAGCGCCAGGGTCCGGTAGCCCTTGGCCGCCGCGTCCTGGACGATGTTCTCGATCACCACCGAGTCGTTCTGGGCGGTCTTGAACACCCACTCCGACCCGTCGACGATCGCCGCGTTGGCGGCCAGCGAGATCATCGGGATCGGGGTCGACTCGGCGATCGGGCGCATGGCCAGGCTGGGCCCGGTCCGGCTGGCCCCGAGCAGGATGTCCACCTGGTCCTCGGTGATCAGCTTGGTCGCGGCCCGGGCCGCGCCGTCCTCGGTGGAGGCGTTGTCCTCGATGATCAGCTCCACCTGCCGGCCGTCGATCCCGCCCTCGGCGTTGAGCTGGTCGGCCAACAGGGTCAGGGTGTCCCGCTCGGGCACCCCGAGGCTGGCCCCGGCCCCGGTGATGTCCAGCACCGCGCCGACCTTGAAGGGGCCCTCCTCGGCCCCGCCGCCCTGCCCCCCGGCGGCGGGCTGCTCCTCCGCGCAGCCCGCTGCCACGAGCGCACCGGCGGCCAGCACGACCGCGAGCCTCTTCATCGAACCGAACACAGCCGCCTCCCGACGCTGGAAAGATCACGCGAGCCTGACACCGGGGGCGGGGCGGCGCAAGGTAGAGCAACGCGACCGTGATGCGGGGCCGTCGGGACCAACGCCGCGCTCCCCGTCGGGTCACTGCGGGCGGCAGGATGGCCGCACGGACCGCTCGGTGACCCGCGTGGGCGGCCTCCGTCGTTGCGTCCGGAAGGGGGAGCGGTGGAACGGCACTCGGTGGCGGTCGACGTACTCGGTCCGCTGCGGTTGACCGTCGACGGCACCGCGGTCGAGGTACCCGGCCCCAAGCGCCGGGCCGTGCTGGCGCTGCTCGCGCTGGCCGGGGGCGCGGCGGTGAGCGTGGACCACCTGGTCGACGCGCTGTGGCCGCGGGAGCCGCCGGAGACCGGGCGGGCCGCGCTGCACAGCCACATCTCCCGGCTGCGTGCGCACCTCGGGCCGGCCGCGGGCCGGCTGGAGACCCTCGACGGCGGCTACCGCCTGGTCCTGACCGCCGACGAGTGCGACGCGGTGCGGGCCCGCGCCCTGCGCCGCCGCGCGGCCGACGCTCCCCCGCCGGAGGCGCTGGAGCTGCTGCGCGCCGCGGACGCGCTGTGGCGCGGCCCGGTGCTGCCCGACCTGCTCGTCGTCGCCCCGGTCGGCGCGGCGGTGGCCGAGCTGGCCAACCTGCGCCGAGACGTCGTCGACGACCTGGTGCGGGCCGGCATCGCCGCCGGCCGGCTGGACGGCGTGCTCGACCGGGCCGCTGCGGCGGTGGCCGAGGAGCCGCTGCGCGAGCCGGCGGTGCT
>JASLAP010000091.1 GCA_030147065.1 Pseudonocardia sp. | reverse complement strand
CCCAGGACCGCGCCGCGACCCAGGTCATCGGCTGGCTCGGCGAGCGCGCGACCACCCGGATCGGGCCCCGCGGTGAACAAGTGCAGGTGCCGGTCGAGCGCCTGGAGGCGGTGACGGTGCGCCACCACACCTCCCGGGACGGATACACCCTGGATGGCACTGGAGAAATACAGGAGCTGGCCGAGTACGTGGGTGCGTTCAGCGCCCGGGCGGCGCAGATCAGACGCAACCTGGACCGCTACGAACGCCAGTGGACGGCCGCGCACCCTGGTCAGATCCCGGGGCCGGCGCTGCGGCGGGCGTGGGATGCCCGGGCGTGGGCCGAGGGCCGGCCGGACAAGGTCACCCCGCAGCCGGGTGCAGACCTCACCGCCCGGTGGGTGGGCGAGCTGGCCGCCCTGGGCTATCGCGACCGCGACCACCCCGTGGACCTGATACCGGCACCGGTCGGCGCCCTCGACCGGGACGACGCCGTCGGGACGGTGCTGTCCCGGCTGGCGGCCTGCCGCTCGGCGTGGAACGCCGCCGACGTCCGCGGGCAGGTCGAGCAGCTGATCGCCGCCGCGGGCATCGTCGTCGACGCCGCGGTCCGCGCGGAACTGGCCGAAGACCTCACCGCCCGTGCGGTCGGCCGGTGCGTGCGATTGCTGGCTCGCGACGGGACCGCTGTTCCCGAGCACATTCGGGCCTGGACCTCCCAGCTGGTGCTCGACGTCGAGGCCGACCTGACTGATCGGCTCGCCGCCCGTGGCAGGACCGCCGGCGCCGAGTTCGACGAGCCGGTGCTGCCGCGTGCCGTTCGCGGGCGCTTGGACCCCGGTCAAGCGGCGGCAGTCACCGCGCTGTCCGGCGACCGATCTCTGATCGTGGTCGAGGGAGCGGCCGGCGCGGGCAAGACCACCACCCTGGCCGCTACCCGGCAGCTGCTCAACGCGCAAGGGCGCGGGCTGGTGGTCACCCCGACGCTGAAGGCGGCCAGGGCCGCCTCAACCGAGGTCGGCACCGCCGCGGGGTCGGCAGCATGGCTGGCCTTTCAGCACGGCTGGCGCTGGACCGACGGCGTCTGGACCCGGCTGGCCATCGGCGACGTGGACCCGGCCACCGGAGGTGTCTACGCCGGCCCGGGGGAGGCGGCACGGCTGAGGGCGGAGAACCTCCTGGTCATCGACGAGGCCGGGATGCTCGACCAGGACACCGCCCGCGCGCTGTTGACCGTCGCCGACGAGGCCGGGGCCCGGCTGGCGCTGCTCGGCGACCGGCGCCAGCTCGCCGCCGTCGGCCGCGGCGGCGTCCTCGACCTCGCCGCCCGCCAGGTCGACCCGGCAGGCCATTTGACCCTGGACGCGGTGCACCGGTTTACCCGCACCGGCGAGGCCGGGCAGACGGTGCTGGACGCCGAGTACGCCGAGTTGACCCTGACCATGCGCACCGGCGTCGGCCCCGCCGCGGTCTTCGACGCGCTCTCCGCCCGCGGCCAGATCCGCATCCACGCTGACCCTGCGGCGGTGCAGGAGTCGCTCGCCGCGAGCGCCGCTACCCACTGTCTCCAAGCGGCGGCGGGGGCCGGGATGGCGGTGGTGGTCGATACCCGCGAGCAGGCCGAAGAGCTAGACGAGTAAGTCCGAACGCCGGGCTCTGCAGCGGGCGGATCGGGTGCCTTGAGAGGACGGAGGGTGTTCAGGCTCGGGTTGTGAGGACCGACCTAAACACCCTCCTGACCGCACTCTTTGTCTGGATCGACGACTATCTGGGCCCGCGCCGTCGCGCCGGTCGCCGGCCTCGGCTGACCGACGCCGAGCTGCTCACCCTGGCCGTGGCCCAGGCACTGCTCGACGTCCGCTCCGAGGCACGCTGGCTGCGGCTGATCCCCCAGCGGCTGCCCGGGGCGTTTCCCTACCTGCCCGAACAATCGGGCTACAACAAGCGGCTGCGTGGCGCGGTGCCGCTGCTGCGCCGGGTGATCCGGGACCTGGCCGCCGCCACCGACCTGTGGACCGATCCGGTCTGGCTGGTCGACTCCACCCCGGTGGAGTGCGCCCGCTCCCGCCCCGCCGCTCGGCGTTCGGAGCTGGCCGGCGCCGCCGGCTACGGCTACTGCGCCTCGCACTCCCGCTACTTCTGGGGGCTGCGGCTGCACCTGGTCTGCACCCCGGCCGGGCTGCCGATCACCTGGGCGCTGGCGCATCCCAAGCTCGACGAACGCCAGGTGCTCATGGCCGTGCTCGACCACGACACGCATCTGCTCACCGCCCGGCCGGGGCTGCTGATCATCGCCGACAAGGGCTACGCCTCCGCCGAACTGGATGACTACCTGACGGCCCGCGGTGTGGAGCTGCTGCGCCCGGCCTACCGCAACCGCGCCACCCGTCCCGGCCAGCAGCTGCTGGCCCCGATCCGCCAACTCGTCGAATCGGTCCACGACACCCTCAAGGGCCAGCTCGACCTAGAGCTGCACGGCGGACGCACCCTGGCCGGGGTCACCGCCCGCGTCGCCCAGCGCCTGCTGGCCCTGACCGCCGCGATCTGGCACAACCGCGCTACCGGTCAGCCCGTCACAAGATCCCTGGTCGCCTACGACCACTGATCCGGTTTGGACTTACTCGTCTAGGCGCCGCCATCCGGGAACGGCTGGTCGCCGGCGACCGGGTCGATGACACCGGGGCCGTGACCACCGGAAGTGGGCAGCGCATCGGGGTCGGCGACCGGATCGCCACCCGCCGCAACGACCGCCGCCTCGGCGTTGCCAACCGTGAAACCTGGACCGTCACCGCCGTCGACCACGACGGCCGGCTGACCGTCACCCCCACCGGCGCGAACGTCACCCTGACGTCACGCCGTCCACGCCTCGGCAGCGGGTGCTGCCCGCCGACTACGTCACCGCTCACGTGGAGCTGGCCTACGTCAGCACCGCGCACGGCGTGCAGGGCGACACCGTCGCGACGGCGCACGTGGTGATCGGAGAGCACACCGGCGCCGCCTCGGCCTACGTCGGGATGACCCGCGGCCGCGCGGCCAACACCGCACACTTCATTGCTGCAGACCTGGTCGAGGCGCGCGAGCAGTGGATCGCCGTGTTCGCCCGTGACCGCGTCGACCTCGGCCCCACCCATGCCGCCATGCAGGTCGCCGCTGAAGCGGCCCGCTATGCCGTACCCCGCCTGCTGGAGCAGGTGCTGGCCGACCTGCATGCGGCCTGGACCGCAGAGCAGCGCTGCCGGGACCGGCTGGCCGTCTTGGAGCCATGGCGCGACATCGTGCGTCAGGTGGTGGCGCTCGAGGCCGCCCACGTTGGCGAACTCACCCGGCTGGACGCCGACTCCCGGCAGGCGGCCCTCGCCGCCGAGCGAGCGATACAGCGAGCCGAGGCCAGCGGTGCCGTCCTCGCCGAGGAGACCGACCGCATCCGCGAGTGCCTGCTCGCCGCCTGGGACGGCGAGCGCGGCGCCGCCCGAGCCGCCGCCAGGGTGGTGCTCGACGGGCCTGGCTGGTGGGGGCTCAAGCGCGCCGCCGTTGCTCTCGCCGGCGAGCAGCTGGCCGACTGGGCCGACCGGTGGCGCCCGCACCTGCCCGACCTGCCCACTGACCCGAACCAGCTCGCGCGGGTGGCCGACCGGTTCGACGACCGGCCCGCGCTGTGGACGGCGTTCGACACCTCCGCTCACCGTGCCGCCGAACGAGAACACCCCGACCACGCCCAACTGCGCGCAGCCGCCGAGGTGGGCGAGCGGGCCGGCGAGCAGGCCCGGCGCGCCCTGGCCGATGCTCACCGCCGACGCGACGAACGGCTCGCCCTGCTCGGACCGATCGCCTGGACACCTGATCCCGAGAGGCGGCTGGCCGACCTCGAACGCGACGTCGCCGCCACCGGGCACGAGTTGGCCGCCGCACAGGCGCGCATCGCAGAACTGGCTGCTGAGCTGGCCCTCCTCACCCGGCCGCCCGCCCGGCTGGACGACGAGCGCGAACGATGGCGCGCCCGCTACGACGCGGAGCGCACCGCCCGCCGGGCGGCAGGGGCACCGACGTCCTCCCCGCGACCGGCCGGCAGCGTCCGGGCGCCGGAGCCGGTCATCCGCTTGACCCCCCAACGCGCCGATTCCGGTATCGGGCGTTGACCTGCGGCTTCGGCTTCGGCCGGCCGCGGACTGGAGAAAAGCAGGAGAAGTTGGCTGCGGGCTGTCACCAAGGGCCGCGATCTGACGCCTTCTGTAGGCGTACCCGCACTCCCGCCCGCCCAGCCCCGGAGGCAGCCATGTCCGAGCACACCGCCGGCCACCATCCCGACCTGCTCACCATCACCGAGGCCGCCGAGCTGCTGCGCGCTCCCGTCGCCACCCTCCGGTACTGGCGCCACCTCGGCACCGGCCCGCGCAGCTTCCGCCTCGGCCGGCGTGTTCTCTACCGTCGCGACGACCTTCAGGCGTGGGTCGAGGAGCAACGGGGTCGTAGCGCCACCGGATAGCGACCCGGCGAAGGGCCACAGTCCCGTGGGTTGCCGCCTTCGCCTCGTCGGCGCCCTTCGGCATGCTGCGTGCCCATCCGTTCCGTCCCCCGAGAAGCGACGACGCCGACCGCGAGCCAGGCCGCGTCGAAGACGTTGAGGAGTCAGGCATGGCGAGCGTTGAGAAGCGGGTCCGCAACGGGCGGACGACCTACGAGGCGCGGTGGCGGGACGACCAGGGCAGGCAGCGCAAGAAATCCTTCGGCAAGAAGGGCGACGCTGACCGTCACGCGGCCACGGTCGAGGCGGACAAGGCTCGCGGCACGTACATCGAACCCTCGAAGACCACTGTCGCCGAGTACGCCCGGAGGTGGGCGGAGACCCGCCCGCACCGGCCGACCACGGCGCGGAGGACCGAAATGATGATTCGGCTGCACATCGACGGGACGCGTCTCGGTGGCCGGAGGCTCGCGGACGTGCGCCCGTCCGAGGTCCAAGCGTGGGCCACCGACCGGTCGAGGGTGCTCGCCCCGACCACCTTGCGACTAGCGGTCGGGCTGCTCCGAAATGTGTACGGGGCCGCGGTCCTCGACCGCTTGGTGGCCTCCTCACCTGTCGTCCGCATCCAGCTCCCCCGACACGAGAGGGAGCGGGTCGTGCCGTTGTCGGTCGAGCAGGTCGCGGCCCTCGCCGAGGCCATGCCAGAGCGCTATCGGGCCATGGTCCTCACGCAGGCCGGGCTCGGGCTTCGGATCGGCGAGCTACTTGCGCTCCGCGTCCAGGACGTCGACTTCCTCCGCCGCACCGTGCGCATCGAGTGGCAGATCACCCAGGGGTCGAAGGGCGAGCGAAGCGAACCGAAGACTCCCCGGTCGAGGCGGACGATCCCATTGCCTCGGGTGGTCGCCGAAGCGCTAGCCGCCCACCTGGCGGCGTCCCCAGCGGCCGAGGACGGAACGATCTTCATGACCCGGAAGGGTGTCCCGCTCGGGCACGTCTACTACGGCCACAACCTGATGGGTCGGGCGGTGACCGAGGCGGGGCTACCGCAGGGCACGACGAGCCACGACCTGCGGCACCACTACTCCAGCGTCCTGCTGGCGGCCGGTGAGTCTGTCGTGGCCGTCGCCGAGCGGCTGGGGCACGAGGACGCCTCGCTGGTCCTGAGCACCTACGGGCACCTGATGCCGGACTCGGATGACCGGACGCGCAGCGCCGTCGACACGGCGTGGGACACAGTCGGTGCCTCGTGTGCCCCAGATGTGCCCCAGGACGCCCCTTCGCTCCGTTAGTCGGCCAACTCGACGACCACGGGCGCGTGGTCGCTGGCACCCTTGCCCTTGCGTTCCTGCCGGTCTATCAGGGCATTCGTCACCCTGGCGGCCAACGCGGGGGAGCCGAGGACGAAGTCGATCCGCATGCCCTCGCGGCGGGCGAAGCGCAGCTGGGTGTAGTCCCAGTAGGTGTAGACGCCCGGGCCGGGGGTGTGCGGCCGGACGACGTCGGCGTACCCGGCGTCGACGATCGCGCGGAACGCGGCGCGCTCGGGCTCGGAGACGTGGGTGGAGTGCGCG
>JASLAP010000054.1 GCA_030147065.1 Pseudonocardia sp. | reverse complement strand
CCCCGCGAACCCCGACTCGACGCTGCTCTTCGAGCCGGGCATCCCGGTGGCCAACTGGTGCCGCGACACCGACGACGCGGTGATGCAGGCCGTGTGCAGCGCCCCCCCGGGGGTGGGCGAGGGGAACCACGTTCACTCGGCCGACAACTGGCACCTGCGCGAGGTGGCGGTGGCCTACCGGGTTCCGCGCCCGCTGATGATTCGCTCGCCGTTCAACTCGGCGACGCTTTCGCTGGCCGGCCGCAACCTGTGGCGCCGGCAGCGGTACGTGGGCCTCGAGGCCGACGCGAGCGCCTCCAACAGCGCCATCCTCCGGCAAACGCGGTTCGACACTCCCCTGCCCCGTACGATCACGGCGCAGGTCAGCCTTCAGTTCTGACCTCCACCGCTCGCGAGAGGAGCGACCTGATATGAGCAATCTCACCATCCGCCTGCGCAAGGCGCCGCCGCCCGCGAGGCCCGCGTGGCGCGCGCTCGCCCTGGCGGCCCTCCTTCCGCTGGCGTCGTGCGACCTGGGGGTCACGAACCCCAAGAGCATCTCCGACGACAGCCTGGACGACCCCCGCGTGATCCCGGCGCTGGTGACCGGCGCCGCCGGACAGGTGGCGGTGGCCACCACCGGCCGCAGCGCCGGGTCTACCGCGGGGCTGTACATGGCGGTGGCGCTGTTCACCGACGAGCTGGTGCACAGCGGCCTGAACCTGGGCTTCCGCAGCCTCAGCGACGGCGTGCCGTCGGACGAAACGCCCGACGCCGAGGTGCGCTGGGCCAACGCGCAGGGCGCCCGGTGGACGGCCGAGCGGGCCATCTCGCGCATCGGCGCGCTGGTGCCGGACTCGGCCGCCAACCTCGACGTGGCCACGGTCACGCTGTGGGCGGGGTTCGCCAACCGCATGATCGGCGAGAACTTCTGCAACGCGGTGGTGGACGGCGGCCCCGCGCTTCCGCCCGAAGAAGCGCTGAAGCGCGCCGAGGCCCACTTCACCAGCGCCATCCAGATCGCCACCGCGGCGGGCAACGACTCGCTGGCCCTGGCGGCGACGGGCGGGCGGGCGCAGACCCGGCTGCTGCTGAAGAACTGGACGGGCGCGGTGGAAGACGCGTCGAAGCTGCCGACCGAGTACGTCCTGGACATCAACCACTCCCCCAGCACCGAGAGCTGGAACACCACCGTGGCGTTCTCGTTCGACGGGCTGCGGGGCGAGGCCACCGTGTGGGGCACCCCGTTCGCCGAATGGGGGCGCAACCGCTCCGACTCGGTTCACCTGCGCACCGGCGACGTACGGGTGTCGTACGACACGCCCCGCGACTCGCTCCGGCAGTACTACACGGGGAGCGACGGCCGCCGTCCGCGCTGGCGCCAGTACAAGTACGACATCTCGGGCGACGACACCGACCTGGTGACCGGCACCGAGATGCGGCTGATCGAGGCCGAGGCCATGCTCGTGGCCGGCGACTGGCAGGGAGCGGTCGCCCGGATCAACGAGGTACGGGCGCACCAGAACGAGCTGATCGTGCTGGATGCCGAAGACCTTCCCATGGTGTCGGCCGGCAGCCAGGCCGAAGCGTGGCTGCTGCTGATGAAGGAGCGGGGGATCGAGACCTGGCTGGAAGGCCGCCGCCTGGGCGACCTGCGGCGGTGGACCTCGATGACCGGCATTCCCCCGGTGCCGTTCACCGTGGTGCGCCGCGAAGCCACGGGGCAGCCCGCGGCGAGCGACCCCCGGGTGCCCGTCACGGAGGTGTCCAGCCTGTGCCTGCCGGTGAGCCGCACCGAAAAGCTGACCAACCCCAACTTCTAGGACTACCATGTTCCCACGCAGCACGCGTATGGACCGGATCCGCCGGTTGGGGATGGTGGCGGCGGTCGCGGCGCTGGGGTGCTCCGCGGCCCCGGCACTGGCCCAGACGACGGCCATCACCCCGGTCGCGGGCCGGGCGGCCGCGCCCACCGGCACGCTCCAGGGCCGGGTGGTGAGCGCCACCACCGGCGAGCCCCTCCCCGACGCGCAGGTGCAGGTCCTGGGCACCACCCGCCGCACCCTGGCACGGGCCGGGGGCGAGTTCCGCATCTCGCGCCTGCGCCCCGACACCTACGAGGTCGAGGCGCGGATCGTGGGCTACCGCACCGTCCGCCAGCGGGTGGAGGTGCGCCCCGACGCCGCCGACTCGGTGGAGTTCCGCCTTCCCCTGAGCGCCGTCGCCCTGGACGAGGTGGTGGCGACCGGCCAGCCGGGCGCCACGGCCCTTCGCGAGATCGGGTCGTCGGTGGTGGTGATCGACGCCGAGGCGCTCGAGAACGCCTCGGTCACCAGCCTGTCGCAACTCCTGCAGGCCCGGGCGCCGGGGGTGACGGTGCTCTCGGGTGGAGGCAAGCCCGGCCAGGGGAGCCGCGTGCTGATGCGCGGCGTGACCAGCCTTACGCAGTCGGCGCAGCCGGTGGTGTACGTCGACGGCATCCGCATCGACAACTCGGTGCAGTCGGGGCTGGACCTGGGCGGCGCGTCGTGGTCGGGGCTCGACGACATCAACCCCGCCGACGTCGACCGGATCGAGATCGTGCGCGGGGCGTCGGCGGCCAGCATCTACGGCACCGAGGCCTCGCAGGGCGTCATCCAGATCTTCACCAAGCGGGGCGGGGCCGAGCGGCAGAACTGGACCGCGCGCTCGGAGTTCGGGATGAGCCAGACCCCCCGCGACTGGTGGGCGGTGCCGCGGGCCGAGAACGCCGGCGCGTTCTACGACCGGCACGTGCGCACCCGCCCGCAGACCGCGGGCTACCTTTAGGTGGCGGGCGACCTGGACCGGTTCAGCTACAACGCCTCGGGCTCGCAGCGCACCAACGACGGCGGGCCCGACGGCACCGGC
>JASLAP010000048.1 GCA_030147065.1 Pseudonocardia sp. | reverse complement strand
AAGGCGTGCGAGGAACCGGCCGGGTGGCGGGCGCGCCACTTGTGCACCGCGTGCCGGCTGACCCCGAGGGCCTCGGCGATGCCGACGACGCCCAGGTACCGCTCGGCCATGGCGCACCAACTGTTCCGGTGTTCCGGGGGTCCGACCTCCGCTGCCGATCTCAGGAGTGCCACGCCGGACCCGGATCCCGACGGTGACGCCGAACATCGTCTCTTGTGTGGACGAGGTTAGCGGTGGACGAGTTCGTCGTCAACGACGGAGACGACGTTGCTGGAGCTCGCGGCGCGGCGGTCCTCGGGGCAGGCTGGGTGCCGAACCGGCCCCCGCCCGTAACGGGTCCGGCACCGGTCGTGATGTACCAGCACAGCCGCTTCCGTCGAGGCCCTCCCGGAAGGTCCCCCATGACACCGCGCGACCGCCGCCGGATCCCGTCCGAGGACGGCGACGACGGGGCGCCGCGCTACCCGCACCTGCGGCTGCGCCCCGGCCGCGTCCCCCGGCACTCGGTCGTGCCCGCGCGGGCCCCTCGCCGGTGGTACTGGCTGGTCGCCGGGCTGGTGGCCGGGTTGCTGCTCGGGCTGGGGATCGCCGTGCTGGTGGTGTCGGGACCGGGCGTCGGGCCCCGGGAGACCGCCATCGAGAACGCGACCCTGACCCGGCTGGGGACCTGGGGCCAGCGGGTCAGCACCCCGAACGGGATCACCATCGAGGTCGGTGCCCCGGTTGCCTACGAGCCGTCGCCGCGCGCCGCCGGCCACGAGCAGGACCGCGCCGTGCTCGTCACCGCCACCCTGGTCAACACCTCCGACGAGCCGTTCGTGCTGAACACCTTCGCCGTCGGACCAACCGCCGTGCACAGCGGGCGCCCGGCGTCGCGGATCTTCGACAGCGCCGACCGGCTGCCCGCGGTCCCGGTCGCGCCGGTGCCGCCCGGCGGGTCGGTGACGTTCCGGACGGCGTTCTCGATCGGTGCCGGGCCGGGGGAGCTGGTCCTGGAGTTCGCCGCCGATCCCACGGCCGCCCCGGCGGTGGTGAGCGGGCCGGCCTAGCCGGTGGAGCCGGTCAGGCCGTCGGCAGCGCCCGGTCGCGCACGACCTGCTTCATCACCAGCGTCGAGGTCAGCCGCTGGACGCCGGGCAGCGCGGCCAGCACGTCGTCCTCCAGTCGCTGGTAGGCGCCGAGATCGGCGGTGACCACCCGGAGCAGGTAGTCCGGGTCGCCGAACAGCCGCTGGGCCTGGACGACCTGCGCGACGGAGGCCACCGCGTCCTCGAAGGACAGCAGCGTGGTGCGGTCCTCCTGCCGCATGGTCACCGACACCAGCACGTCGAACCGGAGTCCGAGGGCCTCCGGGTCGACCAGGGCGCGGTACCCGCGGATCACCCCGGTGCGCTCCAGCTCCCGCAGCCGCCGGTGGCACGGCGAGACCGTCAGCCCGACCCGGCCGGCCAGCTCGGTCAGGGTCAGCCGGCCGTCGTCCTGGAGCAGGGCAAGGATCTTTCGATCGACCGCGTCCATACCGCAGATAATTCCACAGTGCTCCCTTCCAGGGGTCGAAGTTGGAATCACTTCGCGCCGGTACCGGAATATTCTTCTCTCATTCCTGATTCCGACGGAGGGGTCCTCGTGGCCGCCGGCTCGGTCCTCGCGTTCTGGCTCGTGGCGCTGCTGCTCATCGCGGTACCCGGCGCGGACTGGGCGTTCACCCTCGGCGCCGGGCTGAGCACCCGGTCGGTGCTCCCCGCGGTCGGCGGCCTGGTCCTGGGGTACGCCGGCATCACCGTGGTCGTGGCGGCCGGCGTCGGGGCGCTGGTCGCGGGGGAGCCGGCCCTGCTGACGGGTCTCGCCGTGGTCGGCGGCCTCTACCTGGTCTGGCACGGCATCCGCACCGCGGCCCGCCCGGCGACGGCCGTCGGGCCGGACGGGGCGACCGCCACCGCGGGCCGCACCACCCTGCTCCGGGGCATCGGCGTCAGCGGCCTCAACCCCAAGGGCCTGCTGATCTTCCTGGCGCTGCTGCCGCAGTTCACCGACCCGGCCGGGGCGTGGCCGGTCGCCGTCCAGGTCGGCGTGCTCGGGCTGGTCTTCGTCCTCACCTGCGGGGTGTTCTACCTGGTGCTGGGGCTGCTGGCGCGGGCCGTCCGGGTCGCCCGGCCGGCCGCGGCCCGGGTGCTGAGTTGGGTGTCCGGGGCCGGGATGGTGGTCGTCGGGGCCGGGCTGCTCGTGGAGCGACTGGTCTGAGGACCCGCGGCGAACCACCGGGGAGCGGCGGTGGAGGTCAGTAGACCCAGACCTCGCTGCCGCGCGGCATGAGGTCGCGGGCCCAGACCATGTCCATCGCCTCGTTGGTCACCCGCGCGCAGCCGTGCGAGGCGGGGTAGGCGGGAACGCTCGGGTAGCCGTGCACGGCGATGCCGTCGGGGTGGAAGTAGCGCGGGCGGTAGAGCCGGCCGAGCGCCCCGTCGCGCCAGCCGTCGTGGGCCCAGGTGACGGTGAACCGGCCCTCCGGGGTGTCGGCGAGCAGCCGCCGGCCCTCGTGGGTGTAGCGCTTGAAGGTGCCGGTCGAGGTGTGCAGGGCCAGCTGCACCTGCCCGTCCCGGACGAAGCTGATCAGGCCGGCGTCCCGGTCGATCTCGGTGACCGCACCGCGATCGCTGCGCGGTTCGGGGAGCGTCCCCGCGTCGAGCGCTTCGCGGGTGCTGGGTCCGACGACGCCGTCGCGCGCGAGCCCGGCCGCGCCCTGCAGCGCGAGCACGGCCTGCCGGGTGAGCGAGCCGAACGAGCCGTCCGCGGGTCCGAGCCAGTACCCGATCGCGGCGAGGCGTTCCTGGAGGGCGAGCACCTCGGGTCCGGCGTCGCCGCGGCGCAGCGTGGTGGACGCCGGTTCGGCGACCGGAACGCTGGTCGGTGCGGCAGTGGCCGGTGCCGCGGTGGTCGGCGGGGTGGTCGGCGGGGCGGTCGGGACGCCGGTGGATGTCGTGCTGGTCGGCGGGCCCACGGCGGTCGGTGCGGGCGCTGCGGCATCCGGCTCCCCGCCCGGTGCGGCGCACGCCGTCGCGAGCACCAGCGTGAGGCCGGCCAGCGTCGCGGCACCGGTGCGGCCGGTCGGTGATCGGGTGGCTCTGCTTCTCATCTGGTCCCCCTCAGTGCGCGGTGGTGCCGCGTGCCCGGTTCGTACCCGTCGGCGGGACGGGGTGGGTGGCGATTCCGGTTGGTCGGCCCCGCACCGGGTGACGGACCTCACCCGGGCGGGTCCGCCCGCCAGCGGATCGGCCGTCGATGCACCGCGCCGAAACTCTTCGGCAGAATCCCGGCGACCGTGTCGATCCGCGCGCCGTCCCGTTCGACCTGGGGGTGCGCGGGTCCGGACGGGACCCGCAGAGCGGAGGAGCCACCATGAAGTACATGCTGATCATGCGCGCCACCGACGAGTCGTTCGCGGCGTTCCAGGACGTCGACTTCGGGCAGATCGTCGAGTCGATGGGCCGGTTCAACCACGAGATGATCCAGGCCGGGGTGCTGGTCGCCGCCGAGGGCCTCGACGACGCCGCGGAGGGCGTGGTGGTCGACTACTCCGCGGAGCCGCCGGTGGTGACCGACGGGCCCTACGGGGAGACCAAGGAGCTGTTCGGCGGGTTCTGGATCCTCGACGTGGCCTCCAAGGAGGAGGCCGTCGAGTGGGCCAAGCGGGCCCCGATGACCGGGCCGGGCGTGAAGGCCGAGATCCGCCGGGTGACCAGCATCGACGAGCTGCCGCAGGACAACGAGTGGGTGCAGAAGGAGCGGGCCTGGCGGGAGGCGACCGGTCAGCTGTGAGCCGGACGGGAGCCGGCGGCGGCCGGCGCGAGGTCGAGGCGGTCTGGCGGATCGAGTCCGCCCGGATCGTCGGCGCCCTGGCCCGCTACACCGGCGACTTCGCGCTCGCCGAGGACCTGGCGCAGGAGGCGCTGGCCGAGGCGCTGGTCAGCTGGCCGAGCGCCGGGGTGCCCCGCAACCCGGCCGGGTGGCTGCTCACCGTCGGCCGGCGCCGCGCCATCGACGGCTTCCGCCGCCGGGCGGCCCTCGACGACCGCTACGCCACCCTCGCCCGCGACCTGGACGAGGGTGGCGCCACCTCGGGCGGGCCCACCCCCGCCGGCGCGGACGACGTCCTGTGGGACCCCGACCAGATCGACGACGACGTGCTCGCGCTGGCCTTCACCGCCTGCCACCCGGTGCTGTCCCGGGAGGCCAGGGTGGCGCTCACCCTGCGCGTGATCGGCGGTCTGACCAGCGACGAGATCGCCCGGGCGTTCCTGGTCCCGACGGCCACCGTGCAGGCCCGGATCACCCGCGCCAAGAAGACCCTGGCCGCGGCCCGGGTGCCGTTCGAGGTGCCGTCGGCCGCCGAGCGCCGGGAGCGGCTGGGGTCGGTGCTCAGCGTGCTGTACGTGATCTTCACCGAGGGCTCGACGGCGTCCTCGGGGGAGCAGCTGATCCGACCCGACCTGGCCCACGAGGCGATCCGGACGGCGCGGATCCTGGCCCGCCTGATGCCCGACGAGCCGGAGGTCCTCGGCCTGCTCGCGCTGCTGGAGCTGACCGCCGCCCGGTTCCCGGCGCGCACCGGGCCGGACGGCGAGCCGGTGCTGCTGGAGCACCAGGACCGCAACCGGTGGGACCGGGCGGCCATCCGGCGCGGACGGGCCGCGCTCGCCGCCGCGGAACGGGCCGGCCGCGGGCTGGGCCCCTACGGCCTGCAGGCCGCGATCGCCGAGTGCCACGCGACCGCACCCTCGGTCGCCGCGACGAACTGGGGCCGGATCGTCCTGCTGTACGAGGCCCTCGGCCGGCTCGCGCCGTCCCCGGTCGTCGCGCTGAACCGGGCGGTCGCGGTCTCGATGGCCGAGGGCCCGGCGGCCGCGCTGGCCATCGTGGACGAGCTGGGCGCGGCCGGTGAGCTCGCCGGCTCCCACCTGCTGCCCAGCGTCCGCGGCGAGCTGCTCACCCGGCTCGGGCGGCGCGCGGAGGCGCGGGACGAGCTGGCGGCGGCGGTCCGGCTGTGCGGCAACGCCCGGGAACGGGCGCTGCTGGAGCGCAAGCGGGACGCGCTCGGCTGAGCGCGCGCCGCTGCGCCTCCGGCTCCACGGCGGCCAGCCGGACGCGGTCGCGACGATCAGGGTGACCTCGACGAGGGCCTGGACCTGGCCGGCTGGTCTCAGCCGGGCAGCCGGTCGGCGGCGACCCGGGCGGCGGGGACGACGGCCCGGTTCCGGGCTGCCGTGCGGCGCGGTCGGGCACCCCGTCGGATGATCCACTCGGCCACCGCGACGTTGATCGCCCAGCTGAACCCCATCAGCAGCGCCCAGGCGAGTCGGGTGGGCGTCCCGGCGATGGCCATCACCGGCCCGATGACCACCGCCTGGGTGCCCGCACCCATGCCGAGCGCGTAACCCCGGATCATCCAGGCCCGGTGCCGGGCGAACTCCCGGCGCAGGGCCGCGTGGAACCCGACCACGATCGAGGTCGTCATGGCCAGGACGACGACGATCCGGATGGCCTCCAGCAGCCCCTCGTCCCGGGCGGGCACCGGGAAGAACAGCGTCAGCCACAACCCCGACAGCGCCGACAGGAGCCCGGCCACGACCAGCACCCGGCCGGCCGCCCGGTGCCAGCCGGGGTGGCGGCGCCGGAAGCGGGGCGCGAACTGGAAGGCGCCCAGGACGCTGTAGACGACGACGCTGACGATGTGCACCACGACCGGCACCGGCGACTCGAAGAACCGGGCGTTGTCCGGGGTGATCTCGGCGCCGGTGGCCAGCTCGACCAGGCGGACGGTGCCGGCCGCGGCCGGGACGAGGCAGAGGGCCAGCAGACCCGTGGTGCTGAGCCGGGACGACCGGGCGGTGGAGGAGGGCATGGCAGGGATCGTGTCGGCCGGCGGGCGCCCGGACATCGGAGCAGCGGCCGGAGCCGCCCCGTTCCCCGGGCCGACTCCCGAGGCGTACTTTCGGCCGATCCGGGTGGTCGACGGTCAGTAGACCCAGACCTCGCTGCCGCGAGGCATCAGGTCGCGGGCCCACACCATGTCCATCGCCGCGCCGGTCACCCGCGCGCAGCCGTGCGAGGCGGGGTAGGCCGGCACGCTCGGGTAGCCGTGCACGGCGATGCCGTCGGGGTGGAAGTAGCGCGGGCGGTAGAGCCGGCCCAGGCTGCCGTCGCGCCAACCGTCGTAGGCCCAGCTGACGGTGTACGGTCCCTGCGGGTGTCGGCCATCAGCCGCCGACCCTCGTGCGTGTAGGGCTCGAAAGTGCCGGTCGAGGTGTGCATGGCCAGCTGCACCTGCCCGTCCCGGACGAAGCTGATCAGGCCGGCGTCCCGGTCGATCTCGGTGACCGCGCCGCGGTCGCTGCGGGCCGTGGGCCGCGCCCCGGCGTCGAGCGCTGCGCGGGTGTTCGGGCCGACGATGCCGTCGCGTGCGAGACCGGCCGCGCCCTGCAGCGCGAAGACCGCCTGCTGGGCGAGCGGGCCGAACGAGCCGTCGGCGGGCCCGAGCCAGTAGCCGAGCCCGGTGAGGCGTTCCTGCAGGGCGAGTACCTCGGGTCCGGCGTCACCGCGGCGCAGGGTGGTGGATGCCGGTGCGGCGGTGGTGCTGGTCAGTGCGGCGCTGGTCGTCGTCGTACCAGTCGTGGTCACGGTGGTGGCCACGGCGCCCGACGTCGTCGAGCCCGTCGACGTCGTCGCGGTCGGGGTCCAACCGGTCGTCGCCGCAGTCGGCGCGGGGACGGCGGGATCCGGCCCGCCGGTCCCGGCCGGAGCGGCGCACCCCGTCAGGAGCACGGCCGAGAGGCCGGCCAGTGCGGTGGCACCGATGCGGCCCGCCGGCGGTCGGGTTGCTCTGCTTCTCATGAGGTCCCTTCACCGCGGAACGGGATGTCGACCACGATCCGCGGCGGCGAGTCCAGCCGGCTGATCGCGAACGGGTGCTCGCCGGGGGTGCCGGCGAAGAACGCGTAGCGGCCCTCGAACAGGCCGTCCTCGACCACCTCGACCAGCACCTGCGCGTCGGCGATGCGCTGGCGCTGCGGGCCGTCCCACGGCCGGGCGCCGGGCGGGGCGTCGCCGGGCAGCGCGATGTTGGTCAGCGTGATCCCGATGGCCGCGGTCGCGTCGAGGTTGATCGGCTCACCGGACCCGAGGGCCCGCGGCTGCTCGACGTACCCGGCCTCCCAGCCGGCGCGGCCCTCGCCCGCGGTCTCGAACACCAGTCGGTCGAACCCGTCGTGCGCGCCCAGGCGCACGTCGGTGACCACGACCGGAGGCCCGGCGGCGGCGGCGCTGGACGGCTGGACGTCGGCCTCCCCGATCGGTTGCGGGCCGGGGTCGGCCGGTTCGTGCAGCACGTCGACGACCAGGCGGTTCGGGTCGGTGAAGGCTGCGACGGCGAACGGCAGCCGCTCGGTGACCCCCGCGGTCCAGGTCAGGTTGGCCTCGAAGTCGCCGGTCCGGACGACCTCGGTGACGACCTCGCCGTCCGGCGGGGCGACCCGGTCCGGGCCTGGGTAGGTCGGGCGCGGCTGCGGCCCGGACAGGTCCACCCCGGCGGCCGGCGCCGCGGAGATCTGCAGGAACGCCTGCCCGGCGATCGGCACGACCTCCCCGGAGCCGGCCGCCCGCACCGGCGGCTCGACGTAGGCGACCCGGTACCCGGGCACCTGCGCGCCGTCGAACTGCAGCACGATCCGGTCGAACCCGTCCTGGCGGGCGGAGCGGACGTCGGTGAGGTGGGCGACCGGTCCGGCCGTGGTCGGGTAGCCCCCGGCCTGCACCGGGTCGAGGCTCCCCTCGCCGACCGGCGGGATGCCGGGCGTCCTGGTGGGCGGGTCCCGGTCCGCGGCCGCTGCGGCCGTCGCGGTGGACCCGCAGGCCACGGCGACCAGAGCCGCGGCGAGCGACGCCGCGAGTCCGCCGCGCAGGCGGCGGTTGCGCACGGGCGTCGGGCCGGTGGTCCATCTCATGTCGTTCCTCCTCGGGGGTACCGGTGTGCCGGCTCGCCGTCAGGTCCGTCACGGGCGCATGTCGGCCCTCTCCGCGCGCGGCCCCGCACTGCCTCGGCGTCGTGGTCGGCGCCCCGGGAAGCTGCCGCACGGCGAGCGTTCAGGTGCGCTCCGCCGGCATGGCCTTCCAGGTGGCCTTCCCCGGACGGCGGTCCGTATCCGGCTCGGGGCGGCTTCGCAAGTCGGTCGTCAGGTTCGAACGACCGGGGGACGGGTCTGCCTGCTCGTGCGACGACCGACTCGCGGGCTCGACGCTTCCCCGCCCCGGAGTGCGGTTGGCGGGGAATTCCGGGCAGTGACCTGCATTCCGGTGTGGAGGAGCGCGACACGGCACCGTGCTGCCGGCCGCCGTTCGCCGGTGTCATCACCCGGCACCTGCTGATCGGGCGGCTCGGCAGGGCGCGGTGCCGCTGCGCCTGCTGCAGCGACGGGTTGCGGTTCCACGAGATGACCGCGATGGACGTCCTCGCTGCGTGAGCGGATCACCCTTGGGTAGCGGCGGCGCACCAGCCCGCCCGGAACGGAATTCCGAGGATCCGCGAGCTCATTACCAGGTGTCACCGGCGCGCACCATCGTGTCATTGAAGAAGATCGGCCAGGCGAATACGCTGAAATCCGGTCGAGCGGCCTGCGGATGCTGGCTCCCGCCTTTCCCATCGGGTCCGACAAACGGAAGCCGAGTGCCGACGTCATGCCACACGAACAGGTCGATCCGGCAGTTCCGGGCGGCCGGAGGCGTCGGCCGGCCGAGCCCTTCCCGACCCTGCCGCCGCACCACCGGGTGCCGGAGTCCGACGCCGCTGACGCGGCCATGGCGGTGCGCCGGGTGCGTCGCGCGGTGACGCCGTGACGGGGCGACGACCGGGCTACCGCCTTGCCAAGCGGCTGCTCGACCTGACGATCGCCGTGCTGGCGATCGCGGTGTCGCTGCCGGTGCAGGCCGTCACCGCCGCCGCGGTGGCCGTGCGGCTCGGCCGCCCGGTGCTGTTCCGGCAGATCCGGTCGGGCCGCTTCGGGGCGCCGTTCGTGCTGATGAAGTTCCGGACGATGCTGCCGGCCGACGCGCGGCGCGGGCGGGTCGACGACGCCTCCCGGACGACCGGGCTCGGCCGGCTGCTGCGCAGCACCAGCCTCGACGAGCTGCCCAGCCTGTGGAACGTCGTGCGCGGGGAGATGTCGCTGGTCGGGCCGCGACCCCTGCCGCCGCAGTACCTGGACCGGTACACCCCGCGGCAGGCCCGCCGGCACGAGGTGCTGCCCGGCCTCACCGGCCTGGCCCAGGTCAGCGGGCGCGACGGCCTGAGCTGGGACGAGCGGTTCGCCCTCGACGTCGAGTACGTCGACACCCGCAGCCTGTCGCTGGACCTGCGGATCCTGGCCCGGACCGCCCGCTCGGTGCTGCGCGGCACCGGCATCAGCGGGGCCGGCGAGGCGCCGATGCCGGACTTCCAGGGCGTACCCCGCGCCCGGCGGGACCGGCTGGTCATCGTCGGCTGCGGGGGATTCGGCCGGGAGGTGCTCGGCACGGTCCGGGCGATCAACGCCCACGGCGGCACCTGGGACGTCGAGGGGTTCGTCGACGACGACCCGTCCGCGGCCGACCGGGACGCCGTCGCCCGCCTGGGAGTGCCCGTCGTGGGCACCGTCGGCGAGCTCGCGGCCCGGACCCGCCCCGTCCACGTGGTCGTGGCGATCGGTGCTCCCGCGGCGCGCGAGGCGGTGGTCGCCCGGCTCGCACGGGCCCCGGTGGACTACCCGGTCCTGATCCACCCGGACGCGACGATCGCTCCGCTGGTGTCCACCGGCGTCGGTGTCGTGATCGCCGCCGGCGCCCGGCTGAGCGCCGCCGTGACCGTCGGCGCCCACGTGCACGTCGACCAGAACGCGGTGGTCGGCCACGACTCGGTCCTGCACGACTTCTGCCGCCTCGACCCGCAGTCCTGCGTGTCGGGATCGGTGGTCGTCGGGCGCGGCGCCCTGATCGGCGCCGCGGCGACCGTGCTGCAGGGGCTGCGGATCGGGGACCGCGCCGTGGTGGGCCCGGCGGCCCTGGTCACCCGCCCGGCGGCGGACGGTCTGGTCGTGACGGGCGCTCCGGCCCGGGCCGCCGGAGCGGTGCCGCGATGAGTCCCGGTTCCCCCTCCGGAAGACGGGCGGGTGCGCGGGTCAGGCGTGCGCGTCGCCGCGGGCCCGCTTCGGCAGGAGGTGCATGACCGCCACGATGATCGCCCCCACGACCGCACCGGCGATGGCCGATCCGACGGTGTTGGTGAGCCACCCGAGGAACCCGCCGAGCGACCCCGTGGCGTCGTGCACGAGCACCTCGAGGTCGTGGACCAACCCGTAGGGAGCGGTGAAGCCGAGCTCGTCGACCCCCACCAGCAGGATGTGCCCGCCGACCCAGAGCATCGCCGCGATCCCGACGGTCGACAGCACCGAGAGCACGATCGGCATCGCCCGGACCAACCCGCGCCCCAGCGCGCTCACCGGCCCGGAGTCCCGCGCCGCCAGCGCCAGCCCCGCGTCGTCCATCTTGACGATCAGGGCGACCACGCCGTAGACGAGCACGGTGATCGCCACGGCCACCACGAACAGGATGATCGCGCGGGACAGGAAGCCCTCCGCCGCGACCTCGTTGAGCGAGATGACCATGATCTCCGCGGACAGGATGAAGTCGGTCCGCACCGCGCCCGAGACGACCTTCTTCTCGTGGCCGGCCGGGTCGGCGGCCGCGGCCTCCCGGGTCTCCTCCGGTGCCGGGTGGTGCCCGGAGATCAGCTCCCAGATCTTCTCCGCGCCCTCGTAGCAGAGGTACGCGCCGCCCAGCATGAGGATCGGGGTGAGCAGCCAGGGCGCGAACTGGCTCAGCAGCAGCGCGGCGGGGAGGATGAACAGCAGCTTGTTGCGGATCGAGCCCCGGGCGATCCGCCCGATGATCGACAGCTCCCGCTTCGGCTCCAGCCCCTGCACGTACCGCGGGGTCACGGCCGCGTCGTCGACGACGACTCCCGCCGCCTTGGCCCCGGCGCGCCCGGCGGCGCCCGCGATGTCGTCGAGCGACGCCGCGGTGAGCCGGACCAGCGCGGCGACGTCGTCGAGCAGCGCGAAGAGGCCGCTCATCGGGCCGGTGTCCGCTGGGCCGATCCTGTGGTCCGCACGCGGGCAATCTACCCGGCGACGACCGTTCCCATTCCCGGCGCGGCCGACCCCGCGCGGCGGGCTGGCCGCACCGCGCCCGCCGCGGCACCCGTCCAGG
>JASLAP010000041.1 GCA_030147065.1 Pseudonocardia sp. | reverse complement strand
CCCGAGCAGCCGGCCCAGCGCCGCCCGTCCCGCCCGCCGCCCACCCGGCGCTCCACGGCGCCCGACGACGGCGAGCCGCTGCCGCCCGAGCCGCCCGACGAGGAGGCCCCGCCCGACGACGAGGAGGCCATGCTCGCCGAGGCGGCCGCCGACACGGCCGCGCCAGCGCAGCGCCGCGATCCCGAGGAGGCCGCCATCGAGCTGCTCAGCGCGCAGCTCGGGGCCCGGGCCCTTGATCAGGGCCGGGCGTAGGCTCCGCCGACGTGTCCACCACCGAGGAGCGGACCGACGTCCTGGTCGGCCTGACCGCCGCCCAGGTCGCCGACCGGGTCGCCGCCGGCCAGACCAACGACGTGCCGGCCAGGGCCAGCCGCAGCGTCGGCGAGATCATCCGGGCGAACGTGTTCACCCGGTTCAACGCGATCGTCGGCGTGCTGTTCGCGATCATCCTGGTGATCGGGCCCATCCAGGACGGCCTGTTCGGCTTCGTGATCATCATCAACACGCTGATCGGCGTGGTCCAGGAGCTGCGGGCCAAGCGCACCCTGGAGCGGCTGGCGATCATCGGCGAGGCCCGCCCGATCGTCCGCCGGGACAGCCGGGCGGTCGAGGTGTCGCCGAACGAGGTCGTCCTCGACGACGTGATCGAGCTGGGTCCCGGCGACAAGATCGTCGTCGACGGCGTGGTGCTCGCCGCGGCCGGTCTGGAGGTCGACGAGTCGCTGCTGACCGGGGAGTCCGACCCGGTGCACAAGGAGCCCGGCGACCTGCTGATGTCGGGCAGCTTCGTCACCGTCGGCACCGGCGCGCAGCAAGCCACGAAGGTCGGCCGGGCCGCCTACGCCGCGCAGCTGGCCGAGGAGGCCAGCCGGTTCACCCTGGTCGACTCCGAGCTCCGGGCCGGCATCAACCGGATCCTGCAGATCATCACCTACCTGCTGGTCCCGGCGGCGGCACTGATCATCTGGAGCCAGTTCCGCACGGCTGCCGGCACCAGCATCGACGACGCCCTGCGCGGCATGGTCGCGGCGCTGGTGCCGATGGTGCCCGAGGGCCTGGTCCTGCTGACCAGCATCGCCTTCGCGGTCGGGGTGGTCCGGCTGGGCCGGCGGCAGTGCCTGGTCCAGGAGCTGCCGGCGATCGAGGGCCTGGCCCGGGTGGACGTGGTCTGCGCGGACAAGACCGGCACGCTCACCGAGAACGGCATGCGGCTGGCCGAGGTCCGGGCGTTCCCCGGGTACGACGAGGCCGAGCTGCGCGCGGTGCTCGGCGCCCTCGCGGCCGCCGACCCGCGGCCCAACGCCAGCCTGGCCGCGGTCGCCGAGGGCTGCCCGTCACCGGGCTGGACGCCGTCCACGGCGGTCCCCTTCTCCTCGGCCCGCAAGTGGGGCGGGGCCGGCTTCGAGCGGGCCGGGCACTGGGTGCTCGGCGCGTCGGACGTGCTGCTGCCCGAGGCCAGCCCGGAGCGCGCCGAGGCCGAGCGGGTCGGCGCGACCGGGCTGCGGGTGCTGCTGCTCGGCCGCACCCCGACCGCCCCGGACCCCGACGCGGCGCTGGTCGTCGAGCCGGCCGGGCTGGTGGTCCTGCAGCAGCGGGTGCGGGACGAGGCCAAGGCCACGCTGGCCTACTTCGCCGACCAGGACGTCACGGTCAAGGTCATCTCCGGGGACAACGCGCTGTCGGTCGGTGCCGTCGCCGCCTCGCTGGACCTGCCCCGGGCCGACGCCCCGGTCGACGCCCGGCAGCTGCCCGCCGACCGCGAGGAACTGGCCACCGCGCTGGACGACGGCACCGTGTTCGGGCGGGTCACCCCGGCCCAGAAGCGCGACATGGTCGGTGCGCTGCAGGCGCACGGGCACACCGTGGCGATGACCGGCGACGGGGTGAACGACGTGCTCGCCCTCAAGGACGCCGACATCGGCGTGGCGATGGGCTCGGGCAGCCCGGCCACCCGGGCGGTCGCCCAGATCGTGCTGCTGGACAACTCCTTCGCCACGCTGCCGCACGTCGTCGCCGAGGGCCGGCGGGTGATCGGCAACATCGAGCGGGTCTCGAACCTGTTCCTGACCAAGACGGTCTACTCGGTGCTGCTGGCCATCGCGATCGGGGCCATCGGGGTGCCGTTCCCGTTCCTGCCCCGCCACCTCACCGTGATCGGCGCGCTGACCATCGGCATCCCGGCGTTCTTCCTGGCCCTGGCGCCGAACACGGAGCGGGCCCGGCGCGGGTTCGTGCGCCGGGTGCTGCGGCTGGCCATCCCGTCCGGGGTGATCATCGGCGCGGCCACCATCACCACCTACCTGATGGCCCGGGCCGACCCCACCGCCACCCCGATCCAGCAGAGCACCGCCGCGGTCGTGGTGCTCTACCTGGTGGCGACCTGGGTGCTGATCGTGGTGGCCCGGCCGTTCGCCTGGTGGAAGGCGGCCATGATCGTCGCCTCGCTGGCCGCGTTCAGCCACGCGCTGTTCTCGCCGTGGATCTTCGGCCGGGACTTCTGGCAGCTCGACCCGGGCCACCCCGCCACCCTGCTGCCCGGCCTGGTGGTCGCCGGGGTGGCCGCCGTCCTGATCGAGATCGCCTACCGGATCGTCGACCGCACCCGCACCCGCGCCTGACCGCCCCCACCCGCCCCGTAGCAGGAAAGCCACTTTCAGGACCGAATCCGTCCTGAAAGTGGCTTTCCTGCCGTCCGGACGGGGGAGCGGCGCGGGGGAGGGGAGCCGTCAGGGGGCGGTGGACAGGTAGGTGAGGACGCCGGCGGCGATGGCGTCGGCGTAGCGCTGGCGGCCCTCGGGGCTGGACACCAGGGCGGCCTCGGCGGGGTTGCGCATGTTGGCGCACTCGACCAGCGCGACCGGGCGGGTGGCGTGGTTGAGCCCGGCCAGGTCGGGGCGCGGGGAGAGGCCCTCGCGTCCGATGTAGTCGGAGTCGGGGAAGCCGCCGGCCCGCATCGCGTCGCGCAGGGCCGTGCCGAGCGCCCGCGACGGGGCGTCCTGGGCGGGGTTCAGCGGCGGGTCGGGCAACGCGACGTGGAAGCCGCTGTGCTCGGGCCGGGAGCCGTCGGCGTGCACCGAGACCACGGCGTCGGCGTCGGCGGCCTCGCCTGCCCGGCCGCGCTCGTCGACGCACGGGCCGACGCCGGTGTCGTCGGCGCGGACCAGGACCACCCGCACCCCCGCCTCGGTCAGCAGCTGCGCGGTCCGGGCGGTGACGTCGAAGGCGAAGGCGTGCTCGGGGTAGCCGGCGTCGGTGGCGGTGCCGGTGGTGTTGCAGGCCTTCGTGCCGCCCCGGCCGTCCGGGACGGGCCGGCGGATCTCGGCGGGGTGCGCTCCGTTGCCGCCGTTGTGACCGGCGTCCAGCACGACGACCGGCGGATCCGGCGCGGCGGTGGGGGTCGGGGGCGGCGTCGGGTACGGCCGGGTGACGGCGGCGGGCTGCGGGCCGGGGGCGCGGGTGGCCGGTGGGGGAGCGCCCGCGCAGGCGGCGGTGCCGAGCACGAGCGCGCCGGCCGCACACCCCACGACCGCACGGCGGAGCGCCGAGCCGGCCGGCTGCCGCCGGGGCGGGACGACCGTGTGCGGCGGGGCGGGGCGGGCGCTGGACACGCGGTCCAGGGTGTCACGGCTACCCTGGGCGGCAGACCGGCGCCGCCGCGACGCGCCGTGCACGACTTTGCGAGGAGACCGCTGGTGCAACCGGGTCAGCCCGACATGCAGATGATCTTGCAACAGGCCCAGAAGATGCAGGAGCAGCTGATGGCCGCCCAGGCCGAGCTGGCCACGGCCGAGGTCGTCGGCCAGGCCGGCAACGGCCTGGTGCAGGTCACCATGACCGCCGCGCAGGAGGTGCGGGCGGTGCGCATCGACCCCCAGGTCGTCGACCCCGAGGACGTCGAGACCCTGCAGGACCTCGTGGTCGGGGCCATGCAGGACGCCTCGCGGGCCGCGCAGCAGCTGCAGGCGGAGAAGATGGGCCCGCTGGCCGGGGGCCTGGGCGGCGACCTCGGCCTGCCCGGCCTCGGTTAGGTCGTGTTCGAGGGACCGGTCCAGGATCTGATCGACGAGCTGGGCCGGCTGCCGGGGGTCGGGCCGAAGAGCGCCCAGCGGATCGCCTTCCACCTGCTGGCCGCCGACCCGGTCGACGTGTCCCGGTTGCAGGAGGTCCTGCAGCGGGTGAAGCAGGGGGTCCGGTTCTGCGAGGTGTGCAGCAACGTCTCCGAGCGGGAGCGCTGCCGCTACTGCTCCGACGCCCGCCGCGACCCGACCGTGGTCTGCGTGGTGGAGGAGCCCAAGGACGTACTGGCGGTGGAGCGCACCCGCGAGTTCAAGGGGCGCTACCACGTGCTCGGCGGCGCGCTGGACCCGCTGGCCGGGGTCGGCCCGGACGGGCTGCGGATCCGCGAGCTGCTGGCCCGCCTCGGCGGCACCGGTCCGGCGGCCGACGAGACCGAGATCGCCGAGGTGATCATCGCGACCGACCCGAACACCGAGGGCGAGGCGACCGCGACCTACCTGGTGCGGCTGCTGCGCGACTTCCCCGGGCTGACGGTCACCCGCCCGGCCAGCGGCCTGCCGATGGGCGGCGACCTGGAGTTCGCCGACGAGCTCACGCTCGGCCGGGCGCTCTCCGGCCGGCGCGCGGTCTGATCCGGACCCGGCCGCGCCGGGCGCCGGGCCGGGGTCCCGGTCGCTCCGGGCCGGACCCCGGGTCTGACGCCGCGCGATCACTCCCCGGGAACGCGCCGCATCAGTCGTCGTCCCAGCCGTCGGGCTCGTCGTCCAACCGCTCGTCGACGCCGTGCAGCTCCAGGACCCGTGCTTCCCACTGCTCGCGGCGCTCCGCGGCGATCTGTCGCCAGCCGGCCGCCTGCCGGGCGTCCACGACGCCGACGACGACCGCCACCACGACGATCAGCGCGATTCCCGCGACGATGAGTTCGATCATGTCGACCACCGCCCGGGTTGTCCGCGGACGCCGGTCTTCCCGTCGGAAACCATCATCGATCCCCTTTCCCGTGTGACGTCCCGGCTGGTGGCCGGACGGCGGAGGATCCCGGCCAGCGGCCGGGACGGGAGGCGGGCACCCTGGGTCGCGGGATGCCGCGTGGAATGGGACCGGGGGGTGGGCGCGTGCCGCGGAGTCGTCACGTTGGCCTCCTCTCCCGGGATGCCAGCGCATCGGGTGGCGGATACCACCGCTTGACGGCTGGTGTTTAGATTGCCCGAGGACAGTGCCTTGTGCAATTGCAATGCGGCGCTGACCGGCACAATCACCCGCCCGTCGCAGCGGCGGCGGGATCGAGCCGGGCACGGGAAGGGGCCATGGGAGCACCGCAGAGCCCGATGGGTTCCCGGCGCAGGCTGGGAGCGGAACTGCGTCGGCTGCGCACCAACGCGCGGCTGACCCTGGACGAGGTCGCCGAGCAGATGACCTGTTCGACGTCGAAAATTTCCAGGTTGGAAACCGGGAAGGGGATTCCGAAACTGCCCGACGTCCGGGAGTTGATGCGCATCTACGGCGTCACTTCGGAAACCGAGCAGGACATGCTGATAAGGCTGGTCCGCGACGGGCGCGAGCACGGCTGGTGGGAGCCGCTGACCGAGGGCGTGACGCCGGAGCGGTTCATCATGGACTCGCCGAACCGCTACCCCGCCCTGGAGACCGAGGCCTCGGGCTTGCGGTCGTTCGACATCGCCGTGCTGAACGGCTTGTTGCAGACCCCCGAGTACACCCGGGCGCTGATGCGCGCCCTGCTGGCCGGGCACAGCGCCGCCGAGCTCGAACGCCTGGTCGAGCTGCGCCGACGGCGCCAGCAGGCGCTGTTCGCGACGGAGCAACCGCTGCTGCTGGAGGTCGTGCTGGACGAGGCGGTGTTGCGCAGAGTGGTCGGCAGTCCGGCGCTCATGGCCGACCAGCTGGCCGTGATCGGCGACCGCTCGCGGCTACCCAACGTCACCGTCCGCGTGTTGCCGTTCGCCGCCGGCTTCCACCGCGCGCACATGGGGTCATTCGTGATCATGGAATTCCCGGAGGGCACCGGGGCCGACGTGGTGTACGTGGAGGGCCACGTCGGGGAGACCTATCTGGAGAACGGTCCGGACGTCGACCGGTACGCCGGCATCCTCGCCGACGTGGCCGGGCGGGCCCTGTCCGCGGACGACTCGCGGGCCCTCATCGACGATTACCGGCACCAGTACGCGGATCGCGAGGACGCGCGCCCTGTTCACGGTGCGTAGCACCTCGGCGGATGAGGGTCGCCGTGGTCGCGGCGCGTGTAGGGCGAGTGCCTGCCATTGCGCCAGTCGGGTGCTGCGACGGGCCGGTGTTGTCCGATTCGGCCACGCCTTGTGGCTGCTACGCAGGGTCGCGCTGCACGGTCGTGTGCACGTGCAGCCCCGCTGTGCAGGGCGATGTGGCAGTCGTTTACATTGCCGCCGGACGTGATCGAACGCGCACTCCCCGAGTTACCGCGCAGGCCATGTCCACCCATCATCCGGTAGATGCGTGGCGAGAGGCTCCCCCGTGATCGAGTTCAGGATCAGCAGCTTTTGCTCCGGTGGCGGATGCGTCGAGGTCGGGCTCTCGCCCGCCGACGGCACCGTCATCGTGCGTGACAGCAAGGACGCGCAGCGTAGTGTCGCGCTCACCTTCGGCGCCGGACAGTGGGCCAGCTTCCTGGACGGGGTGCGCCGCGGGGACTTCGACGCTGAGTGACCTTCGCCTCGGCCTGCCGGGCCAGGGCCGTGTGCGCCGCCCGGCGGCGGCCCGGCAAGGCCGTAGTGGAACCGTGACGCGAACAACTACCGATCGGTATCCGCGGCGAATAGCGTCTGCGGTCTCCTACGAAGAGGTGCCCGCATCATGAGACCTGCCCGACGCCTACCCGTCGTGTGTGCCGCGGCCGTGCTCGCCGTCACGCTCGCCGCCTGTGCCACCTCGGAGCGTTCCGACTCCGGGGCCGAAGGCGGTGCCGGCCAGACCGGCGGCACGTTCGTCTTCGGCGCGCCAGGAGCGCCGGACAACTTCGACCCCATCTTCGCGCAGGACGGCGAGACGTTCCGGCCGGTGCGCCAGATGTACGACACGCTGATCGCCTACAAGCCGGGGACGGCCGACCTCGAGCCCTCGCTGGCGACGGAGTGGACGCCGAACGCGGACTACACCGAGTGGACCTTCACGCTCCGCGAGGGCGTCAAGTTCCACGACGGCACCGACTTCAACGCCGAGGCCGTCTGCTTCAACTTCAACCGCTGGGTGAACCTGCCCAACGCCGCCGCGCAGTCGCAGGCCTACTACTACAGCAGCGTGTTCGAGGGCTTCGCCAACGACCAGACCGGGTCCGGGCTGACCCCGGTCTACAACAGCTGCGAGGCACCCGACCCCACCACCGCGGTCATCAAGCTGAACAAGGCCAAGGGCGCGTTCCCGGCCGCGTTCGGCCTGACCTCGTTCTCGATCTCCAGCCCGACCGCGCTGCAGGAGTACGAGGCCGACGACGTCCAGCAGAGCGGTGAGGCGTTCACCTACGGCGCCTACGCCACCGACCACCCCACCGGCACCGGGCCGTTCAAGTACGAGAGCTACGACCGGACCCAGAACGTCATCACCCTGGTCCGCAACGAGGAGTACTGGGGCGAGCCGGCCACCCTGGACCGGCTGATCTTCCGGGTGATCCCGGACGAGAACGCCCGCAAGCAGGAGTTGCAAGCCGGCACCATCGACGGCTACGACTTCCCGTCGCCCGCCGACTGGGAGTCGCTGCAGAGCGAGGGCTTCCAGGTGCTGGTGCGGCCCGCGTTCAACATCCTCTACCTGGGCATCAACCAGAAGAACAACCCGGCACTGGCGGACCTGCGGGTGCGCCAGGCGATCGCGCACGCGCTGGACCGCGAGTCGCTGGTGCGCAACCAGCTGCCCGAGGGCGCCGAGGTGGCCACCCAGTTCATGCCCGACACCGTCGAGGGCTACGCGGCCGACCTGGAGCCGATCCCGTTCGACCCGGACCGGGCGCGGGCGCTGCTCGCCGAGGCCGGCGCGTCCGACCTGACGATCAACTTCTACTACCCGACCGAGGTCACCCGGCCCTACATGCCGAACCCGACCAACATCTTCACCGCGCTGGCCGAGAACCTGCGCCAGGTGGGGATCACGGTCAACCCGGTGCCGCAGCCGTGGAACGGCGGCTACCTGGACTCGGTGACCGCCAACGGCGTGCACGACATGCACCTGCTCGGCTGGACCGGTGACTACAACGACCCGGGCAACTTCGTCGCCACGTTCTTCGGCACCCCGAAGCCGGACTTCGGGATCACCGACCCGAACGTGTTCACCGAGGTCGGTGAGGCCGACGCCACCGTCGACCCGGCCGCCCGGACGGCGGCGTTCGAGCAGGTCAACCGCGACCTGATGACGACCTACCTGCCCGCCGTCCCGATCAGCCACTCGCCGCCGGCGCTGGTGGTCCGGGACAACGTCAGCGGGTTGGTCCCGTCGCCGCTCACCGACGAGCGGTTCTTCGGGGTCACCAAGGGCTGACCGCACGACCCCGGGTGGCACCGCCGGCGACGGCGGTGCCACCCTCGTGCGCCGAGAACCGGACATCGTTGTGGAATCGGGGGAGACCGCCGCGGGCACCACTGCCACGGCGGCAACTGACATGGCGGAGGGGGGACCGTGCTGCGTTTCGTGCTGAGACGGCTGCTCCAGGTGATCCCCACCCTGCTGCTGCTGTCGCTGCTGGTGTTCGCCTGGCTGCGCGCGCTTCCGGGTGGGCCGGCGTCGGCGTTCCTCGGCGACCGGGCGACCCCGCAGGCGATCGCCGACCTGAACCGGGTGCTGGGCCTGGACCAGCCGATCCTCGTGCAGTACGGCCGGTTCCTGGGCCGGGTCGTCACCGGTGACTTCGGCGCCTCGACGATCACCGGGCAGCCGGTGCTGGTCGAGATCGGCCGGGCGCTGCCGGCCACCATCGAGCTGTCGGTGACCGCGCTGCTGATCGCGGTGCTGCTGGGCATCCCGCTCGGCTACCTGGCGGCCAGCCGGCGGGGCCGCCCGCTGGACGTGGCCACGGTGATCGGCACCCTGGTCGGGGTGGCGGTGCCGGTGTTCTTCCTCGGCTACCTGCTCAAGGCCTTCTTCGCCGTCGAGCTGGGCTGGTTCCCGCCGTCCGGGCGGCAGGCGGTGGGCCTGGACGCCACCAGCGTCACCGGGCTGGCGGTGCTCGACGGCGTGCTGACCCGGGAGTGGGACGCGAGCTGGGACGCGCTGATGCACCTGGTGCTGCCGTCGGTCGCGCTGGCCACCATCCCGCTTGCGGTGATCGTCCGGATCACCCGGGCCTCGGTGCTGGACGTGATGGGCTCGGACTTCGTCCGCACCGCCAACTCCAAGGGCCTGACCCCGGGCACCGTGCGCGGCCGGCACGTGCTGCGCAACGCGCTGCTGCCGGTGTCCACGGTGATCGGCCTGCAGGTCGGGCTGCTGCTGGCCGGGGCGGTGCTGACCGAGAAGGTGTTCGTCTGGGGCGGCCTCGGCACTCTGCTGGCCGACGCCATCACGCTCAAGGACTACCCCCGGCTGCAGGCGTTGCTGATGCTCGGCGCGCTGGTCTACGTGCTGGTGAACCTGCTCGTCGACATCTCCTACGCGATCATCGACCCGAGAGTGCGGCTGGGATGAGCACCACCTGGGCGGAGCGCCGCAAGGCGCGGATCGACGACCTGGCCGGCGGCCGCAGCCTCACCTCCGAGGCGTTCCGACGGCTGCGCCGCGACCCGGTGGCCATCGTCGGCGCGCTGATCGTCGGCACCTTCGTGGTCATCGCCGCGCTGGCCCCGCTGCTCGCCCCGTACGGACCGGCCGAGTCGTTCCCGCAGCTGCAGGAGGACCTGCGCCCGGGCAACATCCCGGGCGCCCAGCCCGGGTTCCCGCTGGGCAGCGACCAGCTCGGCCGGGACTTCCTGTCCCGGATGATCCTGGCCTCCCAGCAGACGCTGCTGGTCGGCGTGCTCGCCACGCTGATCGGGCTGGCGGTCGGCGTCGTCATCGGGACGGTGGCCGGCGCGTTCGGCGGCTGGGTGGACACCCTGCTGATGCGGGTCACCGACGTCCTGCTGGCCGTGCCCAGCCTGCTGCTGGCGATCTCGGTGGCCGCGCTGGCGGCCAGCCCGTCGCAGACCACGGTGATCATCGCGGTGGCCATCGTCGGCGTCCCGATCTTCGCCCGGCTGCTGCGCGGCTCGATGCTCTCCCAGCGCAACAGCGACCACGTCATCGCGGCCACCGCGCTGGGCGTCAAGCGCCCGGCCGTCGTGCTGCGGCACATGCTGCCCAACGCGATCGGGCCGGTGATCGTGCAGGCCACGCTGACCCTGGCCACCGCCATCCTGGACGCCGCCGCGCTGTCGTTCCTCGGCCTCGGCGACGCCGACCCGGGTCGCGCCGAGTGGGGGCTGATGCTGGCCCAGGCGCAGACCTACCTCGACGTGCGGCCGGCGCTGGCGTTCTACCCGGCCATCGCGATCATCGCCGTGGCGCTGGGCTTCACGCTGCTCGGGGAGTCGCTGCGGGAGGCCCTCGACCCCAAGGGACGACGATGACGGCTCCGAAGCCGGCCCCGACCACGGCCCCGCTGCTGGAGGTGCGCGACCTGCGGGTCGCCTTCCAGCGCCGCGGCGAGCCGGACACCGTCGCGGTCGACGGCGTCAGCTTCGACGTGGCGCCCGGACAGGTCGTCGGCCTGGTCGGGGAGTCCGGCTGCGGCAAGTCGGTCACCTCGATGGCGATCATGCGGCTGCTGCCGCAGCGCGGGGTGCAGATCACCGGCTCGGTGACGATGGACGGCGAGGAGCTGCTCACGCTGCCCGAGTCGAAGATGCGCGAGCGCCGCGGCCGGGACCTGTCGATGGTGTTCCAGGACCCGCTGTCGTCGCTGAACCCGGTGATCCCGATCGGGCTGCAGATCACCGAGGTGCTGCGCCGGCACCGCGGGATGGACAAGGAGCAGGCGCGCACGGCCGCGGTCGAGCTGCTCGACCGGGTCGGCATCCCGGACCCGCGCCGGCGGATCGGCAACTACCCCCACCAGCTCTCCGGCGGCATGCGGCAGCGGGTGATGATCGCGATCGCGCTGGCCTGCCAGCCCCGGCTGCTGATCGCCGACGAGCCGACCACCGCGCTGGACGTGACCATCCAGGCGCAGATCCTGGAGCTGCTCAAGGAGATGGTCGCGGAGACCGGCGCCGCGCTGATCATGATCACGCACGACCTGGGCGTGGTGGCCGGGCTGTGCGAGACGGTCAACGTGCTCTACGCCGGCCGGATCGTCGAGCGGGCCCAGCGGCACCGGCTGTTCGGCACCCCCCGCCACCCCTACACCCACGGCCTGCTGCGCTCGATCCCGCGGCTGGACGCCCCGGCCGGCGCGGAGCTGGACGCGATCCCGGGGTCGGTGGTGGACAACGTGCCGTGGACGCACGCCTGCGCGTTCGCCCCGCGCTGCGCGCGGTCGATCGAGCGGTGCGTGGAGGTCACACCGGCCGGCGAGACCACCGGCGGGCGGCTGCTGCGCTGCCACAACCCGGTCCCGGCGAGCGCGGAATGATGGTGGGGACGTGACGGGCATGACCGACACCGACCAGGACCGGACCGGGGACACCCCGCCGGCCGGTCCGCTGCTGGACGTCCGCGACGTCGCGGTGCACTTCCCGATCAAGCGCGGGCTGATCCTCGACCGCACCATCGGCCACGTCTACGCCGTCGACGGGGTGTCCCTGCGGATCGAGCGCGGCGAGACCTACGGGCTGGTCGGCGAGTCCGGCTGCGGGAAGTCCACGCTGGGCCGGGCGATCCTGCGGCTGGAGACGCCCACGTCCGGCCAGGTGTTCTTCGACGGCCGCGACATCGCCCCGCTCAAGGGCGAGGAGCTGCGGACCATGCGCCGCCGGTTCCAGATGGTGTTCCAGGACCCGATGTCCAGCCTGGACCCCCGCCAGTCCGTCGAGGGCATGCTCACCGAGGGCATGAAGGCGCACGGCCTGACCACCGGCGGCGCGGCCGACGGCAAGCGGCTGCGCGAGCTGGTCGACGCCGTCGGGCTGCCGGCCGCGTCGCTGCGCCGCTACCCGCACGAGTTCTCCGGCGGGCAGCGCCAGCGCATCGGCATCGCCAGGGCGCTCTCCGTGCAGCCCGACCTGATCGTGGCCGACGAGCCGGTGTCCGCGCTGGACGTCTCGGTGCAGGCGCAGGTGCTCAACCTGCTCGACCGGCTGCAGGCCGAGCTGGGCCTGACCTACCTGGTGATCGCGCACGACCTGGCGGTGGTCCGGCACGTCAGCGACCGGATCGGGGTGATGTACCTGGGCGGGCTGGTCGAGGAGGCGCCCTCGCAGGCGCTCTACGACGAGCCGCTGCACCCCTACACCCGGGCGCTGCTGTCGGCGATCCCGGTCCCGGACCCGGAGCTGGAGGACCGCCGCGAGCGGATCCTGCTCACCGGCGACCTGCCCTCACCGGCGGCGCCGCCGTCCGGGTGCCGGTTCCACACCCACTGCCCGTGGCGCCAGCCGACGCGCTGCGACGACGAGCGCCCCGAGCTGCGGGTGGTCGAGGGCACCGCGCCCGGGCACCGGGTGGCCTGCCACTGGGCCGAGCGGATCCGCAGCGGCGAGCTGCGCCCGCACGCGGTCGAGGCGGAGATCGCCGACGACGTCC
>JASLAP010000611.1 GCA_030147065.1 Pseudonocardia sp. | reverse complement strand
CCTCGTGGTACTGGTGCTGGCGCAGCTCGGTCGTCGGCGCCAGCTCCTTCACGTGCCGGTAGCCGATGCCCGCGGCGGCGAGCGCGTCCTGGAGCCGCGCCGAGTTCGCCCAGGAGTAGTCGGGGCCCCGAACGCCGCGGCGCTGTCGGAGGTCGAGCAACAGCCCCACGCCCCCGCCGGTGAGCTCCTCGATGAAGGCCTCGGCCGCGAAGCCGTAGACGCCGATCGTCACGACGCGCGTCATCGCCGCCCCGCTACGGCACCAGTGCTGGGTCGTCGACGGCCCACAGCCACGACCCGTCCGGCTGGCGACGGGCGACCTCGACGGTCACCTCACCGGTGGTCAGCGTGCTCGCGGTCAGCGCCAGGTCCCCGCTCACCAGCGCCGGGTGCTGCCGTCCCGGCGAGAGCACCGGGGCGGCCGCGACGAACTGCTCGTACACCTCGCGGATCTCCGCGTGCCCGGTCGCGAGGGTGCCCGGCGGGAACGCCAGCACGGCGTCCGGCTCGTACAGCGCCACCAGGCCCTCGACGTCGCCCGCGTTGGCGCGCTCGACGAAGTACCGGCCCAGGTCGTTCGGCTCGGCGGCCACCGGCCTGGTCGTGCCGGGCACCGGACCCGCAGGGGTCGGACGAGAACGGTCGGGGTGGGGCGGCGGGGTGCCGGTATCCTGTGTCGTGATCATGCTGGTGAGCCTCCCAGCCAATCACGACATCCTGTGTCGTGTATTCCTGGGATAGTTCCCGGGTGCGGGCCGACCGGTTGGTCTCGATGGTGCTGCTGCTGCGCCAGCACGGCCGGCTGTCGGCGACCGCGCTGGCCCGCGAGCTGGAGGTCTCCACCCGGACCGTGCTGCGCGACATCGAGGCGCTGTCCGCGGCCGGCGTCCCGGTCTACGCCGAACGCGGCCGGCTCGGCGGCTTCGCGTTGCTGCCCGGCTTCCAGACCGAGCTCACCGGGCTGAACCACGACGAGGCACTCGCCCTGCTGGTCGTCGGATCGCGGCGCGGCGCGCAGGCGTTCGGCCTCGGCTCGGCACTCGCCTCGGCCATGCGCAAGGTGGTCGACGCGCTGCCCGAGAGCTACCGGGCCACCGCGGCCGGCGCGGCCCGACGACTGCTCGTCGACCCGGAGACCGACCTGCTCGCGCGCCGGCTGGTCGACGAGGAGGTGCCCGACGCCGTGGTGACCGAGGTCCGGCGCGCGGTGTTCGCCGGGCACAAGCTGCGCATCCACTACGCGGCCGCGGGCCAGGCCCCGGAGTGGCGCACGGTGGACCCGATCGGCCTGGTCACCGTCCGCGACCAGAGCTACCTGCTGGCCACCAGGTCCGGCGCGGACCGCACCTACCGGCTGTCCCGGGTCCTGGCCGCCGAGGAACTCGCCGAACCGGCACAGCGACCCGACCGGGTCGACCTGGACCGGGCCTGGCAGGAACGCAGCACGCGGTTCCGGACCGGCGGCGACCAGGTCGCCGTGCTGGTGCGGGTGGACCCGGCGCGGCGCGAGGACCTGGTGGGCACCGCGCTGGCCGTCCGCACCGAACGGGCCGACGCAGACGGCTGGCTGCGGCTGGAGGTCACCTTCCAGGATCCGAGGCACGCCGAATGGGCGCTGTGGCAGCTCGCCACGAACGCCGAAGCGCTGGACCCGCCGTGGCTGCGCACCGCTCTGCGCGACCGCGCCGCCGCCATCGCCACCCGCTACGAGGCGCCGCCCGCAGGGTGAACGGCGCCAGGACGCCAGAATGCGGGCGGCGTGCCGGCTACGGGCCGACGAGGCGGCGGGCCACGATCGCCGTCGCCTCGGCGATGGTGTCGTCGCCGGCCCTCGACCCCGGGTCGTCGGGGTCGGTGTAGACGGCGAGGACCAGCGGCGCGCGGTCCGGGGGCAGGACGATCCCGACGTCGTTGCGCTCGCCCTGCGCCCCGGTGCCCGTCTTGTCCCCGACCACCCACCCCGCCGGCACCCCGGCGCGGATGGTGGCGTCCCCGGTGGTGTTCGCGACGAGCCAGGCGGTCAGCCGGTCGCGGCCGGCCCGATCGAGGCCGTCGGCGAGGGTCACCGCACGGATGCTCGCGACGATCGCGGCCGGGGTGGTGGTGTCGCGCTCGTCGGCCGCTCCGGCGGAGACGTTGAGGTCGGGCTCGGTGCGGTCGAAGCGGGTGGTCGGGTCGCCGATGCCGCGGACGAACGCCGTCACGGCCGCCGGCCCGCCGAGGAGTTCGAGGAGCAGGTTCGCCGCGGTGTTGTCGCTGACGGTGACGGCGGCGTCGCACAGCTCGGCGACGGTCATGCCGGTGGTGACGTTCTCCGACGTCACCGGGGCGTACTCCAGCAGCGCCTCGGGCCCGTAGCGCACGGGACGGTCCAGCAGCGCGGGGTCGGTGGCCGCGCGGTCCAGCACGGCGGCGGTGAGGAGCAGCTTCGCGGTCGACGCCATGAGGAACCGCTCCCCGCCCCGGTGCGCCACGATCGCGCCGGTCCCGGTGTCCAGGGCGTGCACGCCGAGCCGGCCGCCGAAGCGGCGCTCGAGCGCGGCCAGGTCCGGGTCGTCCGGCGGGGCGGCGGACGACGGGGGCGGCGGGGCGGCGGGAAGCGGGGCGGTGGGCGCCGCGCCGCTCCCGCATCCCGGCAGCGCCGTGCCCAGGCCGACGAGGGCCGCGGTCAGCAGGGCGCGACGGGTGAGGGGTGCGTCGTTCATGGCCGTCCAGGGGAGCACAACAAGCGGGCGGGCCGGTGCCCGGCCGGCACTCAGCGGGGAGTCGCGGAACCCGGGCGGAAGGGGGCCCCGTGCCCCGGGACGACCAGGGTCGCGAGCTCCAGGACCCGCTCCCGCTGCCGGCGCAGCTCCTCGCGGTCGGGGGAGTAGGGGTCGTCGGCCGGGCCCTCGGCGGTCCACCACAGGTGGGTCAGGGCCACGACGTCGTCGGGGGTGCCGACCAGGGTGGTGATGTCCTGCGGCGTGTGCCCGGGCGTCGCGAGCAGCTGGATCGCCGGGGTGAGGTGGATGCCCTCGGCCGGGCGCGAGGTGAACCGGTCGCCCTCGATGACGGACTGGAAGTCGTGCACCGGGACCACCGGGAACAGCGCGATGTTCACGGTGTGGTCGAGGTGGTGGTGGCTGACGACGACGTCGGTCACGTCCTGCGGCTCGACGCCCAGGTCACGCAGGGGGCCGAGGATGAGCTCGCGCTCGGCCACCATGCCCGGGTCCACGACCACGGTGCGGTCGCCGTCGCGGAGCAGGCTCACCGTCCCGGCGACGTACGGCTGGCGCACGTAGCCCTCGACCAGGACGTCGAGACGGGCGGTGCGGGCGAGCTCGGTCATGCGGTGCAAGGTACGTCACCGGCCGACGGGCGGGGGGCCTCAGGTGCCGCAGTAGGTGACGTGCGGGGCGCAGCCGGCGGGCGCGGGCTCGGCGTACCGCTCCAGGCCGGGCCGCTCCTCGTACGGCCGGGAGACGGCGTCGAGGAGGCGGTGGAACGCCGTCAGGTCGCCGGCCGTGGCCTCGGTGAGGGCCTCCTCCACCAGGTGGTTGCGCGGGATGTAGACGGGGTTGACGCGGTTCATCGCCGCCGCTGTCGCCGCGCGGTCGGCGGGCAGCAGCGCGTCGCGGCGCGCCGCCCACGCGTCGAAGGGCTCGGGCTCGCCGAACAGCGACCGGGCGGTGCCGGCCGCGAGGGCGCGGAAGAAGGTCGTGAAGTCGACGCGCTGGGCGCGCATCAGCTCCAGCAGGTCGGTGACCAGGTCCGGGTCCGGGTCGGTGAGTCCGAGCTTCGCGGCCGCGCCGTCGGCCCAGTGCCGCTGGTAGGCGTCGGCGAACCCGCCGAGCACCGCTGTTGCGGCTTCCACGGCGGCGTCGAGGTCCTCGTCGATGAGCGGCAGCAGCGTCTCACCGAGCCGGGCGAGGTTCCACTGCGCGATCACGGGCTGGTTGCCGTAGGCGTAGCGCCCGCCGTGGTCGATGGAGCTGAACACGGTGGCCGGGTCGTAGGCGTCCAGGAACGCGCACGGGCCGTAGTCGATGGTCTCGCCGGAGATCGTGGTGTTGTCGGTGTTCATCACGCCGTGCACGAAGCCGACGAGCATCCACCGGGC
>JASLAP010000674.1 GCA_030147065.1 Pseudonocardia sp. | reverse complement strand
TCGGCGAGCTCGGCGACCAGCTTGTCGGGCTCGCCGGCGTAGGTCCGGCCGAACCGGGCGTTGCCGCCGTCCAGCACGCCGACCTGGTCGGTGCTGCCCCGCTGCTGCCAGAACAGCTGCTTGTCCAGGTCGTTGACGATCGGGAAGATGCTGCGGCTGACCGAGACCCGCGGCTCGCGGTCGTGCCCGGCGGCCTCCCAGGCGTCGCGGAAGCGCTGGATCTGCTCGGCCTGCAACCGGTGGAAGGGCACGCCGGTGTCCTCGGTGAGCAGGGTCGAACTCATCAGGTTCAGGCCCTGCCGGGCCGTCCACTCCGCGGTCGCCCGGTTCCCGGCGCCCCACCAGATCCGGTCCCGCAGGCCCGGCGAGTGCGGCTCGATCCGCAGCGGGCCCGGCGGGTTGGGGAACATCGGCCGGGGGTTGGGCTCGGCGAAGCCCTCGCCCTTGAGCACGTCGAGGAACACCCGGGTGTGCTCGCGGGCCATGTCGGCGTCGCTCATGCCCTCCGGCGGCACGTGCCCGAAGTAGCGGAACCCGTCGATCACCTGCTCCGGCGATCCCCGGCTGATGCCCAGCTGGAGCCGGCCGCCGGAGATCAGGTCGGCGGCCCCGGCGTCCTCGGCCATGTAGAGCGGGTTCTCGTACCGCATGTCGATCACGGCGGTGCCCAGCTCGATGCGGCTGGTCCGGGCCGCGGCCGCGGCCAGCAGCGGGAACGGGGAGGCGAGCTGCTGGGCGAAGTGGTGCACGCGGTAGTACGCGCCGTCGGCGCCCGCCTCCTCCGCGGCCACCGCGAGCTCGATCGACTGCAGCAGGGCGTCGGCCCCGGACCGCACCATCGAGTGCGGCGACGCCGACCAGTGCCCGAAGGAGAGGAACCCAATCTTCTTCACGCGTCAATCAACTCGACGGCGGGCGGCGGCATTCCAGCTGTGCCGCCGGAGCGGACCGGAGTCGAGCCGGCGGACCTGTCGAGACGAGCCCCGACGAGATGAGCACTGCGGCGACGATCCGGCCTGTCGACCGCCGCGGTGCTCATGTCGCCGCTCCCCTCGACCGGTTAGTGCGGCCGGTCGCGGAGGCCCGCCGCGGCCAGCGCGACGACCCCGGCGAGCAGGCCGGCGGACACCAGGCCGGCAACGCCGAACCCGCTGGAGAACGCGTCGCGGGCGGCGGCCGTGAGCAGGTCGCCGACCGGCTCGGGCAGGCGCTCGGCAGCGGTCAGGGCGGCGGCGAGCCCGTCGGCCGCGGCGCCCGCCGCGTCCGGGGGCACCGCGGTGGGCAGGACGAGCGCGGCGCCGTAGACCGCGGTCAGCACGCTGCCGGTGACGGCCACGCCCAGCGCGACGCCCAGCTCGCCGGCGGTCTCCGAGACCGCGGCGGCCGACCCGGCCCGTTCCGGCGGCACCGAGCCGACCACCAGGTCGGTGCCCAGCACCGTGATCGGGGCGATGGCCAGCGTCGCCGCGGTGACCAGGGCGACCACCAGTGGCAGCGGCGTCGTCGCGGTGGTCCAGCCCAGCAGCAGGGTCGGCAGCGTGGCCATGGCCGCGGCTCCGACCACCAGCCGGGCCCGGCCGAGCCGGGGGACCAGCACCGGGGTCAGCAGCGAGCCGGCGACGCTGGCCGCGGCGGCCGGCGCGAGCAGCAGCCCGGCCTCGAACGCGGTCCGCCCGCCGACCAACTGCAGGTACTGCGGCAGCAGGAACCACAGCCCGTTCACCGCCAGCAGGCCCAGGACCAGCAGCCCGACCGAGGCGGCGAACGCGCGCCGGGTGAACAGCCCGACGTCGAGCATCGGGGCGGTGAGCCGGCGTTGCCGCCGCACGAACAGCACGCCGCAGCCCAGCCCGATCAGCAGCGCGGCGGTGGCGCCGGGGCCCGGGCCGTGCGCCGCGGTCTGCTTCACCCCGTAGACCAGCGGCAGCATCGCGGCCAGGGACAGCGCCACGCTGGTCAGGTCCGGCCGCGCGGTGGCCGCGGGGTCGCGCTGCTCGGGCAGCAGCAGCGGGCCGAGCACGACGAGCAGCCCCATCGCCGGCACCCCGAGCAGGAACACCGAGCCCCACCAGAAGTGCTCCAGCAGCAGGCCGCCGACCAGCGGGCCGATCGCCACCCCGACCGAGAAGGTCGTCATCCAGACCGCGATCGCGTAGGACCGCTGCCCCGGGTCCCGGAACATCGTGCTGATCAGGGCCAGGGTCGAGGGCATCAGCGTCGCCCCGCTCACCCCGAGCAGCGCGCGGGCGGCGATCAGCAGTTCGGCGGTCGGCGCGAACGCCGCGAGCAGGGAGGCGAGGGCGAACGCCACCGCCCCGGTGAGCAGCAGCCGACGCCGGCCGACCCGGTCGCCGACCGTTCCCATGGTGAGCAGGAAGCCGGCGATCAGGAAGCCGTAGACGTCCAGGATCCACAGCTGCTGGGTCGCCGAGGGCTGCAGGTCGGCGGCCAGCCGCGGGGCGGCCAGGTAGAGCACGGAGACGTCCAGCGCCAGCACCAGCAGCGGCAGGGCGAGCACGGCGAGGCCGCCCCACTCGCGCACCCCCGCCCGATCGTGATCCACGGATGACATGTCCACGACGCTAGGAGCTCAACCTGACTTCAAGGCAAGGAGCTCCCGCGGGCGCCGGTCGATTCGGCGTTCACCTGCCGCACCAGGTCCAGCAGCCGCTCCAGGGCGGGCAGGTGGGAGGTCGCGGTCGCGGTCCGGTCGTGCGCGGTGAAGCCGGCGCGCAGGGTCGAGATGCCGGCGTCGCGGTAGCGCCGGAGCCGCTCGCGCACCAGGTCGTCGGGGCCGACGAGGTTGGTGTGCAGGCCGATCTCGATCGGCACCCGCTCGGCCGCGGCCTGCCGGTCGCCGGCCCGCCACAGGCGCGCCACCTCGGCCACGTCGTCGCCGAAGCCCTGGCGGGCGAACGCGTCGTTGTAGAAGTTGCGCGTCGCCGAGCCCATCGCGCCGAAGGTGAACGCGTACCCGTCGGCGTGGCGGCGGCCGGCGGCCTCGACGTCGTCGGTGAACTCGACGCCGACGGCCACGGTGAGGTCCAGGTCGGCCAGGGCGCGCCCGGCCGCGGCGGCGCCCTCGGCGATCGGGCCCAGGAACACGTGCGCGGACTCCGGCAGGAAGGAGTTGCCGATCCAGCCGTCGGCCAGCTCGCCGGTCAGCCGCAGGTTGGCCGGGCCCAGGGCAGCGACGTGGATCGGGACGTGGACCGGCCCCAGCGCCGACCGGATGCTGCGCCCCTCGCCGCCGGGCAGCGGGAGGCGGTAGACCTCGCCGTCGTGCTCGAGCCGCTGCCCGCTGCTGACCGCCCGGACGATCTCGATGGTCTCCCGGGTGCGGCGGACGGGGCGGTCGAACCGCACGCCGTGCCAGCCCTCCATGACCTGCGGCCCGCTGGTGCCGACGCCGAGCACGAACCGCCCGCCGGACAGCGCCTGCATCGACATCGCCGACATGGCCAGCATCGCCGGCGTCCGGGCGCCCAGCTGGACGATGCCGGTGGCGAGCCGGATGCGGGACGTGCACGCGGCGAGGTAGGCGGCCGGGGTCAGGGCGTCGCCGGCCCAGTACTCGGGCAGCCACACCGAGTCGGCGCCCAGGCGCTCGGCCTCGCGGACGAACTCGACGGCGTCCGCGTCGAGGTCAGCGACCGCGACGCCCACGCGCAGCGTCACGGACGCCCCTCGGCGAGCGCCTTGATGCCTTCCACGGTGGCGGTCATGTTGCGTTCGAACTCGCGGAGCCGCCGGGCGATGATGCGCTCCTCCTTGTCGGGCATGGCGGTGATCGCGAACGTGAGGCCGGACGGCGCCGGACCGATGCGGGCCCCGTGCCGGACGTGGACGCCGTCGGGCCGCGGGTCGAGCTCGAACCACCAGCTCGACGACGGGTGCTGCGGGTCGGTCACGTCCCAGGCGAAGGCGCGCGGCGGCTCGTAGCGGGAGATGTGGCAGACGGTCTCCCACTCGCCGAGCGCGGCGTGCCGGCTGCGCCCGCGGAACCGCGCCCCCGGCCGGGGGCCGTCGTCGATCCAGGTGGCGCCGAGGAACTCGGTCGAGAACCGGGCGGGCAGTTCGATGTCGCTCACCAGCGCCCACACCGCGTCCACCGGCGCTGCGACGACCGCGGTGACGTCCACGGTCGGGGTGTCGGCGTACTTCATGCGGCGCCCCTCCAGCAGCTCGGAGATCCCGGCGACGACACCGTCGAGCGGGATGGTGCTACCGATCCCTCCGCACACCGGCGAGTCGCTGGCCGACGCTATGCGGTGTGCGCGGAACGGTCCAGCGCCCCGGCGCTCGGTCTCCCGCGGCCTACCCGGGCCCGAGGACCCGGTAGCGCTCGGCGACCGCGTGGAAGGCCGCCTTCGGCGTCCACGCCAGGGGGTCCTCCGGTGCCACCTTGACGAGCCCGAAGCCGGCCATGTCGAGGTCCTCGGCGGGGTCGGGGCGGTGCGGGAAGTCCCGCATGGCGAAGGTGAAGGCGAAGCACCCGTGCACGCCCTCGGCGCCGTAGAGGTCGATGAGCTCGCCGAGGTACCGGGCCTGGGTGCCCTCGTCGCGGACGTGGCCCTCGCGGACGCGCGGCGGATCGGCGAACCAGTTCACGATCCGGAACGACGCCGCGCCGCGGCGGTCGGCGCCGACGAACGCGCCGCAGCCGAACTCGGTGATGACCACCGGCTGCTCGTGGCCGCGGACCAGCGAGCGCAGCCGGTCGCGGTAGGCCGCGGGATCGGCGCCGCCGCGGTACAGGCTCACCCCGACCACGTCGAAGCGCGACCAGTCGACCTGCTCCCAGCCGGCCGCCGCGTAGGTGAGCGGCCCGGTGAAGTGCCGGCGGGCCGTGGCCGCGGCCGCGGCCAGCAGGGCGTCGAGCCGGCGGGCCACCCGGCGCCGCAGCAGCCGGCGCCAGCGGAGCACGACCTGCAGCCGGATGAACGACCGGGGGCCGGGGACGATGCCGGGCGCGGTGTGCGAGAACTCGCTGCCGACCAGCAGCGCGACCCGGCCCGGGAACCGGGTGTGCAACTGCTCGGCGACCTGCGCGGTGCCGGCGAGGTGGGCCAGCAGCTCGCGGCGGCGTCGGTCCGGGACGTGGGGGCGCAGGTGCACGTCCAGCACGGTGTCCAGGGCGACCCGGGCCGCGCCGGCCAGCGCGGTGGTGTCGGCGCCGATCAGCATGACCGCGGTGCAGTGCAGGTCGTGCCGGATCGCGGACAGGTCGCGGCGCAGCGCCTCGTCGGGGACGCCGTCGCAGAAGTAGGAGACGCCGCGGACGGGCAGCACGCCGCCGTTCAGCCGTTCAGCTGCTCGATCGCGGTCAGCCATCCCTGCACCAGGTCCCAGACCACGAAGTGCAGCAGCACCGACAGCCCCAGCAGCGCGGCTCCGATGATCGCCGGGACGGGGGACCGCTCGTGCCGGCCGAACAGGCCGAGCGACACCAGCACCGCGACCGCGCCCATGACGAACCAGCCGACGTAGGGGATCCACGAGGTCACCAGCGCGATGCCGCCGACGACGATCGACGCCCAGCCGAACTCGGTGCGCCGCCCCGGTCCGGGCGCGCCGTACGCCGGTGGGTAGGGCTGGTGCGCCGGTGTCGGCGCGTAGTACGGCGGGGGCGGGTACGGCTGGGGATGGGACCGGGCGGGCGGGTAGGAGTGCGGCGGGGGGTAGGAGTGCGTCGGCGGGTAGGGCTGCCAGCCGGCCGGCGGCGGGTTCTCCAGCGTCGGCGGGTACCCGGACCCGTCGACCCGGGGCGGCAGGTGCCGGGTCCGGTCCCGGGCGTCCGGGTGCCCCGGCGGCTGCTCGGGCTGCTGCGGGTACACGGCGCCTCCTGGGGTCGGCAGTGCATCGTCGCGCACGCCGCGGACGTCCCCGGTGGCGGGCGCCAACCGATCGTCACCCCCGGGGCCGGGGAGGTCGAGGGCGGATCGGGGACGATCCGGGAAGCCACCGAGATTCCGGGTCCGCGGATGTCGATCCGGGCGGGTCCCGGGTGTCGTAGGGGTAGAGCGCGGGCAGCGGGCCGGCGCCGAGGAGGACGAGGTTCCCGATGCGCTACATGTTGCTGATCTGCCACACCGAGGGCGAGGACGTCGGGCCGGACGACGGCACCGGCATGCCCATCGAGCAGTGGGTCGAGGAGCACGACCGGCGCGGTGTCCGGGTGGACGGCGAGCGGCTGGCCGACCCCCCGGACGCCACGACCGTGCGGGTGCGCGGCGGCGAGGTGCTGCTGACCGACGGCCCGTTCGCCGACACCAAGGAGCGGATGGTCGGCTACGACATCGTGGAGTGCGCGGACCTCGACGAGGCGATCGAGGTGGCGGCCAAGCACCCGATGGCCCGGGCCGGGATGGTCGAGGTCCGGCCGTTCTGGACCGAGTAGGACCGGTGGGCGGGGCGGAGGCGGACGCGCGGGCGGCGGTCGACGCCGCCTTCCGCGCGGAGTGGGGACGGGTGGTCGCCACCCTGATCCGGATCACCGGGAACTGGGACCTCGCCGAGGAGTGCGCCCAGGACGCCGTCGCGCAGGCACTGGTCCGCTGGCCGCGCGACGGCGTCCCGCGCAACCCCGGGGCCTGGCTGACCACCACCGCCCGCAACCGGGCCCTGAACCGGCTGCGTCGCGCCGGGCTGGAGTCGGCGAAGCTCGGCCTGCTGGCCGCCGAGCCGGCCCCCGCCGAGGAGCTGACCGACGACAGCGGCATCCCCGACGACCGGCTGCGGCTGATCTTCACCTGCTGCCACCCGGCGCTGCCGCTGGACGGGCGGGTCGCGCTCACCCTGCGCACCCTGGCCGGGCTGAGCACCGCCGAGATCGCCCGGGCGTTCCTGGTGCCGGAGCCGACGATGGCGCAGCGGCTGGTCCGGGCCAAGCGCAAGATCCGGGCTTCGGCGATCCCGTACCGGGTGCCGCCGCAGCACCTGCTCCCCGAGCGCATCGGCGGCGTCCTGGGCGTGCTGTACCTGCTGTTCAACGAGGGGTACGCGGCGGCGTCCGGCCCGGAGGTGGTGCGCGCCGACCTGTGCGCGGAGGCGGTCCGGCTGGCCCGGATGCTGGCCGCGCTGATGCCGGACGAGCCCGAGGTGCTGGGACTGGCCGCGTTGCTGCTGCTGCAGGACTCGCGCCGGGCCGCCCGGGTCGACGACGCCGGCGAGCCGGTCACCCTCGAGGACCAGGACCGCGGGCGGTGGGACCAGGCGATGATCGAGGAGGGCACCGGGCTGCTGGACGCGGCCCTGCGGCGCCGGGCGCCCGGGCCGTACCAGGTCCAGGCCGCCATCGCCGCATGCCACGCCACGGCCGCGAAGCCGGACGACACGGACTGGGTGCAGATCGCGGCGCTCTACGCCCGGCTGGCCCGGATGACCCCGTCGCCCGTCGTCCGGCTCAACCGGGCGGCGGCGGTGGCGATGGCCGAGGGTCCGGCGGTCGCCCTCGAGCTGGTGCGCGAGCTGGACCGCTCCGGCGAGCTGGCCGGCTACCCGCTGCTGCCGGCGACCCGGGCCGACCTGTTGCGCCGGCTCGGCCGCACCACCGAGGCGGCGACGGCGTACCGGGAGGCGATCGGCCAGGTCGGCACGGACGCCGAGCGCCGGTTCCTGACCCGGCGGCTCGACGAGCTGGGCAGCCCGGAGCCCGACCCCGGCCGGTAGCGTCGGCGGGGTGAGCAGGGCGGGCGTGGCAGCCGCCGGCATCGGCGTGCGGTTCGAGGACTGGCTGTTCCGCGGGCTCGACCTGCGGGTCCGGCCCGGTGAGTGCGTCGCCGTGGTCGGCGGCAACGGCACGGGCAAGTCCACCCTGCTGCGCTGCCTGTACGGCGACCAGCTGGTCGACGAGGGCACCGTGCTGGTCGACGGGGCGCCGCCGGACGAGCGGTCGGCCGCCTTCCGCCGCTCGGTCTCGGCGCTGCTGGACGACTCCGACGTCTTCGACGAGCTCACCCCGCGCCAGCACGTCGAGCTGCTGGCCGGGACGCACGGCATCGACGGCGAGCCGGACGCCCTGCTCGACGGCGTCGGGCTGGCCGAGCGCGCCGACGTCCCGGTCGGGCTGCTGTCGGCCGGGCAGCGCCGGCGGCTGCTGCTGCTCGGCGCCACCGCGCGGCCGCACTCGGTGCTGCTGCTCGACGAGCCCGAACGCGCCCTGGACGCCGCCGGCAAGCGGTGGCTGGCGCAGTTGCTCGGCGAAGCCCGGGACCGGGCCGCGGTCGTCGTGTGCACCCACCACCCGCCGCTCGTGCGGGCGGTCGCCGATCGCGTGCTGGAGCTGTCGTGAGCGGGGTGGCGCGGTGGACCGGGGACGCGGTGGGTCCGGCGTTCGTCGCGCTCTACGTCGTCGGGTTCGCGGTCGGCGGCCTCGTGTGGCTCGACGACTGGCGGTCCACCCTGGTCGGGACGCACCCGACCAGTCCGGCGGCCGCGCTCGGGTTGCTGGTCGCGGTGTCCGGGCTGTGCTGGCTGAGCCTGGCCCGCCGGCGTGCGGTCCGGCTCTCACCGGCCGCCCTGACCTGGCAGGACGCCGACGACCGGCGGGTCCGCGAGGTGCGGCGGCGGTTGCTGGCCGGGTGGGGCTGGCGGGTGGCCCTGGTGAGCTGGGTGTGGACGATGGCGGCCGCGCTGGCCGAGGTGTCCGCGGCGGTCTGGCTGGCCGGCAGCGCGGGCGGCGCCGCGGTGGCGGTGGTCGTGCTGGTGGCGCTGGGCCCGGCCCGCACGGCGCGCCGGGCCGGGCGGGCCGAGCTGGTCGCGGGCTGGCGCGAGCACCGGTTGCGCACCGGCGCGGTGCAGTTCCTCGACCCGTTGCTGCTGGTCGGAGCGGCCCGGCCGCTCGGGGTGTCGCTGGCCGGCGCCGCGCTGCTGCGGTTCCTCATCCTGGAGGCGCTCGACCGCGGCGATCCCGTGCTGGGCTTCCTGCTGCTGCTCGGGGCCGCGGTGGCGCTGGTGCAGCTGGCGCCGGCGGTGCCGGCGGCGGTGGTGATGGCCGGCCCGGGGTTCGCCGCCCTGCTGCCCGCGGCCCGCGGACTGGCCCGGCTGCGGCGCCACCCCGGGCTGCGCCGCTGGGTCGGCACCGGGGAGCTGCGGCTGCGCTGGACGATGGCCGCGGTGCTGGCCGCGCCGGCCGTCGTGTGGTGCGCGGTGGCGGTCGCGTCCGGGGTGCCGGTCGCCGTGCTCGTCCTGGCCCCGGTGCTGGTCGCGGCCGTGGTCCGGACCGTAACCCGGCCGCTGCCGCGCTACGACGTCCTGCGCCCGAGCCTGCTGGTGGTCCAGACCCTGCGGGGTGCCGATGTGCTCGCCGTCGGGGTCATGATGCTGGCCGTCGGCGGGGTGACGGTGGGGACGGTGGTGCTGATCGGGGCGCTGGCCGCCGGCGCGGTCTCGTTCTGACCGGCTGGGCCGGGCGGGGTCGGTCGCCGGACCGACCCCGCCCGGGACGCGGCTCAGGTGTTGTAGATCCGCACCCAGGCCACGTTCATCTGCGACGGCGTGGTCGGGGTGCTGCCGTTGGGGAACCAGTCCAGCTGGATGGTCTGGTGCATCGAGCCCGGCGGCAGGTGCGTGCGGTTGGTGTCGGAGAAGAACCGGACCCCGTCGATGTAGCCCCGGATGCCGCTCGGGGTCCACTCCACCGCGTAGTTGTGCCACTGGGTGAGGTCGACGGCCTTGCTCGCGTGCGTGGTGCGGTTCTGCGCGCTGTAGTGCAGGAAGAAGTCGACGTCGGAGGCCGCGGCGGTGGTCTCGGCGTAGTCGATCTCGCCGCCGACCGGCCAGTTCTCGGCGTCCGGCCAGAGCAGCAGCACCGGGTGGTAGCGGTGGTCGCCGCGCGGGACCTGCATCCGCGCCTCCCAGCGGCCGTACTTGCGGCCGTAGTACATCGACATCCCGCCGGTGGTGCCGACCGAGTTGCCGGCGATCGTCAGGATCCCGTTGTTCACGGTGATCTGCGACGGCTTGCGCAGGCCCTTGCCGTCGTGCCCCGGGCTGTCGTAGAGCGCCCACTTGGCGGGGTCGACGGCGGTGCCGTTGAACTCGTCGCGGTGCACCGGCGAGCCCCAGCCGTACCGGGCTGCGGCCTGGGTGCCGTTGCCCGGGTCGGGCACCGGCGGGGTGGTCGCCGTGGTGGTCGGCGGCAGCGTTGTCGTAGGCGGCACGGTGGTCGGCGGGACGGTGGTCGGGGGGACGGTGGTCGGCGGCACCGTGGTCGGGGGGACGGTGGTCGGCGGCACTGTCGTCGGCGGGACTGTCGTCGGCGGGACGGTGGTCGGCGGGACGGTGGTGGTCGTGGGGACCGGCGGCGTGCCGACCGGCGGGTAGTCGCACGCCGTGCTCTTCCACCAGTTGCCGAGTTGCGGCGAACCCACGCCCAGCACGTTCGCCCGGGTCGCGCCGGTCGGCGCGGTGGCCGTCACGGCGGCCCGAACCCACGTCGACGCGGTGCCGGTGACCAGCGGGCCGTCCACCCGGGAGAGCCGGGTGCCGGCGGCGTTGAACCACTCCACGCTGGCCCGGACGCTGCCGGGGAGCTGGGCGTCGAAGGCGAACGTGCGCTGCTGGCCGGCGGTGACCGGCTGCGGGGGCAGTGTGATGGTGGCCGAGCCCGAGTACGGGAAGACCCAGAAGGCCCACTGGGCCGCCCGGTGGCCGCTCGCGGTGTTGCGGGTGCTGCTGCCGGTGCCGGCGGCGAGCGACCAGCCGGTCGCGTTCTGCGCCAGCACGGGGTTCGCGCAGGTGTTGCCGGGGCTCGGCAGCGAACCGCCACCGGTCTGGGTGGGCACCAGTGGTGCGGCCGCGGCCGGGGCGGCGGACAGGGCGAGCACGGCCGCGGTGACGACGGTGAGCACCAGGGGTCTGAACATGGGGAGGCGGTCCCTCGGGGGAGTCGGCGCGGTCGATCCGGAAGGTTCGACCAGCCGTCCCGTCGCCCCCGGGCCTGGGCCGTTACCGCCCCGCCGGGGTGTCGCCGCCGAGTTCGCTCGATCAAGTGAAGCGGCCGACCGGTCGGCGCCACGACCGGGGGAGAGCCCTGGCGGGTCGCCCCGACCTGTGCGCCGTTCTCACCTGGTGTGCCCGGACGCGTACTCGGCGTCGCCGGTCCCGGAGCCGCCGGCGAGGGCCACGAGCACCGCTCCGGACGCCACCGGATCACTCGATCGAGTGATCCGGTGGCGCGGACCGCCACGTCCCGGTGACTACCTCGTTGCAGCAGGTGATCAGGACGGTACGCGGACCACCCGGAGGAGGACCATGATCCACGACCGTGGACGGATGCTCCTAGCGGCGGGCGGCGACCGCGGCGGCGAGCTCGTCGAGCAGCTCGGCGGTGGTGTCCCAGCCCAGGCAGGCGTCGGTGACGCTGCGCCCGTAGACCATCGACCGCGACACGTCCTGGCGCCCGTCGACCAGGAAGCTCTCCAGCATCAGTCCGGCGATCCCGGGCTCGCCGGCCGCGATCCGGCCGGCCAGCTCGCGGGCCACCCCGGCCTGCCGGACGTGGTCCTTGCCGCTGTTGCCGTGGCTGGCGTCGATGATCACCCGCGCGGGCAGTCCCGCCGCGCGCAGCCGGTCCAGCGCGGCGGCGACCGAGGCGGGGTCGTGGTTCGGCCCGCTCGCCGAGCCGCGCAGGATCACGTGGCCGTCCGGGTTGCCCGCGGTGGTGATCAGCGCGGCCAGGCCGTCGGGGTTGATCCCCATGAAGACGTGCCCGGCCGCGGCCGCGGCCACCCCGTCCACGGCCACCTGGACGTCGCCGTCGGTGGGGTTCTTGATACCCACCGGCATGGACAGCGCGCTGCACAGCTGGCGGTGCACCTGGCTGGCCGCGGTGCGGGCGCCGATCGCTCCCCAGCTGACCACGTCGGCGATGTACTGCGGGGTGATCGGGTCGAGGAACTCGCAGCCCACCGGCAGGCCCAGCGCGCTGACCTGCAGCAGCAGCCGGCGCGCGGTGCGCAGGCCGGTGTTGACGTCGTAGGTGCCGTCCAGGCCGGGGTCGTTGATCAGGCCCTTCCAGCCGACGGTGGAGCGCGGCTTCTCGAAGTAGGTGCGCATCACCACGCGCAGCTCGCCCGACACCCGGGCGGCGTGCGCGGCCAGCCGGTGCGCGTAGTCCAGCGCGGCGGACGGGTCGTGGATCGAGCACGGTCCCACGACGACCAGCAGGCGGTCGTCGCGGCCGTCCAGGACGTCGACGACGTCGGCCCGGCCCCGGACGACGGTGTCGGCGACCGCGCCGTCGACGGGCAGCTCGTGGCGCAGCAGGGCGGGCGAGATGAGCGGGCTGATCCGGGTGGTCCGGTGCTCGTCGAGCGACGGGACCGCGACCAGCGGCGGATCGGAGATCAGGGACATGGCGGGCGGGCTTCCTCTCGGACGAGCCGCCCCGTCGTTCCCGCCGAGCCGGCTCGTTCTCCGGCTCGGGGGGTGGGGGTCAGCGCAGCGGTCCGCCGGCCGACCCGACCCGGGCCGTCCGCGTAAACCAGTACTGGCGCTGCACGGTCGCGACCCTAGCAGCCCACCCACCGTGATCCCCGCGGGTCGACCGACGAGTCGATCGGGTGATCCGCACCTACCGCAAAGTGATGAACCTCCGACATCCGGTGACACGAACGTCCACCCACCGCCGAGTACCGCAGTGTTCGGCGACCCCACCAGTACAGGAGCCACCCGATGAGCACCCGCACCGCCGTCCCCACCGCCCGTTGCCGCTGCGGCCACGGCGTCGACGCGCACGAGCACTTCCGGTCCGGCACGGACTGCGCGTCCTGCGGCCCGGACGTCTGCCGCCGCTACACCGCCCGCACCGGCACCGGGCTGCCCGCCAGGGTGCGGCTGCCCGCGCAGTCGGTCGTGGTGCCCGGGCTGGCCTGGAACCGGCTGCGCCGGACCTGAGGGCCCGCCGCAGCACCCGATCACCCGAGCAGCGCGGCGGCGTGGTCGGGCACCTGGTGGAACTGCTCGCGCGGGGGCCGCTGGTAGCCCCGCTCGGGCGGCCGGTGGGGCATTTCGAGCTCGCGCGACGGCACCGGCTCCCAGGGCACGGTGGACAGCAGGTGGGCGATCATGTTGATCCGGGCCCGGCGCTTGTCCTCGGCCTCCACCACGAGCCACGGCGACGACGGGGTGTCGGTGTGGGCGAACATCTCGTCCTTGGCCCGCGAGTAGTCCTCCCAGCGGGTGATGGACTCCAGGTCCATCGGGGACAGCTTCCACTGCTTCATCGGGTCGCTGAGCCGGTCCCGGAAGCGGCGCTCCTGCTCGGCGTCGCTGACCGAGAACCAGTACTTGCGCAGCATGATCCCGTCCTCGACCAGCAGCTCCTCGAACACCGGGCACTGGCGCAGGAAGCGGGCGTACTCGTCGGGGGTGCAGAACCCCATCACCCGCTCGACGCCGGCCCGGTTGTACCAGCTGCGGTCGAGCAGGACGATCTCCCCGCCGGCCGGCAGGTGCTGCACGTAGCGCTGGAAGTACCAGCGCGTCTTGTCGCGCTCCGACGGCGCCGGCAGCGCCACGATGCGGCAGATGCGGGGGTTGAGGTACTCCGCCACCCGCTGGATGGCCCCGCCCTTGCCGGCCGCGTCCCGGCCCTCGAACACCACCACCAATCGGGCGCCGCTGGTGCGCACCCACTCCTGCATCTGCACCAGCTCGCCCTGCAGGCGCAGCAGTTCCTTCTCGTAGGCCTTGCGCGGGAGCTTCTCCATCCCGGCATCCTGGCCGCCGAACCGCTCCACGGCCATCGCAGACACCGATCGGTGCCCGCGCGGCCGGTCAGCCGCCGGCCCGGTCGATCTCCGCGGAGATCGACCGCGCCAGGTCGACGTCCAGCGCGGTGATCCCGCCCATCGAGTGCGTCGAGCAGCGGAAGGTCAACGTCCGCCAGCGGATGTCGATGTCGGGGTGGTGGTCGCGGTCCTCGGCGATCGCGGCGACCAGGTCCACGACCGAGATCGCGGTCGGGAACGAGGGCAGCTCCGCGGAGCGCACCAGGGAATCGCCGTCGCGCTCCCACCCGGGCAGCGACCCGAGCGCGGCGGTGACAGCGGCGTCGTCCAGCAACTCGGCCATGCCCGCATCCTGCCCGCTCCGCCCGAGCCGTGGTTCAGGAAAGCCACGATCCGGCCCGCAGAGTTCCGGAACGTGGCTTTCCTGAACTCTGGAGCGGGGGGTTGCGGGGAGGGGAGGAGGTCAGAGGGCGGGGGGTGTGGGCCAGCGGACCTCGAAGCGGGCGCCGCCACCCTCCCGGGCGCCGACGGTGACCGACCCGCCCCGGCCCTGCACCAGCGCCGCCACCAGCGGCAGCCCCAGCCCGGCGCCGCCGCCGGCCTCCGGGTTCAGCCGCAGGAACCGGTCGAAGATCCGCTGCCGGTCGGCCTCCGGGATGCCCGGGCCGTCGTCCTCGACGACCAGCCGGGTCCACCGCCCGCCCGGCAGCACCGCGATCCGGACCAGCGAGCAGGCGTGCCGGCGGGCGTTGCCGACCAGGTTGTCCAGCACCAGCGCCACCTCCGACGGGCTGGCCATGGCCGCGGCCGGGGTGGGGGCGACCAGCTCCAGCGCCGGTCCCTCCGGGCCGGCCCGGGCCATCGCGCTGCTGGCCGCGGCGACCACGTCGACCGGTTCCGCGGGTGGGCGCTGCCCGGCGTCCGCGCGGGCCAGCGCCAGCAGGTCCGAGAGCAGGGTGGACAGGCGGGCGGCCTCGTCGGCGATGGCCCGCAGCGTCTCCCCGGCCAGCTCCGGGTCCGGGTGCGCCACCGCGACCTCGGCCTGGGCGCGGATCGCCGCCACCGGGGAACGCAGCTCGTGCGCGGCGTCGCCGGTGAACCGCTCCAGCCGGGCCACCGCGTCGTCGCGGCGGGCCAGCAGCAGGTTGAACTCCTCGGCCAGGGCCCGCAGCTCGTCCTGCGGGACGGGCACCGGCAGCCGCTGGCCCGCCGGCAGCGCCGCGGCCGACAACCGCATCCGGTCCACCGGGCGCAGCGCCGCCCGGGTGGCCGCCCACGCGGCCAGCGTGACCACCGCGGCCAGCCCCAGCGCCGCCAGGATCAGGCCGACCGCCGCGTGGGCCAGCAGTGTCCGGCTGCCGACCAGGTCGCCGCTGACCGCCACCAGCCGGGTCGAGCCGTCGGGGGTCACCGCGGACACCGCCAGCCAGCGGCGCAGGTCCCGGAACCCGCCGACGATCACCGGCTCGCCGGCCGCCAGCTGCCGCACCTGGCCCGGGCTCAGCGGCAGCCGCGGTCCGCCGTCGACCGGCACCCCGGCGGTGTCGACGACCCGGATGCCCTGCCCGCGCACCGCGGCCGGCGGCGCGCCGGCCACGAGCTGCCCGGCCGCGGCGTCGGCCTGCCCGCGCAGCTCGGTGTCGGCCGCGTTGACCAGGGCGTCGGTCAGCACCAGCCCGCCCAGCCGGCTGAGCATCAGCAGCGCGGCCAGTGCCACCAGGCCGACCACCAGGGTGATCCGCAGTCGCAGGGTCCGCCGGGCCCACCAGCGGCGGACCCGGGTCACGGCTGCCGTTCGGGGGTGGCGACGATGTAGCCGTAGCCGCGCACCGTGCGCAGCACGTGCCCGGCACCGACGGATTCGAGCTTGCGGCGCACGTACCCGACGTAGACCTCGACGACGTTGCGGCTCGCGGCCTGCTCGTCGCCCCACACGATCCGGAGCAGCTCGTCCTTCGCGACGGCGGTGTCGGGGCGGCTGGCGAGCGCGTGCAGCAGCGCGAACTCGCGCGGCGACAGCTCGATTGTCTCGTCCTGCCAGCTCACGGCCCTGGCCACCGGGTCGACGAGCAGGGCACCGAGCCGCACCCGTTGCCCCGTGCGGCCGAGTGCGGCGTCGCGGCGGCGCAGCAGCGCGCGCAGCTGCGCCACCAGCACGACGAACGCGAACGGCTTGACGAGGTAGCCGTCAGCGCCCAGGTCGAGGCCGTCGGCCTGGTCGAACTCGCCGTCCTTGGCCGACAGCAGCAGCACCGGGGTGTCGACCCCGGCCGCGCGCAGCTGCTCGAGCACCCGGTAGCCGGACAGCCCGGGCA
>JASLAP010000635.1 GCA_030147065.1 Pseudonocardia sp. | reverse complement strand
GATCGAGCTGGTCGCCGACCGCAGCCGCCGCCTCGACGTCGTCGACCCCGACGACCGCGAGCTGCGCATCTCCTGCGGCGCGGCGCTGTTCACCCTCCGCCTGGCGCTGCACGGCCAGGGCATCCGGCCGCTGGTCACCGTGCTGCCCGATCCGGCCGACCCGGACCTGATCGCGGTGGTCCGGCACGGCGGGCACCGCGCGCCGACCCCCGAGCTGAGCCGGCTGCTGGCCGCGGTGCCGCGCCGGCACACCAACCGGCACCCGTTCAGCGACGAGCCGGTGGCCCTGCCCGAGCAGTACGCGCTGCGCCGCGCCGCCCAGGACGAGGGGGCGTGGCTGCACGTCGTCGACGGCTCCGACGAGCGCGCCCAGCTGCGCGAGATGGCGATGGTCGCGCACCGCCAGCAGCTGGCCGACCCGGCCTTCCGCGCCGAGCTGGCCCGGTGGACCGCGGTCGCGGCGGACCGCACCGACGGCGTCCCGGCCGCGGCCGGCGGCCCGCTGCCCGACCCCGGCCGCGGGTGGGTGCTGCGCGACTTCACCGGCGGCGCGGCCACCCCACCGGCCTCCGGGCGGACCTACGAGGAGCAGCCGCTGATCGCCGTGCTCACCGCGTACCTGTCCGGCCCGCCGGCCGACGTGCAGGTGGGGCAGGCGCTGCAACGGATCCTGCTCACCGCGACCGCCGAGGGGCTCGCGGTGTCGTTCCTGTCGCAGATCATCGAGGTGACCGAGACCCGGGAGCGGCTGCGCCGGCTGATCGGCGCCACCCGGCCGCCGCAGGCGGTGCTCCGGATCGGGCACGGGTGGCCGGTCGCCGCGACGCCGCGACGCCCGATCCAGGAGATGCTGGTCGACGAGGGGCAGCCGGTGCCCTGATCCCGAGTCGGCAACGCCCGGTCGCCACGGCGACCGGGCGTTGCGGCGTGCGGGCCGCCGCCCTCTGCGGCCCGGTTGCGAACCCTGCGGCCCGGTTGCGGGCCCTGCTGGTCGAGACGACCGGAGGAACAGGACGACCGCGGGACCGGCCCGGGAAGGGCCGGTCCCGCGGTCGGTCGGCGGTCAGCCGGTGGCGGTGTCCGGGCGGACCACGGCGACCGGGCAGTGGCTGCGGTGCAGCAGGCCGTGGCTGACCGAGCCGAGCAGCAGCCCGCTCAGGTTGCCCCGCCCGCGGGACCCGACCACCACCAACTGGGCCTGCTTGGACAGCTCGACCAGCGCGGTCGCCGCGCCGTCGCGCTGCACGACCCGCCGGACCGGCACCTCGGGGTACTTCGCGCTCCAGCCGGCCAGCCGCTCGGCCAGCACGACCTCCTCGTCCTCGGCGATCGAGGACCAGTCGACCAGCGGCGCCATCCCCGGGTAGAACTCCACGTCGGCCCAGGTGTGCACGGCGACCAGCCCGACGCCGCGGGCCGCGGCGGCCTCGAAGGCGAACGCGAGCGCGGCCTCGCTGGTCGGCGAGCCGTCCACGCCGACGCCCACCGGGAGGTCGGCGGCGTCGTCGCGCTCCTCACCGCGGACGACCACCAGCGGGCAGGCGGCGTGCGCGGCCAGCGCCACCGCGACCGAGCCGAGCAGCAGCCCGGTCACCCCACCCAACCCGCGGCTGCCCACCACCAGCAGCTGGGCGTGCCGGGCCTGCTCGCCGAGGACCGCCACCGGCGGCCCGACCACCAGCTCGGAGGTCATCTCCAGACCCGGCGCGGCCTGCTCGGCCTCGGCGACGGCCGCGGCCAGGACCTGCCGGCCCGCGCGGTCCATCAGCTCGCTCCGGTAGCGCTCGAGCCCGGCCCGGCCGTCCGGCGCCGCCCAGGCGAACGCCGTGACCAGGCGCAGCCCGACCTTGCGGCGGCGCGCCTCGCCGGCGGCCCAGATCATGGCCCGCCGCGCGGAATCGGATCCGTCCACCCCGACCACGACGGGCAGGGTGCTGGGCGCGAACTGTGCGGTCATCGCATCTCCTCGTCCGGTTCGTACCCCCAGGGTGCGCCCGCCGGCCCCGGCGGAGCAGTGGCGCCAGGCCCCGATGTCCGGGTCGGAGGTCCCGGCCGGGACGGGCCGGTGGACGACGGGGCCGGACCGGTCGGCCCCTGCCCGCGATCGGCCGACCGGACGATCCTGGCGGCCGAGCGGATCGGGGCCCCGTTCCCGGTCCGGCCCGGACGGCTCAGGAGGAGCGACGCCATGGCACCCCCGACGACACTCCTGGATCCCACCGGGACCCCCACCCTCCCCGACCGGCCGGGCACCGCCGAGGAACCGCATCGGTCGCACCGCGGACGCCCGCCACTGCTCGACCTCACCGACACCATCGCCCTGCCCGGCCGAACCGGCACCGCCCCGGAACCACGCCCGCCGCACCCCGGACGCACATCACCGCTCGATCTCACCGACACCGTCGCCCTGCCCTGCGGGACCGGCACCACCCGGGAGCCACACCCGTCGCACCCCGGGCGGGCGTCACTGCTCGACCTCGCGGACACCGTCGCCCTCCCCCACCGGACCGCACGACCGGCGGCGACCCCGACCGACCCGCCCGGCGCCGCGTCGGTACCGGCCTTCGCGGTCGCCGTCCTGCTCGGCGGGACATGGCCCGCCGCCGCCGACGCGGACGGGCGCGGTCCGCGGATCGTGGCGGCGGTGCGCGAGCTGCCCGACGACGAACCGGTGCTCGTCGAGGCCGTCGCGGTGAGCCGGCGGCTGCACGGGGCGCTGGTGCTGCTGCACGCCGTGCCGCTGTCGTTCGCCGAGCGCAGCGTGGGCCTGGACGGGGCGCTGGAGCGCGGCCGGCGGGTCCTGGACGAGGCGACCGCCCGGATCCTCGCGGCCGGCGCCGCGCTGCCGCGGACCCACCTGGTGCGGATGTGGCCCCACGAGCTGGTCGGGGAACGGCTGGAGGCGGACCTGCTGGTGATCGGCGGACCGCGGCCCCGGCCGCCCCGGCGGCTCGGCCTCGTGGCGGGCAGCGCCCTGGCGCACGCGCCCTGCCCGGTGCTGCTGGTGCCCCGGCGTCCCTGAGCCGGGTGGCCTCCGGCCGGCGGGCTCGGGACCTCCGGCCCTGCTCCGGCGGGCCACCGGCGGACGACCCTGGACGGGCAGGACCGATACGACCTGGAGGCGTCATGCAGCCCCGCCCCGCCCCACCCGAGATCCTCGACGACGACCCGCTGGTCGACGAGGTGATGACCGACCGGATCGTGGCGATCACCCCGGACGCGCCGCTCGGGACCGCGTTGCGGCTGATGGCCTCGGGCGACGTGCGGCACCTTCCCGTCATGGCGGGGGTGCACTGCGCGGGGATCGTCGTCGAGGCCGACGTCGTGCGCGCCCTGGCGGTCGGCGGGGCCCGCACGGTCGGCCCGCTGGCCCGGCCGGTGCGCCGGGTGCCGATCACGGCTCGCCGGTCCGTGGTGGCCGGTGCCGTCCTGGACGGCGGGGTCGACGCCGTGCTGGTGGAGCACCGGGGCCGGCTGGTCGGCATCGTCACCACGACCGACCTCGTGCGCTCGCTCGCGGCCGGGAGGGCGGCCCGATGACCGTCCCCACCCCGCCCCGCGAGCCGGCCCCCGGGACCGCCGCCATCGCCGTGCTGACCGGCCCCCGCCGGAGCCGGGCGGCGCTGCGCTGGGCGGCCGCCGAGGCGCGCCGGCGCGGCGCCCCGCTGGAGGTCCTGGTGACCCGCGACGATCCCGACACCGATGCACCCGCCGGACCGGCCGGGTTGGACCGGGCGCTGTCCCTGCTGCGGGACGCGGTCCCGGGACTCCCGCTGTCCACCCGTGCCCGGACCGGGCGCGCTGTCGACGTGGTACGGGCGCACTCCGCGCTGGCGGCCGCCGTCGTACTGCCCGCCGACCTGCCCGACCTGGGCGCGGTGATCGCCGCGGCGTACTCGCCGGTCGTCGTGGTGCCCGAGCGGCGCACCACCCCCGGCGCCCCGGTGGTCGTCGGCGTGGCCCCGTGGACCGACGACCAGGTGATCGACCTGGCCTTCCGGGCTGCCGCCGAGCGCCGCGTCCGGCTCATCGCCGTGCGCACCTGGGACGACCCGGCGATCGACCTGGCCCGGCTGCGACCGGAGCGGATCGCCCGCTGGGACCGGGCCGAGAACCGGGCCCGCGAGGACCTGGAGATGGCGCTCTCCGCGCGGCGCATCGTGCACCCCGAGGTGCCGGTGCAGACGATCGTCGCCCAGGACCGCGCCGACGACCTCCTGCTCGCGCTCTCGGTCAAGGCCCAGCTGATGGTGGTGGGCCGGTCGGAACGCGGCACGCTGCTGGCCGGCCTGGCCGGCTCCCCGGTCGACGCCCTGCTGCGCGGCGCAGCCTGCCCGGTGGCCGTGGTATCCGGGGACGGCCCGCCGCGGACGGGATGGCTGCCGAGCCGCGCCCACGGCTGGGCGGTACCGATCCCGTAAGCCCTCCCCGCCGACCCCCGACCGATCCATCGCCCGCCCGGACCAGCTCCGGAGGCCGGGAAGCCGGGAGGAAACGACACCACGGACAAGCGGGGCCGGCCGCTGCTCGACCGCAGGCCGCCCCGGCGGACGGGACCGCGGGTCCGGTCAGGCCGGGACCGCCTCGCGGTAGGCCCGGAAGGCGTCCAGCAGCCCCGCGGCGGGGTCGGTCTCCTCGGCGCCCTCGACCAGCAGCCAACCACCCCGCTCGGCCAGCCCCCAGGACGCCGCCAGCAACCCGTCCAGCAGGTCCTCGGGCACCTCCCGGGCGCCGGACAGGTCGACGATCACGTGCCGGGCCCCGGCTCCGACCGCCGCCGCGAGCAGGCCCTCGACCTGTCGGACGGCGTCCGCGTCCACCCGTCCGTCGACGACGAGGACGGCGTTCGCGCCATCACTGAGAATCACCGAGACAGTCGTGCAGCGGGCCATGTCGGTCTCCTGAGCCTCTGATCGTCCCTTGGCGTAGTCCACCGCAGAGGAATGAGGGAGGAACAGGGCCGAAAGGCCCTGTCACTGACCCGAACGGGCCAGCCGGAGCGCGACCGGTGCGGCGAGCTGCACCGCGGACGCCGCGGCGGCGGTCAGCGCGAACCCGACGAACTCCCCCGCCGTCACCCGGACGATCCACCGCCGGCGCAGCCCGCGCAGGTCCGCGCCGGAGCCGCGCCGGTCGAACCGGTCCGCCGACCCGGGGGCCCCGGTCGGCAGCGTGGTCATGATCGGTCGCGCTCCCCGGTCGCGGCCAGCACGTCGCGCCGGCTGACGATCCCGACCAGCCCCGCGCTGGCCCGGACCACCGGCATCGAGCGGATCCCCAGCCGCTGCATCCGGCGGACCACCTCGGCGAGGTCGGTCGCCGGCGCCACGGTGAGCACCTGGGTGGTCATCACCTGGTCCACCCGGGTCGGCCGCCCGGCGGCGGGTTCGTCGCCGGCGCGGTCGCGCAGCAGGTCGGCCTCGGTGACCAGACCCACCAGCTCACCGGCGGCGTCGACCACCGGCAGCGCGGTGAACCCGCGGCCGGTGGCCAGCGCGACGGCCGTCGCGATCGGGGTCTCCGGGTTGACCGTGACCACCTGCCGGGTCATCACGTCCTGGACGAGCATCGTCACGGCTCCTCTCCGGCGACCGGGCGGTCAGCCCGGCCACACGCCGATCGCGTCACCGGCCGGTTCCGGCCAGTCCGCGGCCTTCTCCACCCGCGCGCCCTCCGGCGGCAGGACGACCGAGTCGTGCACGTCGCCGAGCCAGCGGACGCGGTAGCGGACCGCGTCGGGCCGGGCAGCACGCCGGTGATCCGGCCCCACCGCCAGCGGTGCTCGTTGAGCGGTCCCGGGACGACCAGCCAGTCGCCGGCCTCCACGGGCTGCGTGTCGGTGCTCTCCGCCACGGCAACCACCTCTCCTGTCCACTCCACGATCGCCGCCGGTGGGGCGGGGCGGCAGGGCGGTCCGGCCCCGATCCACGGGACCGAGGGCCCGTCGACGGGGGTCCTCCGGCAGCGGCGGCGGCTCAGGCCGCGGCGAGCCCCTCGGCGACCGCGCTCAGCGAGTCGGGGCGGTCGAGCAGGGCCAGGTGCCCGCCGGTCACCTCGACGTTCGTCGCCCCGTCGTCCAGCGACGCCGACCACGGCACCACCCGGTCGCCGCGGGTGTACACCGAGGTGAACGGCACCGTGACCGGGGCGCGCTGCGCGTCGCGGAACTCCCGGCAGCACGGCCCGCGCAGGCAGGCCAGGCTCGCCAGGCCGGGCAGGCCCAGGCTGCCGGCCGCGCCGACCAGGGTGGCCGCGGCGAACACCGGGGCGCTCATCCGGAACAGGTCGAACGGCGATCCGAGCGTCACCAGCGCCCGGACCGGGGCGCCGGCCACCGTCGCGGCCCGGGCGAACTGCCCGCCGCGGCTGTGCGCGACGATCCGCACCCCGTCGCCGTCGTCGGTCCGGTCGATCACCCGGCGCACCGTCTCGACGCTGCGCCCGCCGCAGCCGGTGCCGATCCCCGCGGTGTGCACCGTGACGTCGTACCCCAGGTGTTCCAACCAGCGCCGCATCGGCCGCAGCCCGTAGTCGGTGGTACCGAACCCGCCGACGAGCACCACGGGCCCTTCGCCGTACCAGGTCGAGCGGACGGCCTCGGGCGGCCGGGGGCGGCCGAACAGCGCGCCGGGCAGGGCGTTCGCCCGGCCGCACAGGTCGGCCACGCCGGTCAGCAGCGCCGTCACCGGGTGCACCCCGGTCATCGGCTCACCCGTGATCGTCACCGTGTCCTCCTCGCCGGCCGCCGTCGATCACCCGGATACCCGGTCGCGGCCGGGTCATCCGGCGGCCTGCGATGCGGGCCCACCACCCGGTCGGCGATGCGGGCCGAGGACGGGCCCTACCTGGTCCGGGAGAGCACCTCGCGGGCGACGGCGTCCCGCTCGGCCGCGTCGGCCGCCGCCTGCTCCTGCTCGGCCGCGATCCGCCGGTCGTAGGCCGCGCGCGCGGTCGCGATCTCGTTCTGGTGGCCCTCGGTCCACACCACCAGCGCCCGGATCGTCGTGTGCAGGGTGGCGCCGAGCGGGGTCAGCGCGTAATCGACCCGGGGCGGCACGGTGGGGTGCACCGTGCGGCTGACCAGCCCGTCGCGCTCCAGGTGGCGCAGGGTGCGGGTGAGCATCCGCTGGCTGATGCCGTCGATGGCGCGGCGCAGCTCGGTGAACCGCAGCGGGCGCCGGTCGAGCAGGGCGATGGCCAGCAGCGACCACTTGTCGGCGATCCGGTCCAGGATCTGACGGACCTCGCAGTCCTCGCGGGTGTCCCACTGCAGGACGTCGTAGGCGTGGTCGCCGGTATCCGCACAGGAACCGAGTGACCCGGAGGTGCCGTCTTCCACGATCCCCGATGGTGCCCGAAAGTTCTGCCGGTAACAACGAGGAACCGACCGCCCGCCGCGCAACCGGGGGTGGGCGCGGTGTCCCGGGAGAGGGAGCAGCCATGTCCGTCGCATCGTTCGGCGCGATCCGGGAGCAGTTCGACAGCTACGTCGGCGACATCGTCTACGCCACCATGACCACGGTGGACCGCAAGGGCCGGCCGCGGGCCCGGGTGCTGATCCCGGTCTGGGAGCTGCCCGATCCGGACGCCGGCCCGCTCGGCTGGCTGGCGACCTTCCGCACGCCGGTCAAGGACGCGCATCTCGCGCACAACCCGCACACCACGTTCTCCTACTGGTCGCCGAAGCAGAACCAGGTGGCGGTGGACGCGGTGGCCGAGTGGACCGGCGACCCGGCGACCCGCCGGCACGTGTGGGACCTCTACCGGCGGACCTCCCCGCGCGGTGCGGGCTACGACCTCGGGCAGTTCTGGCGCGATCCCGACGACCCGGAGCTGGCGGTACTGCGCCTGCAGCCGTGGCGGATCCAGGTCGTCCGGGGCCGTGACCTGCGCAGCACGATCTGGCGGCCGGCCGCGGACCGGGTGGCACCCCGGGTGCCCTGACCGCGCTCAGGACGCCGGGACCGGCCGGCCGGCGTGCACGACCTCGCGCTCCCAGGCCCCGGGTGACTGGGTGTGCAGCCGCCAGTAGTGCTCGGCGATGTCGTCGGGGTCGAAGTCCGTGCCCGGGGCGACCGCCCCGGCGACGGTCACCGTGGCGACGTGCACACCGGCCGGCCCGTACTGCGCGGCGAGCAGCTCGGTCAGCGCCCGGACCGCGGCCTTGCCCAGCGACAGGCTGACGACCTCGGGCACCGGGACCGGCATCCCGCCGGTGAGCAGGAAGCTCCCGTGCCCGGCCGCGGCCATGGCGGGCAGGAGGTGTGCGGCCGTGGTCAACGCGCCGACGACGTTGGTGGCGTAGGAGCGCAGATGCCCGGCGGCGTCCAGGTCGCCGATCCCGTCGGCGCGGATGACCGCCGCGTTGTAGACGACGGCGTCGGGCACGCCGAGCCGGCCGACGAGCGCGTCCAGCGCGGCACGCAGGGCGGTCTCGTCGGCGGCGTCGGCGGCGGCGCCGTGCACCTCGCCGGTGGCGAGCCCGGCCGCTGCCGCGTCCACGGTGGCCCGGGACCGGGCGACCAGCCCGACCGGCAGGCCCTCGCGGGCGAACCTCCGCGCCACCGCGCTCCCGATCCCCGGCCCGACGCCCACGACGATCAGTCCGGACATGGTGCCTCCTCCCGATCCGGCGGGGCCGTCGCGCCCTCGCTCCGGCGTCCACCCTGCTCTGCCGTGGTACCCACTGTGAAGTAGGCACCTTTCTGGTACTCAGGTACCTCATGGGTACTTCCCTGCAGCCCTCGACCGCCGCCGACGCCTTCCGGCGGGAGTGCACGTCCCGGGCCGTGCTCGACGTGCTGGCGAACAAGTGGGTGTGCCTGGCCGTCGGCGCGCTGCGCCCGGGCACGCTCCGGTTCTCGGAGCTGCGTCGCCGGCTCGACGGCATCACCCAGAAGATGCTCACCCAGACCCTGCGCCGCCTGGAGCGGCACGGGCTCGTGGAACGCACGGTGCACCCGACGGTGCCACCGCGGGTGGAGTACCGGCTCACCGAGCTGGGACTGGGCGTCGCCGAGCTGATGGACGCGATCCGCGACTGGTCCGAGCAGCACGTGCACGAGATCGAGTCGGCCACCCGCCGGTTCGACCTCCGCGACGCGCCGGAACACCGGGGAACGGCGTCCGATTGACCCGACCCCCGGACACGATGGTGCTCAGGCGGCGCCGGTGACGTGCAGGCAGACCCGGCAGGCGTCGACGACCAGCCGGACGGCCTCCCGGTCGTCGCCGGTCCGCCAGACCACCGCCAGCTCGCTCGGCGCGAGCCCGGAGACCGGGCGGTGGACGAGGTCGTCGCGGGCGTAGATGGCGGCGTTGCCGGCCGCGAGCAGGGCCACCCCGAGCCCGGAGGCCACGGCCTCGAAGGTCTCCTCGGCGGTCTCCGCCTCGGCCACCACCCGGGCCGGCGCGCCGCGCTCCGCGGTGGCCAGCCAGAACTCCCGCATCGGCCCCGCCGAGCGGGGCAGGGCGATGAACGGCTCGTCGGCCAGCTCGGCGAACGGCACCACGTCCAGCTCGGCGAGCCGGTGCCCGGGCGGCAGCGCCACCCAGCGGTCCTCGGTGCTGACCACCGTCCAGGACAGCGCCCCGGACGCCGGGACGGGCAGCCAGGCCACGGCGACGTCGGTGCCGCCGCCGGCCAGCCCGACGGTCGGGTCGCGCCAGGTGACCTGCCGGAAGCGCAGCTGCCAGTCCGGTAGCACCTCGCGCAGCCGGGCGCTGACCAGCGGGACCAGGTCGCGGCCGATCCGGGTCTGGAACCCGACGGTCAGCAGGTGCTCGGCGGCCGAGGCCGCGGCGGCGACCGCGCGCCCGGCCTCGTCCCAGCGCCGGATGATGTCGCGGGCCCGGGGCAGCAGGGTGGCTCCGGCCGCGGTCAGCGCCACCGCGCGCCGGTCCCGGTCGAACAGCGCGACCCGCAGGGTCTGCTCGAGCTGGCGGATCTGCTTGGACAGCGCCGGCTGGGACACGAACAGCCGCTCGGCGGCCCGGGTGAAGCTCAGCTCCTCGGCGACGGCCACGAAGTAGCGCAGGTCCTGCACCCGCACGTCCATAACCAGAGCCTATGACAGCCGGTCTTGGACGCGGTCGGATCGACGGTCGCAGCATCGGGGCGTGACCCGCAGACCCCTCGCCCTCGCCGTGCTGACCAGCGCTCTCGCCCTGGACATCGGCGGGCTCAACGTCATGAACGCCGCACTGCCGGCGATCGGCGCCGACTTCGGCCTCCCCGAGGCCGTCCTGCAGTGGACCATGACCGGCTACGCGCTGGCCTTCGCCGGGTTGCTGCTGTTCGGCGGCCGGGCCGCGGACGTGCTGGGCAGGCGGCTGGTCTTCACCGCCGGCGTCGCGCTGTTCGGGGCGGGTGCCGCGGCCGGCGCCCTCGCCCCCGACGCCGAACTGCTGATCGCGGCGCGGGCGGCGCAGGGCGTCGGGGCCGCGCTGTGCGGGCCTGCGGCGCTGGCGCTGCTGGCCGAGGTATTCCCGGCAGGCCCGGCGCGGGCTCGCGCGTTCGGGGTGTACGCCGCGGTCGGCGCGGCCGCCGGCAGCGGCGGGTTCGTGCTCGGCGGGTTGCTCACCGACTGGTTCGGCTGGCGGTCGGTGCTCGTCGTGCTGGCCGTGCTCGCGGCCGCGGTCCTGGTCGCGGTGCCCGGAACGCTCCCGGTCGGGGCCCGCCGACACCAGCCGCTCGACCTGGTCGGGGCGGCGCTGGTGACCGCCGGGCTGGCCCTGGCCGTGTTCGGGGTGGCCACCGGCGCCGCGGCCGGCTGGGGCGATCCGGTGGCCGCCGGCTCGCTGGTGGCGGCGGCGGTGCTGCTCGGCGCGTTCGTGGTCCAGGAGCGGCGCACCGCCGACCCGCTGCTGCCGCTGCAGCTGTTCGCGTCGCCCGCCGTGCGCGCCGGCACGCTGGCCGCCCTGCTCAACCACACCGCCGCGGTCGGACTCCAGTTCTTCGCCCCGCTCTACGTCCAGGACGTGCTCGGGTACTCGCCGGTGCAGTCCGGGCTGGCGGTGCTTCCGCTGTCGCTGGCGGTGTTCCTCACCGCGACCTTCCTGGCCGGGCCGGTGGTGGTGCGGTTCGGCTACCGGCCGGCGATCGTCGGCGGGCTGGTCCTGATCGGGACCGGCAGCGCGCTGTGGCTCACCACGACCGACGCCGGCGGCTACCTGGCGACGATGCTGCCCGGCCTGCTGGTCATGGGGGTGGGCGTCGGGTTCGTCTTCCCGGCCATGACGACCGCCGCGCTGACCGGGGTGGACGAGGCCCGGCACGGCGTGGCCGGGGCGGTGAACGTCACCGCGCAGCAGGTCGGGGCCAGTGTCGGGGTGGCCGGGCTGGTCGCGGTGGCCGCGGCGTCGGCCGGCGGCAGCGTCCTGGCCGGCTACCACGCGGCCTACCTGACGGCCGCCCTCGCCTGCCTGGTCGGGGCGGTGGGGATCGCACTGGGCGGCCGGCGCCGGGCCGCCGGCGCCCGACCGGTCGGCGAGGTCACGGCTCCGACGGCGTGACGCCGGCGGCACCCCGGGCGCGGTACTCGCCCGGGGTGCAGCCGTAGGTGCGCCGGAACAGCCGGCTGAAGTGCGGGGCGTCGGTGAACCCGCGCGACGCCGCCAGTGCCCGCACCGGGCGGTCGCGCAGCAGCGGGTCGGCCAGGTCGCGGCGCACCGCCGCCAGCCGGCGCGACCGGATCCACCCGGCCGCGGTGTGCCCGCGCTCCTCGAACAGCCGGTGCAGCCGCCGCGCGGAGACGAAGTGCGCCGCGGCCAGCGACCGGGGGCCCAGGTCGGGGTCGCCGAGCCGGGCGTCGACGGCCGCGACGACCTGGGCGAACAGCGCGTCCGAGGGCCGGTCCGCGGCCGGGGCGTCGGGGAGGCGGGGCTCGTCGGCGTAGAGCAGCCGGACCATGTCGACCACGCAGTCGCCCAGCCCCGCCGCCGCGGCGTCCAGGGTGCCGTCCTCGATCCGGTCGGCCAGCCCGCGCAGGAACTGCCCGGCCAGCGCCGGGGTGCCGGACCGGCCGTCCAGGGTGATCGCGGTGCGCCCGCAGATCTGCTCGGCCCGCTCCCCGAGCAGGGCCCGGGGCAGCGAGAACAGCAGCAGCTCGAACCGCCCGGCCGACCACACCTGGTACGGGTGCGAGGTCTCGTAGCCGGACACGTCGCCGACCCCGACCAGCGCGCTGCGCCCGCCCTGCTCGATCCGGAACCGGCCGCGCAGCAGGTGGGTGATCTGCAGCTCCTCCGGGTCGTGCCGGTCGATCAGCCGGGCGGTGCGCTGGATGGCCGAGGCGTCGCCCTCGATCCGGTACAGGGTGACCGGGCCGACCCGGTGCGCCCGGATCCGCCCGGTGAACGGGTCGCGGCCGGGCCGGCGCAGCGCCAGCGGGTGCAGCACCCGGGCGTGCTCGGCGGCCCAGAAGTCGAAGCGGTCCGGGCCGGGCACCGTCGTGGTGTCCACGATGAGCGGCATGGCGGCCTCCCGCGGGGTGTCCTCGCGGTCATCATCGCGGTCCCGGCCGCGGCGCACCAGTTGTCCGCCGGTGCCGGGGACGGTGGGGGCCTTGTCCGGCGCTGCCCGGTCGGGCCGCGGCGCCCCGCCGCGGGCCTACGGTCCGCTTGCACCAGCAACGAAGCGGAGGCACGGATGTCCCAGGTCGACGGCAGCCATCACGTCACCATGTCGGTGGGGCCGGCCCAGGAGGACGTCGACTTCCACGTCGGCACCCTCGGGATGCGGTTCATCAAGCGGACCGTCCTGTTCGACGGCTCCACCCCGATCTACCACCTGTACTACAGCAACGCGGCCGGCGACCCGAGCGCGGTGCTGACCACCTTCCCGTTCCGCCAGGCCGGGCTGATGGGCCGGCGCGGCACCAACCAGGCCCGCGAGGTGCTGCTCGCCGCGCCCGCGGCCTCGCTGGACTACTGGAGCGCCCGGCTCACCGAGCGCGGCGTCGAGGTCGCCGGTGCCGACGTGCTCGACAGCCGCCGGCTGCTGTTCCGCCACCCGTGCGGCATCGAGTACGCCCTGGTCGGCGTGGACGACGACCCGCGCGCGGGGTGGACCGGCGGCGGCGTGCCGATCGAGCACGCCATCCACGGCATCTACGGGGTCGGCGTGCACGTCAACACCCCGGAGACCATGGTCGAGTTCACCGCCGACCACCTGGCCGGCAAGCAGCTGGTCGAGGAGGGCGACCGGGTGCGGCTGCAGGTCGGCGCGGCCGACCGCGGCGGCGCGGTGGAGCTGGTGGTCAACCGCACCGACGACCAGGGCACCTGGCGCTACGGCGAGGGCACCATCCACCACTTCGCCTGGAACGCCGGGAACCTGCAGAACCAGGACGAGCTGAAGTTCGCCATCGAGGGTGCGGGCTACACCGACATCTCCGAGCTCAAGGACCGCAAGTACTTCAAGTCGGTCTACGTCCGCTCGCCGGGCGGGGCGCTGTTCGAGCTGGCGGTCACCCACCCCGAGGGCGGCTGGACCTGCGACGAGTCGCCCAAGGAGCTGGGCAGCGCGTTCCAGCTGCCCGAGCAGTTCGAGCACCGGCGCACCGAGCTGCTCGACCAGCTGGAGCCGATCGACATCTGAGCCCGGCACCGGGGTCGTGCGCGGGAGTTCCCGTCGGGGCGTGAACTTCCGCCCACGACCCGGTTGCGCTCCGGTGCTTTACGCTGCGACCCTCATCCGGATGGCGGCTGCTGCCCGTCGGTGCCGGCGGTCGACGATCGTCGAAGGCGGCGCAGATGGTTCCCCGGTCGTTCGGTCACTACCAGCTCCAGTCCCTGCTGGGCACGGGCGGGATGGGCGAGGTCTACCAGGCCCGGGACACCCGCCACGAGCGCGAGGTGGCCCTCAAGCTGCTGCCCGAGGTCCTCGGCGGCGACGAGGCCTACACCCGCCGGTTCCGGCACGAGTCGCGGGTCGCGGCCCGGCTGCGCGAGCCGCACGTCATCCCGATCCACGACTTCGGCGAGATCGAGGGCCGGCTCTACATCGACATGCGCCTGGTCGACGGGGCCGACCTGGGCAAGACGCTGGCCGGCGGGGCGATGAGCCCGGCCCGGGCGGTGCACGTGATCGGCCAGATCGCCGACGCGCTGGACGCCGCGCACGACGACGGCCTGGTCCACCGCGACGTCAAGCCCTCCAACGTGCTGCTCACCCCGAGCGACTTCGTCTACGTGGTCGACTTCGGCATCGCCCGGTCGATCGGCACCGCGAACACCGCGCTGACCGCCACCGGCACCACCGTGGGCACGCTCGACTACATGGCCCCCGAGCGGTTCTCGATGACCGGGATCGACCGGCGCACCGACGTCTACTCGCTGGCCTGCCTGCTGCACGAGTGCCTGACCGGGCAGCGGCCCTACCGCGGCGACGACCTGCCCTCGCTGATGTACGCCCACCTGTTCGCCGACCCGCCCAAGCCCAGCGAGCTGGTCGACGACGTCTCCACCGCGATGGACGACGTGATCGCCCGCGGGATGGCCAAGCAGCCCGACGAGCGCTTCGCCCGGGCCGGGGAGCTGGCCGCCGCCGCACGTGAGGCGCTGCGGGAACCGACCTTGGTGCCGGCCTCGGAGCGGCGGACGACCGTCGTGCGCCCGGCCGACGTGCGACCGGTGGTGGCCGGCAGCGGCCCGCCCCTCGCGCCACCGCCGGCCGGTCCGGCCGCACGGGTCGAACACCCGCCGCGGCCCGCCGCCGGCAACGGGCACGGCGGCCCGGTCCCGCCCGCGGTGGTCCCCCGGCCCGCCGCGCCGCCCCGGCGGGGACGCCCGCTGCTGGCCTGGATCGCCGTGGCCGTCCTGGCGGCGGCCGGCCTCGGCGTCGCGCTGTTCCTCGGCATCGACCCGCCGGCCACGGCCACCGCGTCGGGCGGCACCTCGCCGGCCGCGGTCACCGCGGCGGCGCCGACCGCGGTGCCGGAACCGCCACCCCCGCCCGAACCGGTGGTGGCCGAGAGCATCGCCGTGCCCACCGTCGGCGAACTGATCCCGGTCGGCCCGACGCCCGGGTACCTGCACCTGGCGCCCAACGGGCGGTTCGGCTACATCTGCCACCGCGAGGCCGGCATCATCAGCGTGCTCGACACGACGATCAACAAGGTGACCGCCACCATCCCGATCCCGCAGGGCCCGCCGCAGTTCGTGTCGTTCTCCCCGCGCGGCGACCAGGCCTACGTGAGCGTGTTCAACAAGGACATGACCGTGAACCTGGTGGTGCTGGTGAACACCGGGACCAACGAGGTGACCGCGCAGGTGCCGGTCGGGCGCAAGCCCTACGCCTCGGCCAGCACCCCGGACGGCAGCCTGCTGTACGTGCCCAGCCACGACGACGGCCGGCTCGACGTCATCGACACCGCCACCGGGCAGCTGGTGGTCGAGGTCCCGGTCGCGCGCAACCCGCACTGGGTGGCCTTCGGCCGCGACGGCCGGTTCTTCTACACCGCCAACCACGAGTCGGGGGTGCTCACGGTCCTGGAGGCCGGGACCAACGCCATCGTGAAGGAGATCCCGGTGGGCGTCAGCCCGCACAGCACGAGCGTCTCGCCGGACGGCAGCCGGGTGGCCGTGGTCAACTTCGACAGCGACGAGGTCTCGGTGATCGACACCGCCACCAACGAGGTGGTGGCCACCGTCCCGGTCGGGGCCAGCCCGCAGGACCTCGCCTACGCCCCCGACGGCCGCTTCCTCTACACCGCCAACGTCGAGGACGACACCGTCTCGGTGGTCAGCACGACCACCAACGCGGTCACCGCGACGCTGGCGACCGGGGACGGGCCGACCAGCGTCACGGTGACCCCGGACGGGCGTCGCGCCTACATCACCAACCTCAACGAGGACACGGTCCGGATCGTGGACATCGCCGCGGTGTAGCGGGTCAGGCGGCCAGGCCGGTCTTCAGCGCGTGGCCGATCTCGACGGCCCGGCGGGCCTGGAACGCCACCGCGTCCAGCTCGACCTGCCCGGGCGGCACGGTGCCGTTGTTCGACACGTGGCTGGCGCCGTAGGGGTTGCCGGCCTCGAACTGGATCGGGTCGGCGTAGCCGGGCGGGACGATGACGCAGCCCCAGTGGTAGAAGGTGTTGTTCAGGGCGGTGATGGTGGTCTCCTGCCCGCCGTGCTTGGTGGCCGCCGAGGTGAACGACGTGGCCACCTTGTTCACCAGCTTGCCGGCCCCCCACAGCGGCCCGGTGGTGTCGACGAACTGCTTCATCTGGGCCGCCGGCATCCCGAACCGGGTCGGCGCGCCCAGGATCACCACGTCGGCCCACTCCAGGTCGTCCAGGGTCGCCTCGGGCAGGTCCTGGGTCTGGCGGACGTGCGCGGCCCAGCCCTCGCTGCTGGCGATCGCCTCCTCCGGCGCCAGCTCGCGCACCTTGCGCAGCCGCACCTCGGACCCGGCGTGCTCGGCGGCCTTGGCGGCGGCCTCGGCCATGGCGTGGACGCTGCCGGTGGCCGAGTAGTAGATGACTGCGGTCTTCAGGTCGGACATCGCTCTCCCGCTCAGTTGTTGCTAGGTCAACCAACGGTACGGGGATACCCACCCGGCCGCGCGCCGAGCGCGGGCGCGCCACCTGAGCAGGACGCCACTGGTCGAGGGATGCCGGCCGGCCGGGGCGCCGAGCATGATCGGCTCCAGCGGCGGGAGGAGGTGCGATGTCGGCAGCGGACGGCCGGGCGCCGGCGGTCGCGCCGCGCGCTGCTCGTCACGGTCGCGCTGACCGTCGTCGTGGTGCTGCTGCCGGACCTGCCGGCGACTGAGCGTATCGAGTTAGTTGCTCTGATCGGGTGATGTGGGAGCCGGGTCCGGGCCGCCGTCCGTGTGCCCTGACGGGGGGACGTCCGCGCGCGGGCGTCGGCGGTAGGACTGGCCACGCCCTCGGGCCGAGCGACGGGCGACCCGCCCGCCGCAGCCGGCGCGACGGTCGTAGCGGGAGGCGCTTGTGAGCGGGGAGCGGTTCGGGCCGTACCGGCTGGACGGACTGGTGGGCCGGGGCGGCATGGGCGAGGTGCTGCGGGCCTACGACACCGAGCGGAACCGGACGGTCGCGCTCAAGCGCATGCCCCAGCACCTGGGCGACGACCCCGGGTTCCGGTCCCGGTTCACCGCCGAGGCCCGGGTCGCGGCCCGGATGCGCAACCCGCACGTCATCCCGATCCACGACTACGGGCAGATCGACGGCCGGCCGTTCATCGACATGCGCCTGGTCGACGGCGAGGACCTGGAGTCGCGGATCAAGCACCGCGGCCCGCTCGACCCGCCGGCCGCGGTCACGGTGATCTCCCAGGTGGCCAGCGCGCTGGACGCCGCGCACGCGGAGGACCTGGTGCACCGCGACATCAAGCCGTCCAACGTGCTGCTCACCGAGCCCGACGACTTCGTCTACCTGATCGACTTCGGGCTGGCCCGGGAGCTGACCGCACCGCGGGTCACCTCGACCGGGGTCACCTTCGGCACGCTGGCCTACATGGCCCCGGAGCGCTTCGACGGCGCCGGGGACTACCGGGTGGACGTCTACGCGCTGGCCTGCGTGCTCTACGAGGCGCTCACCGGCGTGCCGCCGTTCCCGCACCAGGACTTCCTGCCGATCATGCACGCGCACCTGACCACGCCGCCGCCGCGGCCGTCGCTGGTGCGCCCGGGGCTCACCCCGGCCCTGGACGCCGTGGTCGCCCGCGGCATGGACAAGGACCCGGCCCGCCGCTACCAGCGGGCCGGCGAGCTGGCCGCTGCGGCCAAGGCCGCGCTGGCCGCGCCCGCCCGGCCGGCTGGTAGCGGCGGGCCGGGTCCTTGTCCATGCCGCGGGCGACCACGGCGTCCAGGGCCGGGGTGAGCCCCGGGCG
>JASLAP010000615.1 GCA_030147065.1 Pseudonocardia sp. | reverse complement strand
GCCGCGAGCCGCGCCGGCCGGCCCGGGCGGGCTGACCGCTCCCCGCCCTCCCCACACCGCCCGATGGGGTGGACCCCGCCCGCCGCCGGGCCGCCCATCTGCGGGAATGCCCGGGCCGGCGCGGCGTGCCTGCGCCCCGGTGCGGGCCGCGGCTGTCACAGTTCGGGCATGAAGTTGGCCGACATGCTGCACCGCTCACAGCCCGACCTGCCCGGGCTCGTCGGCGTCGCGCGGGTCGACCGGCGCACCGACGCGCTGCTCCGCCGGGTCCGGCGGGGCGAGATCGCGGTGCTCGACCAGGTCGACCTGGACCGGGCCACGGCCGACGCGCTGATCGCCGCGGGCGCCGTCGCCGTGGTCAACGCGGCGCCGTCGATCTCCGGGCGCTACCCCAACCTCGGACCCGACGCCCTGGTCGCCGCGGGCGTCCTGCTCGTCGACGCGGTCGGCCAGGACGTCCTGCGCACGATCAAGGACGGGATGCGCGTCCGGATCCACGAGGGGGCGCTGTTCACCGGGGACAAGGAGCTCGGTCGCGGCGTCGTGCTGGACGCCGACGCGGTGGCCGACGCGATGGTGGAGGCCAAGTCCGGGCTCAGCCACCAGCTCGAGGCGTTCGCCGCCAACACCATCGAGTTCATGCGCCACGAGCGGGCCATGCTGCTCGACGGGGCCGGGGTCCCCGACGTCGCGGTGGTGATGACCGGGCGGCACGTGCTGGTGGTGGCGGCCGGGTTCGACCACGCCGAGGAGCTGCACCGGCTGCGCCGCTACATCCGCGAGTGCCGCCCGGTGCTGGTCGGGGTGGGCGCCGGCGCGGACGCGCTGCTCGCCGCCGGGCACACCCCGCAGCTGATCGTCGGCGACCCGTCCGACGTCTCCCAGGACGCGCTGACCTGCGGCGCGGACGTCGTCGTGCCGGCCGACCGGGAGGGCCACGCCCCCGGCCTGCACCGCGTGCAGGACTTCGGGGCGGGCGCGGTGACCTTCCCCAGCGCGGCCAACCCGGAGGACCTCGCGCTGCTGCTGGCCGCGCACCGCGGCGCGGCGCTGGTGGTCACCGTCGGGCTGTCGGCGAGCATGGCGGAGTTCCTCGACCGCAGCCGCGCGGCCAGCAACGCCTCGACGTTCCTGACCCGGTTGCAGGTCGGCGGCACCCTGGTCGACGGGGCGGCGATGGCGACGCTGTACCGCAGCCGGATCCCGGTCGGGGCGATCCTGCTGCTGGTGCTGGCCGTGCTGGTCGCCGGGACGGTGGCGCTGCTGGTGTCCGACGCCGGGGACGCCGTGCTGTCCTGGCTGGCGCAGGTGTGGGCCGGCCTGCGGGACTGGGTCGGCGGGCTGTCGTGATCTCGCTGCGCTACCACGTGGTGTCCATCGCCGCGGTGTTCCTGGCCCTCGCCGTCGGCGTGCTGCTGGGCGCCGGTGGCGTGTCCGACCGGCTGCTCTCGGCGGTCACCGACGAGGCCGACGACCTGGCCGGGCAGGTGCAGACCCTGACCGTCGAGCGCGACGGGCTGGCCTCGGCCCAGCGCGCGGCCGACGAGTTCGCCCAGCGGATCGGGCCGGCCGCGGTGCGCGGGCTGCTGGAGGGCCGGACGGTCGCGCTGGTCACCGCGCAGGCCGACCCGGCCGACCGGGACGCGGTGCTGGCGCTGATCGCGACGTCCGGGGCGGTGCTGGCCGGCGAGGTCGCGCTGACCCCCGCGGTCGGCGACCCGGGCCGGGCCGACCAGCTCCGCGAGCTGACCGCCACCCTGCTGCCGGCCGGCGCGCAGCTGCCCGCGGCCTCGGACACCGGCAGTCTGGCCGGTGGCCTGCTGGGCGGGGTGCTGCTCGGCCCCGGTGCGAGCACCGAGCTCGCCGAGCCGGTGCTGGCCGGGCTGGCCGCGGCCGGGTTCGTCACCCCGGGCCCGCCGCCCGGCCCGGCGGAACTGGTGCTGGTGCTGACCGGGGGCGCGGTCGAGGGCGTGGACGGGGCCGAGGCGGCCGCGGTCACCGCCCGGCTGGCCGCCCAGCTGGACCGCTCCGGCGGCGGGGCCGTGCTGGCCGGCCGCACCGGCTCGACCGACGCCAGCGGCGCGGTGGGCGTCGCCCGGGCCGACCCGGACATCACCGCCGGGCTGTCCACCGTCGACGACGTGCAGACCGGCTCCGGCCGGGTGTCGGCGGTCCTGGCCCTGCGCGAGCAGCTCGACGGGCGGGCCGGCCGCTACGGCACCGACGTCACCGCCGCCGACGGGACCGCCCCCGCCGCCTGACCCACCGACGGGGTGACGGGGGGCGGCGCGCGAGGGTCAGCGGGCGCAGGTGGGCCGTCGACCTGTACCTTGAAGTTCCGTGCAGACACGCGCGACTCGTCACTTGTTCGTCACCGGCGGGGTCGCGTCCTCGCTCGGCAAAGGCCTGACGGCGTCCAGCCTCGGCCGACTGCTGACCTCGCGGGGTCTGCGGGTCACCATGCAGAAGCTCGACCCCTACATCAACGTCGATCCCGGCACGATGAACCCGTTCCAGCACGGCGAGGTGTTCGTCACCGAGGACGGCGCCGAGACCGACCTGGACGTCGGCCACTACGAGCGGTTCCTCGACCGCGACCTGCACGGCCGGGCGAACGTCACCACCGGGCAGGTCTACTCCACGGTGATCGCCAAGGAGCGGCGCGGGGAGTACCTGGGCGACACCGTCCAGGTCATCCCGCACATCACCAACGAGATCAAGGACCGGATCCTGGCCATGGCCGAGCCGGACGACGACGGCGTCCGGCCGGACGTGGTGATCACCGAGGTCGGCGGGACGGTCGGCGACATCGAGTCGCTGCCGTTCCTGGAGGCGGCCCGCCAGGTCCGCCACGACGTCGGCCGGGACAACTGCTTCTTCCTGCACGTCTCGCTGGTGCCCTACCTGGCCCCGTCCGGGGAGCTGAAGACCAAGCCGACCCAGCACTCGGTGGCCGCGCTGCGCAACATCGGCATCCAGCCCGACGCGCTGGTGCTGCGCGCGGACCGGGACATCCCGGAGGACATGAAGCGCAAGATCAGCCTGATGTGCGACGTGGACACCGACGGCGTGGTCGCCGCCCCGGACGCCCCGTCGATCTACGACATCCCCCGGGTGCTGCACCGCGAGGGCCTGGACGCCTACGTGGTGCGCCGGCTGTCGCTGCCGTTCCGCGACGTCGACTGGACCGAGTGGGGCGACCTGCTCGACCGCGTCCACCACCCCGACGAGACGGTGCGGATCGCGCTGGTCGGCAAGTACATCGACCTGCCCGACGCCTACCTGTCGGTGACCGAGGCGCTGCGCGCGGGCGGGTTCGGGCACCGGGCCAAGGTGGAGATCGTCTGGGTGCCGTCCGACGAGTGCCGCACCCCGGCCGGCGCGGCCGCCGCCCTGGACGGCGTGGACGGCGTGCTGATCCCGGGCGGGTTCGGGGTGCGCGGCATCGAGGGCAAGCTCGGCGCGGCCCGGCACGCGCGCACCCGCGGCCTGCCCACCCTCGGGCTGTGCCTGGGCCTGCAGTGCATGGTCATCGAGGCGGCCCGGTCGCTGGCCGGGCTGGAGGAGGCCAACTCCGCCGAGTTCGACGAGCGCACCCCGCACCCGGTGATCTCCACGATGGCCGACCAGCGCGACGTGGTGGCCGGCGAGCGGGACATGGGCGGCACCATGCGGCTGGGGGCCTACCCGGCCGCGCTGGTCGCGGGCAGCGTCGTGGCCGGGGCGTACGGGTCGCGGGAGGTCTCCGAGCGGCACCGGCACCGCTACGAGGTCAACAACGCCTACCGGTCCCGGCTGGAGGAGGCCGGGCTGGTGTTCGGCGGCACCTCGCCGGACGGCACGCTGGTGGAGTTCGTCGAGCTGCCGGCCGAGACCCACCCGTTCTACCTCGGCACCCAGGCCCACCCGGAGCTGAAGAGCCGCCCGACCAGCCCGCACCCGCTGTTCAGCGCGTTCATCGGGGCGGCGCTGCGCTACCGGGCGGCGGACCGGCTGCCGGTGGAGCTGCCGGCCCGGGAGCGGGCCGCCGCGACGTCCGCGGTCGGCGCGGTCAACGGGACCGGCGCGTGACCGGCTCCCGGCCGGACTTCCCGGTGCGGGCCAGCAAGGACCTGCACGTCGGGCGGGTGCTGGCGATGCGGGCCGACGAGGTGGAGATGCCCGGCGGCCGGGTGGCCACCCGCGAGGTGACCGAGCACTTCGGTGCGGTGGCGATCGCGGCGCTGGACGTCGACGACCGGCTGATGATGATCTACCAGTACCGGCACGCGGTGCGCAGGCGGCTGTGGGAGCTGCCGGCCGGCCTGCTCGACGCGCCCGGCGAGGACCCGCTGGTCAGCGCGCAGCGGGAGCTGACCGAGGAGGCCGGGCTCACCGCGACCGACTGGAGCGTGCTGGTCGACGTCGTGCCCTCGCCGGGGTTCTCCGACGAGTCGGTGCGGGTGTACCTGGCCCGCGGCGTCACCGAGGTCGGTCGGCCCTCGACCGACGCCGACGACGAGGAGGCCGACCTGCAGATCCGGTGGGTGTCGCTGCCGGTCGCGGTGCGGATGGTGCTGGACGGCAAGATCGTGAACGGGGTGACCGCGGCCGCGGTGCTCGCCGTGCACGCGCAGGCCGGCCGCCCCGGCCGCCCGGTCGATGTGCCCTGGCCCGACCGCCCCACCCGCTTCGCCGAGCGCCGCGCCACCACCGGCTGACCGCGCCCCCGGCCCAGCGCAGTTCAGGAAAGCCACGTTCCGGTCCGCAGGGGGCAGGAACGTGGCTTTCCTGAACCGGGGCCGGGGGAGCCGCTGGGCGACGGGGGTGGCGCGCGCGGGTCGGTCGGGGTACCGAGGGGGGACGGGCCCGGTGGGTCCGGTGACCGCTCGGGGAGGACACCAGTGACCGGGACCGCGCCGCACCGCCCGATGCCCCTGCACCTGCAGCGCGACGGCTTCGACCCGGTCCCGCAGCTCACCGACTTCGAGCACGGCCCGGTGAGGGCCACGACCTCGCTCGGCACCCCGGCCCGGATCGTGAACCGGTACGCCGCGGTGCGCGAGGTGCTCGCCGACGCCGAGCGGTTCAGCAGCGCGCTGCCGGTGTTCGGCCGCCGCGACCCGGACGCCCCGCCGCCGGAGGGCAACCTGCTGACCTCCGACCCGCCCGAGCACACCCGGTTGCGCAAGGTCCTCAGCCCGGAGTTCACCGTGCGCCGCATCGGCCGGCTGGTCCCGCGGATCACCGAGATCGTCGACGAGCACCTGGACGCGATGGCCGCCGCCGGCGCGCCGGCCGACCTGGTCGCCGACTTCGCGCTGCCGGTGCCGTCGCTGGTGATCTGCGAGCTGCTCGGGGTGCCCTACGCCGACCGCGCCGGGTTCCAGTCCCGCGCCGCCCGCCAGCTCGACATCTCGCTGCCGATGCCGGAGCGGATGCGGGCCGGCGCGGAGTCGCGCGAGTACATGGGCGAGCTGGTGGCCCGGGCCCGCCGGGACCCCGGCGACGACCTGCTCGGCGCCCTGGTCCGCGAGCACGGCGACGACCTCACCCCCGGCGAGCTGGCCGGGGTGGCGGGCCTGCTGCTCATCGCCGGGCACGAGACGACGGCGTCCACCATCGGGCTGGCCGTGCTGAAGCTGCTGCACGAGCCCGCGCAGCTGGCGGTCCTGCGCGACCGTCCCGAGGCGGTGGAGAACGCGATCGAGGAACTGCTGCGCTACCTGTCGGTCGTGCACAGCGGGATCCCGCGGATCGCCACCCGCGACACCGAGCTCGACGGCGAGCCGGTGGTGGCCGGGGAGGTGCTGATCCTGTCGCTGCCCGCGGCCAACCGCGACCCCGCGCTGGGCGCGGAGATGGACCGGCTGGAGCTCACCCGGGAGGTCACCCGGCACGTCGCGTTCGGCCACGGGGTGCACCACTGCCTGGGCGCCGCGCTGGCCCGCGCCGAGCTGCGGGTCGCGCTGCCCGCGCTGCTGCGCCGGTTCCCGGGTCTCGCCCCGGCCGATCCGGACGCCCCGGCCGACTTCCGCTCGTTCGCCGTCGTCTACGCGCTGCGCTCGCTCCCGGTCACCTGGTAGTCCGTCCGGCACTAGGGTCTGGAGATCATGACGGCGATGCGCTTCGGGATGTTCGTGCCGCAGGGCTGGCGGTTGGACCTGGTCGGGATCGACCCGGCCGGGCAGTGGGCGGCGATGAAGGCGGTGGCCCAGCGGGCCGACGCCGGGCCGTGGACCTCGATCTGGGTCTACGACCACTTCCACACCGTCCCGGTGCCGACCGAGGAGGCGACCCACGAGGCCTGGACGCTGATGTCGGCGTTCGGCGCGGTGACCGAGCGGGTGCGGCTGGGCCAGATGTGCACCTGCATGGCCTACCGCAACCCCGTCTACCTGGCCAAGGTCGCCGCGACCTGCGACATCGTCTCCGGCGGCCGGATCGAGATGGGCATCGGCGCCGGCTGGTACGAGCACGAGTGGCGGGCCTACGGCTACGGCTTCCCGCGGGCGGGGGAGCGGCTGCGGATGCTCGACGAGGGCGTGCAGATCATGCAGCAGGCCTGGCGCACCGGCACCGCAACCCTCGACGGCGAGCACTACCGGGTCGACGGGGCCATCGTGCGCCCGCTGCCGCTGCAGGAGGGCGGGATCCCGACCTGGATCGCCGGCGGCGGGGAGAAGGTCACCCTGCGGATCGCGGCGAAGTACGCCCAGTACACCAACTTCGACGGCACGCTGGAGGGCTTCACCCACAAGTCCCGGCTGCTGGCCGAGCACTGCGCCGAGGTCGGCACCGACTTCGACGCCATCACCCGCTCGTCGAACTACAACGTGGTCATCGGGGCCACCGAGGCGCAGGCCCGCGAGCGGCTCGACGCCATCCTCGCCCGGCTCGCGCCGCTGGTGCCGGCCCAGCAGCTGGAGCGCTACGCGGGCATGTACCGCACCTCCGCGTTCGGCACCCCGCAGCAGATCGTGGAGCAGCTCGGCGCGATGCGCGAGGCCGGGATGACCTACCCGATCTGCTACTTCCCCGACGCCGTGCACGACCCGAGCGGCGTCGAGCTGTTCGAGCGCGAGGTCATCCCCGCCCTGACGTGACCCCGGACGCCGCGGTGCAGGCGTTCCTGCACCACCTGACCGTCGAGCGCGGCAGCTCGGCCAACACGCTGCGGTCCTACGCCGGCGACCTGCGCCGCTACCTCGACCACCTGGCCGGGCGCGGGGTCGACGACCTGGCCGCGGTCCGGGAGGCCGACGTCAGCGACTTCGTGGCCGCCCTGCGCAGCGGGCCGACCCCGCTGGCCGCGTCGTCGGCGGCGCGGGCGCTGGCCGCCGTGCGCGGCCTGCACCGGTTCGCCGCGCGCGACGGCATGGTCGTCGACGACGTCGCCCGCCAGGTCACCCCGCCGGCGCTGCCGCTGCGGCTGCCCCGGGCGCTGTCGATCGACCAGGTCGACCAGCTGCTGGCCGGCTGCGTCGGCGACGGCCCGATCCCGTTGCGCGACCGGGCGCTGCTGGAGCTGCTGTACTCCACCGGCGCCCGGATCTCCGAGGCGGTCGGGATCGACCGCGACGACCTCGACGTCGAGCACCGGACCGTGCTGCTGAACGGCAAGGGCGGCCGGCAGCGGATCGTCCCGGTCGGCCGGCCCGCGCTGCGCGCGGTGGACGACTACCTGGTGCGCGCCCGCCCGGCGCTGGCCGCCCGCGGCCGGGGGACCCCGGCGCTGCTGCTCAACGCCCGCGGCGGGCGGCTGTCCCGGCAGAGCGCCTGGCACGTGCTGCGCGCGGCGGCCGAGGTGTCCGGGGTGGCGGGGGCGGTGCCGATCTCCCCGCACACCCTGCGGCACTGCTTCGCCACCCACCTGCTGGCCGGCGGCGCCGACGTCCGGGTGGTGCAGGAGCTGCTCGGGCACGCCTCGGTCAGCACCACCCAGCTCTACACCCACGTCACCGTGGACACCCTGCGCGAGGTCTACGCCACCTCCCACCCCCGCGCCCTGGCGTGAACCGCTCGTGAGTGAGTTTCATGCCCATAGCCATGAAACTCGCTCACGACCCCGCCGCTCGTCGGTGCGGAACGGCCGTCCGGCCGAACGGGGTGGGACCGGACGGCTGTGGCGGAGCGGCCGGGATGCCGTCGGCCGAGCCGGGTCGACCGGCCGTCTGCGGGGTATCGCGAGAGGGTGACAACCACCGCGTCACCGCCGAGGTCCGCAGCGTGAGGATCATCCCGCGGGCCGAGTGGGGAGCCCGCCACGCACCCGGCTTCGGCCCCGCGCCGCTTCCGGTCGGCGAGGTGTGGCTGCACCACTCCGTCACCACCGCCCCGGGCGTCGCGGCGGCGCCTGGGCCGGACGCGGCCGCCGTCCGGGTCCTGGAGGACATCGGCCAGCAGCGCTTCGGCGGCGGGATCAGCTACACCTTCGCGATCACCCCCAGCGGACGGGTCCACGAGGGCCACGGCATCGGGCGGCGCGGTGCGCACACCGGCGGGCGCAACAGCGTGTCCCGGGCCATCTGCCTGGTCGGCAACTACGACGTCGGCCCGCCGACGCCGGCCCAGCTGGACTCGGTCGTCGCGCTGCTGCGCGAGGGCCACGACCGGGGCTGGTGGACCGCGCCCCGGCTGACCGGCGGCCACCGCGACGCCCCCGGGGCCGGCACCAGCTGCCCCGGCCGGTTCGCCCACGCCGCCATCCCCACCATCAACGACCGTGCCGCCCAGGAGGCAGAGTTGAACGCGGACGAGGCCCGGATGCTCGCCGAGATCCACTTCCAGACCACCGGGGCGCTGCCGAACCGGCGCGGCCCGCAGGGCGGACCCATCCCCAACGGCGGTGCGGACACCCTGTTCGGCTACACCATGAACGCCGACGGGGCGACCTTCCGGGCCGAGCGCGAGCTGCTGCCGCAGATCCTGGCCACGCTGCGCAGCATCGAGAACCGGCTGGCGGCGCTGGAGCGCGACGCCGAGGTGTGACCGCGGGGGGCCGACGCCCGGAGCAGACCGCTACGCCGGCCCGACCACGCGGGGCCGGCGGAACCGCCGTCCGGCGGATCTGCGGGCCCTCCCACGGCGGGGCGCGTTGCCGGTCGTCGCCGACGCCTCCTACGCTGCCCGGACCGGCCCCACGACCAGGGCCGCCCGCGAGAGGACCGGAGCCGGCATGGAGACACCACGGCCCCCGGACGCGCGCCCGGAGCCGTTCGGGGGCGACATGGGCGTCACCGCGGACCACGACCTGCCCGAGGACACCCCCGAGACCGAACCCGAGGTCGACCCCGACGTGGACGCGGTCCCGGCGCCGCGGGCCGCGGTGCCCGAGCCCGCGCCGCTGACCGAGCACGGCCCGGCCTGCATCGTCGCGGTGGCCAACCAGAAGGGCGGGGTCGGCAAGACCACCTCGACCATCAACCTCGGCGCCGCGCTCGCCGAGTACGGCCGCCGGGTGCTGCTGGTCGACTTCGACCCGCAGGGCGCGCTCTCGGTCGGGCTCGGCGTTCCCGCGCACGAGCTGGACGCCACCATCTACAACCTGCTCATGGAGCGCGACGCGGAGATCGACGAGATCATCCGGCCGACCGTGGTCGAGGGCATGGACCTGCTGCCCAGCAACATCGACCTGTCCGCGGCCGAGGTCCAGCTGGTCACCGAGGTCGGCCGCGAGCAGGCGCTGGGCCGGGCGATCAAGCCGGTGCTCGACCGCTACGACTACGTGCTGATCGACTGCCAGCCCTCGCTCGGCCTGCTCACGATCAACGCGCTGGCCTGCGCCGACCGCATCCTGATCCCGCTGGCCTGCGAGTTCTTCAGCCTGCGCGGGGTGGCGCTGCTGATGGACACCATCGACAAGGTCACCGACCGGCTCAACCCGGACCTGAAGATCCTCGGCATCCTGGCCACCATGTTCGACCCGCGCACCCTGCACACCCGGGAGGTGCGCCAGCGGGTCATCGAGGCGTTCGGCGAGCTGGTGTTCGAGGCCACGATCAACCGCACGGTGCGGTTCCCGGAGACCACCGTGGCCGGCGAGCCGATCACCACCTGGGCGCCGGCGTCCGCCGGGGCGGCCGCCTACCGGCTGCTGGCCCGCGAGGTCATCGCCCGGTGACGCTGGTCGAGGACGACCTGCCGATCCCCGCCGGCCCGGTCCGGGCGCGGTTCCAGGTCCGGCTGCACAACTTCGAGGGCCCGTTCGACCTGCTGCTCCAGCTGATCGGCAAGCACCAGCTGGACATCACCGAGATGGCCCTGCACACCGTCACCGACGACTTCATCGCCCACCTCACCGCGCTCGGCGACGACGCCGACCTGAACGAGACCACCGAGTTCCTGGTCGTCGCGGCCACCCTGCTCGACCTCAAGGCCGCCCGGCTGCTGCCCGACGCCGAGGTCGAGGACGCCGAGGACCTGGCCCTGCTGGAGGCCCGCGACCTGCTGTTCGCCCGGCTGCTGCAGTACCGCGCCTACAAGCGCGTCGCCGGGCTGTTCGTGGAGCTGGAGGCCGGGGCGCAGCGCCGGTTCCCGCGCTCGGTGGCGCTGGAGGAGCGGTTCGCCGCGCTGCTGCCCGAGGTGCTGCTCGGGGTCGACCCGGCGACCTTCGCCGACCTGGCCGCCTCGGTGTTCCGGCCCAAGCCGCC
>JASLAP010000595.1 GCA_030147065.1 Pseudonocardia sp. | reverse complement strand
CGGCGAGCCCGGCTACCGGCCGATGGCCAAGGACCTCGACGACAGCGAGTCCTTCCAGGCCGCGCTGGAACTGGTGTTCTCCGGGCGGACCGAGCCCAACGGCTACACCGAGCGCGCCCTGACCGGCTGGCGGCAGAAGGCAAAGGCGCGTGCGTGAGTGACCGGTCGCGGGTGACCATGCCGGGGTGCGCACCACTCTCGACCTCCGCCCCACACCCTTCGACCACCCGCTGGCACTGCTGCTGATCGAGGAGCTGCAGCAGATCTACCGGGACCGCTACGGCGACGACGGCGACACGACCCCGGTGGACACCGCGGAGTTCGCCCCGCCGTTGGGCCACTTCGTCGTCGGCTACGCGACGGGTCCGGCCGGCGACGAGCCGGTGGCCTGCGGCGGCTGGCGGGCCCGCGACGGGGGAGACCCGGCGCTGCGCGCCGGCGACGCCGAGCTCAAGCGGATGTACGTGCGCGAGGGGCACCGCGGCCGCGGCTTCGCCCGCTCCCTGCTCGCCGAGCTGGAGCGCTCCGCGGCCGAGGCGGGGCGGCGACGGCTGGTCCTGGAGACCGGGACGGCGCAGCCGGAGGCCATCGCGCTGTACACGAGTTCGGGCTACCACCGGATCCCGAACTTCGGCGTCTACCGCGAGGACCCGAACAGCCGCTGCTTCGCCAAGTCGATCGTTCCGATCGGCCGTCCAGGGCAGTAGCGCGCTCCATCCGGTGACTCCCGGGACCGATCCCGTGCTTCCTGTGGCGCATGTGGCGCGCGGCGCGCAAGATTCCGCCGACGCGTCGGGGCGAGAGGGGTGGGCGGGCATGACGGTGCTGGCGCAGACGGACCAGCGGCTGGATACCTCGGCGCTGGACTACGTGCTCGTGGCGTTCTACTTCGTGCTGGTCCTGGGCATCGGGTTCATCGCGCGCCGGTCGATCTCCTCCAGCCTGGACTTCCTGCTGTCCGGCCGGTCGCTGCCGGCCTGGGTCACCGGGCTGGCGTTCATCGCGGCCAACCTCGGCGCGATCGAGCTGATCGGGATGACCGCCAACGGCGCCCAGTACGGCATCCCGACCGTGCACTACTACTGGATCGGCGCCATCCCGGCGATGGTGTTCCTGGGCATCGTGATGATGCCGTTCTACTACGGCAGCAAGGCCCGCAGCGTGCCGGAGTTCCTGCGCATGCGGTTCAACACCACCACCCAGCGGGTCAACGCGGTGACCTTCGCGCTGGCCTCGGTGCTGATCGCCGGGGTGAACCTGTTCGCGCTCGGGCTGGTGCTCGAGGCGCTGCTGGGCTGGTCGCTGCAGCTGGCGATCCCGATCGCCGCGCTGGTGGTGCTGAGCTACACCTTCCTGGGCGGGCTGTCCGCGGCGATCTACAACGAGGTGCTGCAGTTCTTCGTGATCCTGGCGCTGCTCATCCCGCTGACCGTGGCCGGGCTGGCCCGGGTCGGCGGGTGGACCGGGCTGCAGCAGCGGATCACCGAGGTAGGCGGGGCCGAGGAGCTGTCGTCCTGGCCGGGCACGACGCTGACCGAGATCCCGAACGCCTTCCTGTCGGTGCTGGGCATCGTGTTCGGCCTCGGGTTCGTGCTGTCGTTCGGCTACTGGACGACGAACTTCGCCGAGGTGCAGCGCGCCCTGTCGGCCAAGAGCATGTCCGCGGCCCGGCGGACCCCGATCATCGGCGCGTTCCCGAAGGCGCTGATCCCGATCGTGATCGTGATCCCCGGCATGATCGCCGCGGTGCTGGTGCCGCAGTTGACCACGCTCAAGGCCGGCGGCCAGACCGACGTCTCCTACAACAACGCCCTGACGCTGCTGATGGGCGAGGTGCTGCCGAACGGCATCCTGGGCGTGGCTGTCGCCGGGCTGCTGGCCGCGTTCATGGCCGGCATGGCGGCGAACGTCAGCTCGTTGAACACGGTGTTCACCTACGACATCTGGCAGGACTGGATCCGGCCGGGCCGTGAGGACGCGTACTACCTGCGGGTCGGCCGCGCCGTCACGGTGGTCGGCTGCCTGCTGGCCATCGGCACGGCGTTCATCGCCGGCAGCTACCAGAACCTGATGGACTACATCCAGTCGCTGTTCAGCTTCTTCAACGCCCCGCTGTTCGCGATCTTCATCCTGGGCCTGTTCTGGAAGCGGATGTCCGGCCCCGCCGGCTGGACCGGGCTGGTCTCCGGCACGATCGCCGCGGTCGTCGTCGACGTGTTGGTGCGCACCGGCGTGCTGGCGGTGTCCGCGCAGGCCGGGGCGTTCATCGGGGCCAGCGCGGCGTTCGTGTTCGGCATCGCGGTCGCCGTGGTCGTCACCATGGTCACCAGACCGAAGCCGGAGGCCGAGCTGGTCGGGCTGGTCTGGCAGTTGACCCCGAAGGCGAGCCGCAGCCACGAGACCACCGGTGACGACGCCGGCTGGTTCCGCTCGCCGGCACTGCTGGGCGGTGCGGTGCTCGTGCTCACCGCCGTGCTCTACCTGTTGGTCCCGTGATCCCGGTCGACGAGGAGGACAAGCGATGAAGGCGTCGACCCTGGCGGCCCTGTTCGACCTGCGGTCGGTGATCGCGCTGCTGTTCGGGGTCTACGGAGTGGTGCTGACCGTGCTCGGGCTGCTCGGCACCAGTCGGGCCGACCTGGACAAGGCCGGCGGCATCGACATCAACCTGTGGACCGGGCTCGTCATGCTGGTGGCGGCGGCCGGGTTCGTGCTGTGGGTGTGGCTGCGCCCGCCGATCGTGGTGGCCGACCGCGCGGCCCGCTCGGAGTCGGACTCCTCGACGTAGCGGTCGCGCCGGCGGGGACCGGGGGCTCGGCGGTGAGCCCCCGGGGAACCGATCACGATCGGTGGTCGGAGGGCAGGTAGGGGTTGAACACCGTCAGCGTCCAGCCGTCGAGGCGGCGGAGCAGGTGGCGGATGCGGTCGGTCATCGGGGTCCTCCGGTTCTGGGTGCTGTTCTGCGTGGGCATCACACCCGGTACAGCGCGACGATCTTCTGGATCGTTCCAGTAGCCGCGGTGAACCGCCTCACGCCCGGGCTGCGGACCGGTGCCGGTCGGCCCAGCTGTGCAGCGCCTCGCGCGGACCGGCCTGGTCGAGGTTGAGCGCGGCCACGATCAGCCCGAGGTGGGTGAAGGCCTGGGGGTAGTTGCCCAGCGGGGTGCCGTCGGCGGCCATCTCCTCGGAGAACAGGCCGAACGGGCCGGACCGCGCGCACAGCTCGGCGAACCGGCGGCCGGCCTCGTCCACCCGTCCATCCAGCGCCAGCACCGAGACCATCTCGAACGACGAGAGCAGGAACGCCCCCTCCGGCTCGCCGATCCCGTCCCCGGTGGCGACCGGGTCGTAGCGGTGCAGCAGGTAGCCCGCCTCGCCGAGCTCGGCGTCGATCGCCGCCACGGTGGACCTCGCCCGCGGATCGTCGGCGTCGAGGAACCCCAGCAGCGGCACGTGCAGCAGGGCGGCGTCGAGGTTGGTGGCCCGGTAGCTCTGCACGAACGCGCCGCGCCCGGCGTCGTAGCCGTGCTCGAGCAGGTCGGCCCGCACGGCGTCGCGCTCGGCCCGCCAGTGCTCCAGCGGCGCCTCGTCGTCGGCCACCGCCTCGGC
>JASLAP010000593.1 GCA_030147065.1 Pseudonocardia sp. | reverse complement strand
CGCGCCGCCCGCGGGCAGCGCCTGCATCAGCCGCCCGCGCGCGGCGACCAGCGCCGCCGCATCGGCCAGCGACAGCACCCCGGCGACGTGCGCGGCGACGATCTCGCCGATCGAGTGCCCGAGCAGCGCGTCCGGGCGCAGCCCCCAGCTCTCGGCCAGCCGGTACAGCGCGGTCTCCACCGCGAACAGCGCGGGTTGGGTGTACTCGGTGCGGTCCAGCAGCGCCGCGTCCGGGCCGTCGGGGTCGGCGAGCACCAGCGCGCGCAGCGACCGGTCCAGGTGACCGTCGAAGGCCGCGCAGACCTCGTCGAAAGCGCGCGCGTAGACCGGGAACGCGGCATGGGCGCCGCGGCCCATGCCGGCGCGCTGCGCCCCCTGCCCGCTGAACAGCACCGCCGTGGACGCCTGCGCGGCGCGCGCCTCGACCGCCGTCACCGGCTCGTCGGCGGCGTGCCCGCGCAGGGCGGTGAGCAGCTCCGCCCGGTCCCGGCCGGTGACCACCAGCCGGTGCTCCAGCGCGGCCCGGGTGGTGGCCAGCGAGAACCCGACGTCCAGCGCCGAGGCCCGGCCGTCCCCCTCGACCGCGGCGACCAGCGCCGCGGACTGCGCGCGCAGGGCGGTCGCCGAACGCGCCGAGAGCACCCAGGGCAGCACCGGCGGGGCGGCGGTCGCCGACCCGGCGGCGGGCCCGGACGCCGGCGGCGCCTCCACCAGCGCGACGTGGCAGTTGGTGCCACCCATGCCGAACGACGACACCCCGGCTGTCCGGCCCGGCTCGGCGGCCGGCCACGGCACGGTCGCGGTGACCACCCGCAGCCCGGCCGCGTCCAGGCCGGCGGCCGGGTTCGGCTCGACGAAGTTCAGGCTGGCCGGCAGCTCGCGGTGGTGCAGCGCGAGCGCGGTCTTGATCAGCCCGGTGATCCCGGCCGCACCCTCCAGGTGCCCGACGTTGGTCTTGGCCGAGCCCACCAGCAGCGGCTCGGTCCGACCGGGCAGCGCGCCCAGCGCGGCGCCGAGGGCGGCGGCCTCGACCGGGTCGCCGGTAGGGGTGCCGGTGCCGTGCAGCTCCACGTACTGCACGCGGGCCGGGTCGGACCCGGCCCGGGCGTGCGCGGCCCGCAGCACCGCCTCCTGGCCCGCCGCGCTGGGCACGGTCAGCCCGGCGCCGCCGCCGTCGTTGTTGACCGCCGACCCGGCGACGACGCAGTAGACGCGGTCGCCGTCGGCCAGCGCCGCGTCCAGTGCCTTGAGCACCACCACGCCGCCGCCCTCGCCGCGGACGTAGCCGTTGGCGCGGGCGTCGAAGGTGTAGCAACGCCCGTCCGGCGACAGCGCCCCGAAGCCGGCGGTGGCCAGCAGGCTCTCCGCGGCCAGGTTCAGGTTCACCCCGCCGGCCAGGGCCAGGTCGGCCTCGCCGCGGGCGATCGCCGCGCAGGCCAGGTGCACCGCGGCCAGCGACGAGGACTGCCCGCAGTCGACCACCGCGCTGGGGCCGGTCAGCCCCAGCACGTGGGACAGCCGGTTGGCGATCAGGCTGCGGTGCAGCCCGGTGACCGCGTGCGGACCGGCCGGGGCGGTGCCACCGCGGCGCAGCAGGGTCGCGTAGTCGTCCCAGATCGCCCCGAGCAGCACCGCGACCGGGCGCCCGGCGCAGGCCGCCGACGGGATGCCGGCGTCCTCCAGCGCCTCCCAGCCCAGCTCCAGGGCCAGCCGCTGGTGCGGGTCCATCGCGGCGGCCTCCCGCGGCGAGACGCCGAAGAAGCCCGGGTCGAACAGGTCCACCGCGTCGAGGTAGCCGCCGCGGCGGGGCGCGCGGCCGTCGGCGACCGGGTCCCAGCGGTCGGCGGGCGCGTCGGCGATGGTCTCCCGACCGGACCGCAGGACGTCCCAGAACGATGTCGGATCCGGCGCCCCGGGCAGCCGGCAGGCCATTCCGACAACCGCCACCCCGGCCGTCCGACCCTTTCCGTCAGCCATTCTTCTCCCTCACCCGACAGACCGTGGAGACATTTCCGGTGCACACCCGGAGCGCATCGCGGGCCGCGAGCACCCACCGCGGCGCCCACCGAACGTAACGGCCGCGACACCCCTACCGACAACCCCTGACGTGGCCCCGCACTAGGGGTCCACATGCCAGCGAGGGGACAACCCCAGGCTGGTCAGAGCACTCGTCCCGGACCACGGTCCGGACACCCCAGTGATCCCCGCGGACCGCCCCTACATCTCCCCGGGACGCTGGTCGCGCACCCCCCGGCGGCCCTACCGTCCGGCTCACCGATCACGAACCGGAAATCGGACTGGAGTGGTTCTGCATGAAGGGGATCGTGCTCGCCGGTGGTACCGGAACCCGGCTGCATCCGGCGACCATCGCGGTCTCCAAGCAGTTGATGCCGGTCTACGACAAACCGATGATCTACTATCCGCTGTCCACCCTGATGCTGGCCGGCATCCAGGAGATCCTGATCATCTCCACGCCGCGCGACCTGCCGGCGTTCCGCAGCCTGTTCGGCAACGGCGCGCAGCTCGGGTTGCGGATCGACTACGCCCAGCAGGAGCGCCCCCGGGGCATCGCCGAGGCGCTGGTCCTGGGCGCCGACCACATCGGCGACGACGACGTCGCGCTGATCCTGGGCGACAACATCTTCCACGGCCACGGGCTGTCGGAGACCCTGCAGGAGCACTGCCGGGCCCCGCAGGGCTGCGTGCTGTTCGGCTACGGGGTGAGCGACCCGCACCGGTACGGGGTCGGCGAGGCCGACGAGCACGGCCGGCTGGTCTCGCTGGAGGAGAAGCCGGCCCGGCCGCGCACCAACCGGGCCATCACCGGGCTGTACGTCTACGACAACGACGTCGTCGAGATCGCCGCCGGGGTGCGGCCCTCGGGCCGCGGCGAGCTGGAGATCACCGACGTCAACCGGGTCTACCTCGACCGCGGCCGGGCCCGGCTGGTCGACCTGGGCCGGGGGTTCGCCTGGCTGGACACCGGCACCCACGACTCGCTGCTGCAGGCCGGCCAGTACGTGCAGGCCCTGGAGCACCGGCAGGGGGTGCGGATCGCCTGCCTGGAGGAGATCGCCCTGCGGATGGGCTTCATCGACTCCGAGCAGTGCGCCCACCTGGGCGGCCGGTTCACCGGCACCGGCTACGGGCACTACGTGCAGAACGTGGCCTCCGAGGTCGCCGCGGGCTACGGCGTGGTCCCGACCCTGGGAGCGGTGGGATGAAGGTCGTGGTGACCGGCGGCGCCGGGTTCATCGGCTCGGAGTTCACCCGCCGCGCGCTCGCCGGCGACTACCCCGAACTGGCCGGCGCCCGCATCGTGGTGCTCGACAAGCTCACCTACGCCGGCAACCGGGCGAACCTCGCCGAGGTCGCCGACCACCCCCGGCTGCGGTTCGTCCGGGCCGACATCTGCGACGCCGCGGCCGTCCGGGCGGTGCTGCCCGGCACCGACCTGGTCGTGCACTTCGCCGCCGAGTCGCACGTGGACCGCTCGATCACCGGCGCGGCCGAGTTCGTCGCCACCAACGTCGCCGGCACCCAGGTGCTGCTGCAGGCCGCGCTCGACGCCGGGGTGGGCCGGTTCGTGCAGGTCTCCACGGACGAGGTGTACGGCTCGATCGCCGCCGGCGCCTGGACCGAGGACCAGCCATTGGCGCCCAACTCGCCGTACGCGGCGTCCAAGGCCGGGGCGGACCTGCTGGCCCGCGCCTTCCACCGCACCCACGGCCTGGACGTGCGGATCACCCGCTGCTCCAACAACTACGGGCCCTACCAGTTCCCGGAGAAGGTCATCCCGCTGTTCGTCAACCGGCTGCTGGACGGCGACCCGGTGCCGCTCTACGGCGACGGCGGAAACGAGCGCGAGTGGGTGCACGTCACCGACCACTGCCAGGGGGTGGCGCTGGTCGCCGAGCGGGGCCGCCCGGGCGAGGTGTACCACCTCGGCGGCGGCACCGCGCTGACCAACCTGGAGCTGACCCGCACCCTGCTGGAGCTGACCGGCGCCGACCCGGCGCTGGTCCGGCGGGTCGAGGACCGCCCCGGGCACGACCGGCGCTACGCGCTGGACGACGGCAAGGCCGCCCGGGAGATCGGCTACGCCCCGCGCGTCGGGTTCGCCGAGGGCATCGCGGGCACCGTCGACTGGTACCGCCGCCACCGGGACTGGTCGCGCGCCTGCCTGGCCCCGGCCGGCTGACCGCGCCGGTCCGCGCGCCACCGGTCCGCGCACGGTCCGGCAGCGCGGCCGGTCACAGCCAGCCGCGCTCCTCAGCGATCTTGAACGCCTCGCCGCGGGTGCTCGCCCCGGTCTTGCCGATCACCGCGGACAGGTGGTTGCGCACGGTCCCGTTCGACAGGTGCAGGCGCCGGGCGATCCGGTCCACGGTGACGCCATCGGCGGCGCAGCTGAGCACCTGGCGCTCCCGCTCGGTCAGCGGGTTGGAACCGCTCATCATCGACTCCGCGGCCAGCGCCGGATCGACCACCCGCAGCCCCGCCGCGACCTTGCGGACCGCGGCCACCAGGCTCTCCGGGGTCGAGTTCTTCACGATGAAGCCGAACGCCCCGGCCTCCATCGCCCGCAGCAGGTAGCCCGGCCGGCCGAAGGTCGTGCAGATCACCACCCGGCAGTCGGGCAGCTCGCGGCGCATCCGGGCGGCCGCGGTGAGCCCGTCGGTGTCCGGCATGTGCACGTCCACCAGCGCGATGTCCGGCTGCTCGCGGTGCGCCATGGCGATCAGCTCGTCGCCCGAGCTGGCCTCGCCGACCACCTCGATGTCGGACTCCAGGTCCAGCACCATCGCCAGCGCGCCGCGGACCAGCGCCTGGTCGTCGGCGACCACCACCCGGATCACGGCGCCGCTCCGGCGGGCCCGCCGGGCGCCGGCGCGTCGGCGCCGGTCCCCGGCTCCAGCGGGGCCTCCGCCCGGACGACGAACCCGTCGTACGGGCCGGGCCCGGCGATCAGCGTGCCGTCCACCGCTGCCATCCGCTCCTCCAGTCCGCGCAGGCCGTTGCCCATCGGCGCGGGCACGCCGATCGGGCCGTCGTTGGAGATGGTGATGCTGGACTCGGTCAGCCGCACGACGACGTGCCGGGCCGAGCCGTGCCGGACCACGTTGGTGATGGCCTCGCGCAGCACGAAGCCGAACACGCCCTGCAGCCGCGAGTCGACGGTGTCGCTGGCGGTGGGCAGGTCGGCGGACACCCCGGCCGCGCGCAGCACCTCCGCGCCCACCGCCAGTTCGGTGGCCAGGGTGATCTCCTTGTAGTCCGAGACCGTGGCCCGCAGGTCGGTCAGCGCCTGCTGGACCAGCCGCTCGACGTCGGCGATCTGCACCGCGGCCCGGTCCGGGTCGCCGGCGTCGAGCACCCGGCGGGCGAGGCCGGCCTTGAGCGCGACCGTGGTCAGGCTGTGGCCGAGGATGTCGTGCAGGTCGCGGGCGATTCGCTCGCGCTCCTTCACCACCGCCAGGGTGGCGATCTGGCCGCGGGCCTCCCGCAGGTCGGCGTTCAGCTCGACCAGGTTGACGATCAGCGCCGCGGCCGCGGTGACCGCGACGATGATGACGATGTTGGTGAACTGCACGGCCAGCGTCCCGCTGATCGCGGCCGCGGCGAGCAGCGCGGTGGCGGTCACCGCGGTGACCACCGCGGTGACCGTGATGGGCATCAGCGCGGCGACGATGCCCAGTGCGGGCAGCACGATCCAGGAGTTGGACAGCCCGGACAGCCCGACGAACGCCAGCCCGGTGCCGAGCAGGACCACGCAGGTGCCCACCTGCGCCGGCAGCGTCAGCCGGCGGGCGAGCGGGACGGCGACCACGCAGGCCACGGCGTAGACCACGCAGACGACCACCGCGACGGTCCGGTGGCCGGGTGCGACCTCCCGCACGGCGTGGACCCACGCCGGGATCAGCGAGAGGGTGAACAGGGCCGCGGCCACTGTGGACAACGCGCGCGGGCGGCCGGTGTCGTGCGGGCCGCTGGACGCGCGCGCGTGCCACCGCATGGAGCCCCCGAGTGACACCGGCCCACGATAACCGAGCCGGCCGGGGCGACTCCGGTCCGCGGGCGCGCTCCCGACGACCACCGCGCGCCCCCTCACCCGGGCCCGCTGAACGCCACCAGCAGGTCCGGCAGGGTGGGTTCGACGATCGCGATCGAGGTCGCCTGCGGGTAGCGGACGAGCAGCGCGCGCAGCGTCGCGTCGCCGTCGGCGCTGAGCACGCTGAGCCGGTCGCCGGTGACCACCGCCGACCGGACGGCCGGCAGCGCCAGCACGTCCACCGGCAGCGCGCCGCCGACCCGGGCGGTGAGCCGGCGCAGCGACCGCAGCCGGTGGTGGTCGGCGAGCCGGCCGGTGTCGGCCACCAGCCGCCCCCGCTCGACCACGACCAGCCGCTCGGCGCAGGCCGCGGCGTCCTGCAGCCGCCGGCAGGTGAGCACGATGGTGCGCCCGCGCTCGGCGTGCGCGCGGGCGGTGCGGCCGAACTCGTGCAGGTCGGTGCCGTCCAGCTCGGCGGTCGGATCGTCGAGCACGAGCAGCGGCGCGGACCGGGCCAGGGCGGCCCCGAGCCGGACCCGCAGCCGCTCGCCGACCGACAGCGACCGCACCGACCGGTCGGCCCGGTCGGCGAGGCCCACGGTGGCGAGCACCTCGTCCGGCGTCCGGCCGGTGCCCGCGGTCAGCTCGGCCACCACCGCGCCGACGACGCCCGCCCGCTGCTGCACTGTGAGCCGACCCAGCCCGTCGACCAGGCCGGCCGCGGTGGCCGCGGCCGGCGGGCGGCCGAAGACCCGCACGGTGCCCCGGTCCGGGCGGGCCCGCCCGAGCAGCACGTCGACCAGGGTGGACTTGCCCGACCCGGCGCGCCCGGCCAGCGCCACCACCTCGCCGGTCGCGACGGTGAGGTCCCACACCTCGCGCGCGGACGCCGGGCGGGGCAGGGCGTGCACCCGGCGCAGGCTCAGCGGCACGTCGTCGCGCCCGCCCGGCCGGGACCGGGCGGGCGGTCGGGACCGTCGGCTCACCGTCACCAGCGCATCACGACACGGCCGCGTCCAACCGGGCCTCCTGCAGGCACGCCGGCAGTTCCGCGCGGCCCCGGATGCGCAGCTTGCGGTAGACCTTGGTCAGGTGCTGCTCGACGGTGCTCACCGTGATGAAGGCCTGCCGGGAGATCTCCTTGTTGCTGCGCCCCTGCGCGGCCAGCTCCGCGACGCGCAGCTCGCAGTCGGTGAGCAGGCCCCGGGTCCGGGCCTCGGCCAGGGCGACCGCGGGCGGCTCGGGGACCGGCTGGGCGATCGCGGTCGGGCGCAGCGCGGCGGGCGGCGCCGCGTCCCGGACCCGCCGGACGCCCGGCTGCCCGGTCCGGCCGAGCGCGGACTCCGCCCGCTGCAGCAGGAACCGGTCCCCGGAGCGGCGCAGCAGCTCGACCGCCTGCTCCAGCAGCCGGGGGCGGGAGAACGCGTCGGCCGCCTCGGCGCGCAGCACCAGGGCCCGGCCCCGGCTCCGGTGGTCGTCCGGGGCGACCCGGTCCAGCTCCTCGTCGAGCAGTTCGCGGGCCTGGTCGGCGGCGCCGAGGCGCAGGTGCACCCGGGCCGTGTCCGACCGCCACGGCACGACCGAGGGGTCGTCCAGCCCCCACTCGCGCACCAGCATGGCGCAGAACCGGAAGTCGCCCATGGCCGCGGCCACCTGCCCGGTCGCCTCGTAGTAGCGGCCCCTGGCCTGCAGGTACAGCAGGCCGAGCCGGCTCTGGAACGCCGAGTTGGGCACCGGGGTCTCCAGCCGCAGCGCGGCCGCGGCGTGGTCGCCCATCGCCACCGCGCTGCACACCGAGGTGGCCAGCGGCGCGCACACCGCGACCCCCCAGGCCCGGCCGGGCATCGCCGCGATCGACCGCTCGGCCAGGTGGTGGGCCCGCGGCAGGTCGCCGAGCCGCAGCGCGATCTCGGCCCGCACGGCCAGCAGGGTCGCCGTCCAGGTCCGCGCCCCGCGCCGGGCCGCCTCGGCGAGCAGCTCGTCGCACGCGCTGCGGGCCTGCTCGACGTACCCGTGCGCGACCGCGGTGAGCAGGGCCACCTCGATGCGGTCGACGGTGGCGTCGGTGAGCGGCGTGCCGGTCAGGAAGCGCAGCGCCCCGGCGGCGACGTCCTGACCGTCCGGGACGCCCAGCAGGGCCGCGTCGGTGGCCCACGGCGACTCCTCCGCGGGCGCCTCGTCGGCCGACGGGCCCAGCCGGCCGTGCATCGCCTCGACCACCGGGCGGATGGTCGGGTAGCGGCTGACCAGGGCCCGGCAGGCGGTGAGGAACGGCAGTCCGGGCTGGGTGCGCCCGTCCTGGCCGGACCGCTCCACGACCTCGGCGATCCGCTCCACCTCGCCGTTCCACCCGAGCGCGCGCAGCAGGGTGCTGGCGTCGGCGTCGTCGAGCTGGCCCGCGGCGAACGCCTCGACCAGCGGCCCGAGGTCGCCGCGCACCGCGCCCGGGTTGGTCCGCAGCCACACCCGCACCGTCGCGGCCGCGATCCGGTGGCGCTGCGGCGCGTCCACCGGGCCGGTGCGGGCGAGCCGCAGGTACTCCAGCACCTCCTCCACCTCGTCGGTGATCAGGGCCTGGTCGCCGGCGTCCAGGAGCACATCGACCTCCCAGCGGGAGCGCACCCGCCCGGCGGTCACCACGTGCCGGGCGAGCTGCCGGCTGGGGGCCCCCTGGCTGAGCCGGACCTGCAGGGCCCGGGCGTTGAGCTCGTCGAGCTGCTCGGGCGGCACGGCGTCCAGCACGACCGCCCGGACCACCTCGTGCCGGAACCGGTCGCGCTCGTCGAACAGCCCGGTGGCCCGCAGGTCGGCCAGCGCCCAGCGCAGGTCGGGGGCGTCGGAGGCGAGCATCCGGTCCAGCGCCGGTTCGAGCCCGCCGGCGTCGGCGTCGGAGGCGGCGAGCACGGCCGCGGCCCGGGCCACCCGCAGGGCCGCCGGGGCACCGCGCTCCAGGCACCGGGCCACCGCCCGCCGGTAGTACGGCAACCGGGGGTCGGGGCGGACCATCAGGTCGGTGATCAGCGCGCGGGTCAGCAGCGGGTTGCCCCCGCCCATCCGGAGCACGTCCAGCACGTCGGACTCCACCGCCGGGCCCACCTGCTGGGCCACCACGGCCCGCACCTCGGGCTCGTCGAGCAGGCCGAGCAGCAGGCAGGTGCCGGCCGCGCCGGGCAGCGCCTCCACGTCGAACCCGGCGCCGGCCGGGCCGACGTTCGACGACTCCGCGATGACGAACATGACGCGGGCGTCCGGCGGGTTCTCCAGCAGGTCGCGCAGGATCGACATGGACTCCGGATCGGCGTACTGCGCGTCGTCCACGCTGACCACGAGCGGAGCCTCCGCGGCCAGGTCGGCGAGGGCCGCGGCGAGCGCCTGCGGCAACGGGCGGCGGAAGGTCGGCTCGGCGGCCCGGCCCCCGGCCAGCACCCCGGTCAACTGCCGGATGAGGCCGAGCGGCACGTCCCGGCCCAGCGCCGAACCCTTGCACGCCAGCACCCGGGCCCCGGCCTGCCGCCGGGCCCGGGTGAACACCCTGAGCAGGGACGACTTGCCCGTCGCGACCGGCCCGCTGATCACGGCGCAGCGGGCGCCACCGGCCACCACTTCGTCGTAGAGCCTCGTCAGCTCACGCAGTTGTTTCTGCCTGGCGACAAGCACTGATCCCCCAACCGAATGCACGAGCAGGAACGGGCGGAACGCCCCCCGACGACACGAAAACGTGCGGAACTGACAATCGGAACAAGGCACGACTGTACGTCCCCCACAGCCAAGACGCGACTCGTGAGCTGCGGATCCGTTGATTTCCCCACATTCGGAGCAGTCGAGCAATGGCATCTGTCACGGTGTCGCCCGGGGCTCGTGATTGCACCCGCAAACATACGCTGGAGAGACACCCAACAGTAACCCCGACTACACGTCCACGGTTCCAGGATTTACCGGCACCCCCTACCGCGGAAAGCCGTTGATAGGGGTTGTCGGGGACGCCGGCGCCTTCGTAGCGTCCGGCAGGCGCACCCCGCCGGACGGCCCGGTCCGCACCCACAAGTGAGGTCAGGAAGGTCAGGAAGGTGACGTCGTGCTGATCCACAACGGCTCCCCCCGGGCGGGCTCGGCGGCCCACGCCGGACCCGCCGCCGTCGACGACCTGGTCGGGTTCTGGGAGCTCCGGCCGCGGACCGCGCTGCGCGACGCGCTGCACCACCACCTGGGACGCGCGCTGACCGGGCCCTGCGCCCGCCGCGACGTCACCTGCCTGAGCAACTGGGCGGCGCGGGTCGCGGTCGACGAGATCGCCCGGCAGCCCGCCTGCGACCGGCTGCGGGTCGCGCCCCCGGCCCGGCCGTCCGCCCCGGACGACTGGCTCCGCGCGCACGCCGCCGAGCGCGGCGTCCCGCTGGCGCCGGCCCGGCCGGGCCCGGCGCCGGACGCCGGCGTCGTGGTCGCGGTCGGCTCGCTGGCCGACACCACCGACGACGACCTGGCGCCGTTGCTGAGAGGGGTCCGGCAGCACTGCGCGGCGGAGGCCGTCGTGGTCTGGTCGCACAGCCTGACGTGGCCCGACCGGGCCCGGCGGGTCCGCTCGACGTTCGCGGACCTGTTCGCCGCGGTCGACGTCGACGAGGTCGGCCCGGGCGGCTGCGGGTCGTGGTTCGTCGGGTCGGCCTGGACCTCGACCGCGGCGGCGGGGGCGCGGTCGTGACCGTCCTGCCGCTGCCGGGCGGCGAGCGCACCGAGATCTGCTCGGAGATCCCGGGGACCGTGCTGCGGCTGGAGGTCGCCGCCGGGGACCCGGTCGCCGCGGGGGACGCGGTCGCCCTGCTGGAGTCGATGAAGATGGAGATCCCGGTGCTGGTCGACCGCGCCGGCACCATCGCCGAGGTGCTGGTCGCCAACGGGGAGGCGGTGGCCGCGGACCGGGCGATCGCGATCCTGGTGCCACCGACCCCTGGCGGCCCGGCCACCCGGAGGGCCTCGTGACCGGGGCGGTGACCAGAGCGGTGAACGGGGTGGCGAACGGCCCGGCGACCACGGCACCGGTCGATCCGCGCACCCCCGCGCAGCGGCTGGCCCGGCTGCTGGACCCCGGCAGCCCGGTCCCGCTGCACCACCCGGACACGACCGGCGTGCACGCCGTCGAGGGCCGCGTCGACGGGCTCGACGTGATCGCCTTCTGCACCGACGCCACGGTCAAGGGCGGGGCGCTGGGCGCCGACGGGGCCGGGCACGTGGTCGACGCCGTCCGGGTCGCCGACGCCACCCGGCGGCCGGTCATCGGGCTGTGGCACTCCGGCGGGGCCCAGCTCACCGAGGGCGTGCGGAGCATGGACGGGGTCGGGCGGATGTTCGCCGCGATCACCGCGGCCTCCGGCCGGGTGCCGCAGCTCTCGGTCGTGCTGGGGCCGGCGGCCGGAGCGGCGGCCTACGGGCCCGCCCTCACCGACGTGGTGATCATGTCCGAGGACGCCCGGGTGTTCATCACCGGGCCGGACGTCACCCGCAGCGTCACCGGCGAGCTGATCGACATGGCGAGCCTGGGCGGGCCGGCCGCGCACGGCCGCCGCTCGGGCGTCGCGCACGTCACCGCGCCCTGCGAGGCCGACGCCCTGCAGCGGGCGCGCGACCTCGCCGTGCTGCTCGGCCGCCCGGGGCGCTTCGACCCCGCCGCGGGCGGCGGCGGGTGCGACCTGCGCCGGCTGCTGCCGGCCTCGAAGCGGCGGGCCTACGACGTGCACCCGCTGGTGGACGCCCTGCTGGACCCGGGCTCGCCGACCTTCGCCGAGCTGCTGCCGGACTGGGCCCCCAACATGGTGGTCGGCCTGGGCCGGCTGGCCGGGCGCACGGTGGGCGTCGTGGCCAACAACCCGATCCGCAAGGGCGGCTGCCTGGACTCGCCCTCGGCGGAGAAGGCGGCCCGGTTCGTCCGCATGTGCGACGCGCTCGGGGTGCCGCTGGCCGTGCTGGTCGATGTGCCGGGCTACCTGCCCGGCGTGACCCAGGAGTGGGAGGGCGTCGTGCGGCGCGGGGCGAAGCTGCTGCACGCCTTCGCCGAGGCGGTCGTCCCGCGGGTCACCCTGATCACCCGCAAGGCCTACGGCGGCGCCTACATCGCGATGAACTCGCGCTCGCTGGGCGCCGACGCGGTGTTCGCCTGGCCCGACGCCGAGGTGGCCGTGATGGGACCGGAGGCCGCGGTCGACGTCCTGCACCGCCGGGAGCTGGGCCGGGCCGACGGGCCGGCCCGCGAGCGCCTGCGCGCCGAGCTCGCCGAGCGGCAGCGCCGGACCGCCGGCGGGGTGGACCGGGCGCTGGAGATCGGCGTGGTCGACGCGGTGGTCGAGCCAGCCCGCACCCGGGAGCACCTGGTCCGGGCGCTGGCCGCGGTTCCGGACCGCCGCGGCCGGCACACCAACATCCCGATCTAGGCCGCCGGGGCGGGTTTCGCCACCTCGTAGGTCACGTGCGTCACCAGGTCGGTGGCCCGGGTCCGGACCTGCACCAGGTCGGTCCGGTCCACCCCCTCGAACAGCCGCTCGCCGCGGCCGAGCAGCACCGGAGCGATGTGCAGGCGCAGCTCGTCCAGCAGGCCCGCGGCGAGGAACTGGTTGACCGTGGCGGCGCCCCCGGCGACGGCGACGTCCTGCTCCCCCGCCGCGGCCCGCGCCCGCTCCAGCGCCTCGGTGATCCCACCGGTGACGAAGTGGAACGTGGTGCCGCCCCGCATCGGCAGCGGCTCCCGCGGGTGGTTCGTGAGCACGAAGACCGGCGCGTGGTACGGCGGCTCGGGCCCCCACCAGCCCGTCCAGTCCAGGTCCCACTCGCCGCGGCCGGGGCCGAACATGTTGCGGCCCATCACGAACGCGCCGGCCGCGGTCAGCCCGGCCAGCTCGTCGGCGTTCTGCTCGGGCTGGGAGAACATCCACTGGTGCAGGCTGTCGCCGACCCCCTCGCCGAGCGGCGCGTCCGGGCCCTGGTCCGGGCCGGCCACGTAGCCGTCCACCGAGATCCCCATGTCGCAGGTGACTCTGCTCATCGTCGACTCCTCCGTCGGCCGGGCGGCACCGCGCCGCCCGTCACCCCCCGGTCGGAGCCGGGCCCGGGTCCTCGACACGGCCACCGGGATCTCCCCGGTCGCTCACCGGCGGCGGTGCACCACGACCAGGGCGACGACGAAGCCCAGGCAGACCAGGCCGGACAGCAGGTGGGGCAGCAGCCCCAGGCCGGTGATCGAGATGGCGGCGTTGGCGGCCGCGCTCAGCACGATCAGCACCCACAGGGCGGCCCGCACCCGGGTGTCGGGGCGGCCGGTGCGGGCGGGGGTGGCGGTGCGGCTGGTGGTGGTGTTCGGGCTGGTCATCTTCGGCTCCTCGGTCGTCGTGTGCTGACGAGGAGAACGCTACGAACCGCCGGGCGCGCCGACGATCCCGTGGGCTGCCCACCCGGGGGTGGAGCAGGCTCCACCCCGCACCGGCGAGCGGACGGGATCAGGCCGCGAGTGCCGCGTAGCGGCCCTCGGTGGCGACCAGCTCGTCGTGGGTGCCCGCCTCGACGATCCGTCCGTGGTCGAGCACCACGATCCGGTCGGCGTGGCGGACCGTGGAGAGGCGGTGGGCGATGGTGATGGTCGTGCGGCCGCGGGCCAGCACGTCGAAGGCGCGTTGCACGGCGCGTTCGGTCTCGGTGTCCAGCGCGCTGGTGGCCTCGTCCAGGACCAGCACCCGCGGGTCGCGGAGCAGGGTGCGGGCGATGGCCAGGCGCTGCTTCTCCCCGCCGGAGAAGCGGTGCCCGCGCGAGCCGACCTCGGTGTCGTAGCCCTCGGGCAGGCCGACGATCAGGTCGTGGACCCGCGCGGCGCGGGCGGCGGCCTCGATCTCGGCGTCGGTGGCGTCGGGCCGGGCGTAGCGCAGGTTCTCCCGCACGGTGGTGTGCAGCAGGTAGGTCTCCTGGCTCACCACGCCGACCACCGCGGCCAGGTCGGCCAGCCGCATGTCGCGCAGGTCGACGTCGTCGATGCTGATCCGCCCGGCGTCCGGGTCGTGCAGCCGGGCGATCAGCGCGGCCAGCGTGGACTTGCCCGAGCCGGTCTCGCCGACGACCGCCAGCGCCGTCCCGGCCGGGACGTCCAGGTCGACCCCGGCCACCGCCGGGGTGTCGCTGCCGGGGTGGGTGAAGCCGACCCCGGAGAGCCGGACGTGGCCGCGGACCCGGGCCGGGTCGACCGGGACCGGCCGGGCCGGCTCGTCGACGTCGATCGGCAGGTCCAGGTACTCGAAGATGCGGGCGAACAGGGCCAGCGAGCTGACCAGCGACACCCCCACGTTGAGCAGGCCCATCAACGGCCGGAACAGCCCGGCCTGCAACGTGGTGAACGCGATCAGGGTGCCGATGGTCATGCCCCCGCCGGTGACCGGCAGGCCGGCGCCCAGGTAGATGACCGCCGGGATGGCCGCGAAGATGACGCTCGTCGAGGCCATCCGCCAGCGCCCGGCCAGCTGCGCGCGCAGCTCCAGGTCGATCAGCCGCTCGGACGAGCCGGTGAACCGCGCGACCAGTGCCGGTCCGGCGCCCATGGTCCGGGCCAGCTGGGCGCCGTTGACCGACAGCCCCTCCTCGACGATGACGTTGAGGTCGGCCAGCTCGCGCTGCTGGGCGGCGGTGATCCGGCGGCGCATCCCGGCGACCCGGCGGGTCAGCTGGATCGCCGGCGGCAGCACGACCAGCGAGATGAGCGAGAGCTGCCAGGACAGCGCGGCCATGGCCACGGCGGTGGCGACGGCCGTGGTCAGGTTGGACGCCACCGACGTGGCCGTCGAGGTGACCACGGTCTGCATGCCGCCGATGTCGTTGGTGATCCGCGACTGCACCTCGCCGGTGCGGGTGCGGGTGAAGAAGGCGATCGACTGGCGCTGCAGGTGGGCGAACACGTCGGTGCGCAGGCGGTGCATGACCTGCTGGCCGACCTTGGTGGACAGCCAGGTCTGCACGACGCCGAGCGCGGCGGTGACCGCGGCGACGGCGACCATGCCGCCGGTCAGCCAGGCCAGCAGGGCCACGTCGCGCTCGGGCAGCGCGGTGTCGATGACCGCGCGGAGCAGGAACGGCGAGGCCATGGCCACCACCGAGGACGCGACGATGATCGCGACGACGACCACCAGTGGGCGGCGGTGCGGGGTGAAGAGCCGGCCGATGCGGCGCAGCGAGACCTCGCGGGCCTGCGCCTTCTCGGCGGCGGTGATGGTGCGGGAATCGGACCGGCGTGGTCGGTTCTGGGGATCGGGTTCCATCGGCGCCTCCGGGCAATGTGCTGAGGTAACCTCATTATGAGGTCGCAACGCCGAGGACGGGTACGGTATTCCGGTGGCCGAGGACGAGTCCCTCTCCGAGCTGTTCCGGGGGGTCGCGCGGCAACTGCGCCAGCTCGCCCGCGAGGCCCTGGAGCCCTGGGACGTCACCCCGTCGCAGGCCAGGGCGCTGGGCGTGCTGCTGCGGCACGGCACGATGCGGCTCAGCGGGCTGGCCGAGCACCTGCGGATCGTGCCGCGCTCGGCGACCGAGGTGGTCGACGCGCTGGCCGCCCGCGGGCTGGTCGAGCGGCAGCCCGATCCGCACGACCGGCGCGCCACGCTGATCCGGCCCACGCCGGAGGGCACCCGGGTGGGCGAGGCGATCCGGGCGGCGCGGGCGGCCGACGCCGAGGGCTTCTTCGGCGCCCTCAGCGAGGCCGACCGCGCCGACCTGGCGCGCATCCTGCGGACCCTGCGCGGCTGAGGGCCCGGGTGGGATCAGCCCTCCGGCAGCTCCTCGAGCCGGAACCCGACCTTCAGCGTCACCTGGAAGTGCCCGATCTCGCCGTTCTCGATGTGCCCGCGGATCTCGGTCGTCTCGAACCAGTCCAGGTTGCGCAGGGTCTTCGCCGAGCGCTTGATCGCCGTCCGGATGGCGTCGTCGACGCTGGTCGTCGAGGTGCCCACGATCTCGGTGACGTTGTAGACGTGCGAACTCATCCGCGCTCCTTCGACTGTCCGGTCGGCGCCGTCGCCGGCCGCCCGGCCCGAGTCTGCCCCGCGGGTCAAACCGGGGCCGGGCGGGAGCGCGCCGCCCCCGGTCAGCGGTACCCGCGGAAGAACTCGCGGACGTCGGCCAGCAGCAGGTCCGGCTCCTCCAGCGCGGCGAAGTGGCCGCCGCGCTCCACGTCGGTCCACCGCACGATCGTGTTGTCCCGTTCCGCGTACCGCCGGATGGCGACGTCGTGCGCGAACACGATCACGCCGGTGGGGACGCCGGAGTTCTCCGCGGGCCCCCAGGACTCCGACTGGGCGTAACCGACGTAGGCCGCCGAGCCGGCCGTCCCGGTCAGCCAGTAGAGCATCACGTCGGTGAGCAGCCGGTCCCGGTCGACGATCTCCTCCGGGAGCGTCGGCCGGGGATGGGTCCACTCGCGGAACTTGTCCATGATCCAGGCGAGCTGCCCGACCGGGGAGTCGACCAGCCCGTAGGCCAGCGTCTGCGGCCGGGTCGACTGGACCGCGATGTAGCCGAACTCCTCCTGCATGAAGGCATCGATCCGGGCCAGCCGGTCGCGCTCCAGGTCGGTCAGCTCCGCGCGCTCCTCCTCGGGCAGCCCCGGCGGTGGGAGCCCGGGCCCGCCGTTGACGTGCACAGCGACCACCCGGTCCGGGGCCACCCGCCCCAGTTCCACGGAGACCGCCGCCCCCACGTCGCCGCCCTGGGCGCCGAAGCGCTCGTACCCGAGCCGGCGCATCAGCTCCGCCCAGGCCCGGGCGATCCGCTCGGTCGTCCAGCCGGTGTCGGTCACCGGTCCGGAGAAGCCGAACCCGGGCAGCGACGGGATGACCACGTGGAACGCGTCGGACGGGTCGCCGCCGTGCGCGAGCGGGTCGGTCAGCGGGCCGACCAGGTCGAGGAACTCGACCACCGAGCCGGGCCAGCCGTGGGTGAGCACCAGCGGGAGCGCGTCCGGGTGGGCCGAGCGGGCGTGCAGGAAGTGGATGCGCTGGCCGTCGATCTCGGTGGTGAACTGCGGGACCGCGTTGAGCTCGCGCTCGGCCGCCCGCCAGTCGTAGCCGTGCCGCCAGTGCTCGACGATGCCGCGCAGCCACGTCGTGGGCACCCCGGTGTCCCAGTCGTCGCCGGGCAGCGGGGCGGGCCAGCGGGTGGCGTCGAGCCGGGCGGCGAGATCGTCGAGCGCGGCCTGCGGGATGTCGATGCGGAAGGGGTGCACGTCCTCGGTGTCGGTCATGTCGATGACGGTAGGAGCCGGTTAGGACAGTTACGGTCCTAGCTGGATGACAGGATCGCGGGCATGGAGAGTTCGGCGCGGTTGCTGCGCCTGCTGTCGCTGCTGCAGACCCCGCGGAACTGGTCGGGCGCCGACCTCGCCGACCGGCTCGGCGTCGATGTGCGGACGGTCCGCCGCGATGTCGACAAGCTGCGTGCCCTGGGCTACCCGGTGCACGCCACCGCCGGGACACCCGGCTACCGGCTCGGCGCCGGCACCCGGCTGCCCCCGCTGCTGCTCGACGACGACGAGGCCGTCGCGGTGGCGGTCGGCCTGCGCGCCGCGGCGACCGGTGGGGTGGCCGGCATCGAGGAGTCCTCGGTGCGGGCGCTGACCAAGCTGGAGGCGGTGCTGCCCGCCCGGCTCCGGCACCGGGTCGGCACCCTGAACGCGGTCACCGTGAGCCTGCCCGGCGGTCCGTCGGTGTCCCCGGACGTGCTGGTAGCGGTGGCCGCGGCCTGCCGGGCGTCCGAGCAGCTGCGGTTCGACTACGCCGGCCACGACGGCGCCGCGACCGTCCGGCGGACCGAACCGCACCGGCTGGTGCACACCGGCCGGCGCTGGTACCTGGTGGCCTGGGACCTCGACCGGGCGGACTGGCGGACCTTCCGGGTCGACCGGCTGCACCCGCGGATCCCCACCGGGCCCCGGTTCACCCCGCGCGCCCTGCCCGACGACCTGCCGCTGTTCGTGGCCGACGGGATCACCACCCGGGCCTACCGCTACCGCGCGCGGTTCACCCTGCTCGTGCCGGTCGAGGTGGCCGCGGACCGGATCGCGCCGACCGTCGGCGTGCTCGAAGCGGTCGACGAGCGCTCCTGCACGCTGCGCGCCGGATCGAACTCGCTCGACGAGCTCCTGCTGTACGTGGGGCTGTTCGGGTTCCCGTTCGAGGTGCACGAACCACCCGAACTGGTGGAGCACGTGCGGGCGCTCGCGGCCAGGCTGGCCGCAGCCGTGGACGGAGGCTGAAGATTCTTCCGCGGGAGGTGCAAAACGCGGGCCGCCCGCTCGTAGCGGTGGTGAAGTGCCCGCACCGCGGGCGCCGCACCGAGAGGATCACCCCACCATGGACGCCACCATCCCCACCCGGGCCGGCACCACGTCGTCGCCGGCCGAGCTGACCGCCGACCGGATCACCAAGTCGATGCTCGGGTACGGCGTGATCGCCGGCCCGGTCTACGTCGTCACGTCGCTCGCGCAGGCCGCGACCCGGGAGGGCTTCGACCTGAGCCGGCACGCCTGGAGCCAGCTCGCGCTGGGCGGCCCGGGCTGGATCCAGACCACCAACCTGATCGTCACCGGGCTGATGCTGGTCACGTTCGCGGTGGGGCTGCGCCGGGCGCTGCGCACCGGGACCGGGGCGACCTGGGCGCCCGTGCTGATCGGGGTGTTCGGCGTCGGCATGGTGGTCGCCGGCGTCTTCCCGGTCGACCCGGTGCTCGGCTTCCCGGTGGGCGTGCCCGCCGCCACCTCGATCAGCGCCGCGGGCCTGGTGCACCTCGCCGCCGGCGCGGTCGGCTTCGTCGGCGGGACCGCCGGGCTGCTGGTGTACGCCCGCCGGTTGGCCGCCGAGGGGTTCGGCGGCTGGGCCCGGGCGAGCCGGATCGTCGCGCCGCTGTTCCTGGTCTCGTTCGTCGTGATGGCCTCCACCGCGCTGGGCCGGGCCGGCGTCCTGGTCTTCGTCGCCGCGGTGATCGCGATCATGGCGCTGTTCAGCGCGCTGGCCGTGCACCGCTACCGCCTGATGCCCGACACGAACGGCTGAACCCCCACCCACCCACCCCGACCCCACCACGGAAGGAACCCCGATGCGCTACCTCGTCGTCCTCGAAGCCACCCAGCCCGCCACGCCACCGCCCGCCGAGCTCATGGCCGGCATCATGCGCCTGGGCGAGGAGGCCACCCGGTCCGGCGCCCTGCTGGACACCGCGGGGCTCGCCCCCAGCGCCGCCGGCGCCCGGGTCACCGTCGTCGGCACCGACCTGGCGGTCACCGACGGGCCGTTCGCCGAGTCCAAGGAGATGATCAGCTACGCGATCTACGACGTCCGCACCAAGGCCGACGCCGTGGAGTGGACCAGCCGGTTCATGCAGCTGCACCGCGACCTGTGGCCCGGCTGGGAGGGCGAGGCCCGGGTGCTGCAGGTGTTCGACCCGAGCGCCGCACCGTCCTGAACCACCGCACGCACCGCCGGTCGACGTCCCCCGGTCCGGGCATGATGGGCCGGTGGGAACGCGGCCGGCGGACGGCGTCGCGGCGGTCGGGGCGGTGTGGCGGATCGAGGCTGCCCGCCTCGTCGCCGGGCTGGCCCGGTTCACCGGCGACCTGGGCACCGCCGAGGAACTCGCCCAGGACGCCCTGGTCGTCGCCCTGGAGCAGTGGCCGGTGCGGGGCATCCCGGCCAACCCCGGCGGGTGGCTGATGACCACGGCCAAGAACCGGGCGGTCGACGGCTTCCGGCGCACCGCCGTGCACCGCCGGGCCGTGGCGACCCTGGGGCGGGAGGCAGGCGAGGCGGTCGATCCCGGCGACACGATCGAGGACGCGCTGGACGACCCGGTGCGCGACGACACGCTCCGGCTGCTGTTCACCGCCTGCCACCCCGTCCTCAACCGCGAGTACCGGGTCGCGCTGGTCCTGCGCTGCCTCGGCGGGCTGAGCACCCTCGAGATCGCCCGGGGGTTCCTGGTCGCCGAGTCCGTCGCCGGGCAGCGGATCTCCCGGGCCAAGAAGACCCTGCGCGACAGGGGCGTCCGGTTCGAGCTGCCGGCCGCGGCCGAGCTGCCCGACCGGCTCGCCGCCGTCCTCGACGTGATCTACCTGGTGTTCAACGAGGGCTACAGCGCCACCGCCGGCAGCGACTGGATGCGCCCCGCGTTGAGCACCGAGGCGCTGCGCCTGGCCCGGCTGACCGCCGCCCTCCTGCCGGCCGAGCCCGAGGCCCACGGGCTGGCCGCGCTGCTGGAGCTGACCCAGGCCCGGACGCCCGCGCGCACCGGCGGCGACGGGCGCCCGGTGCTGCTGCAG
>JASLAP010000546.1 GCA_030147065.1 Pseudonocardia sp. | reverse complement strand
GTCTGTGTGATCGTCCCCGCCCACCGCCGGGCGGGGACGATCACACAGTCGACCACACCGTATGTCGGGACCGGGCCCGGCGGAACGATCCGCGGACCCGACCGGGTCACAGCGGACCGGACCCGGACAATCGGGCGGTGCTCCCCTCCGACGCGTCGGCCCGGACGCCGGGCGCCCGGCACCGCCGGCTCGACCCTCCCCCGCCCGTCCGCCCCGGCGGATCGCCGCCCGGCCACGGCCACGGGCACGGCCACGGACCCGCCGCCCCGGCCGGGCGCCGGGTGCGGATCCTGCTGGCCGCGCTGCTGGTGCCGTTCGCCCTGGCCACGGTGGTCGGTCTGGTGCTGCTGCACCCGTTCGACCGGACCCCGGTCGACGAGGCCAACTCCGGCCCGCGCGTCGACGGCCACATCACCGCCTCGGTGGAGCGCCCGTGCGACGACGAGCCGGGGTCGATCGGGTGCCTGGCGCTGTCGGTGCGGCTGGACGAGGGTCCGCTGGCCGGGCAGACCATCGAGACGCTGATCACCGCGCCGCGCGGCGTCCCGCCGTTCGGCACCGGCGACGACGTCGTGCTGACCACGGCCGGCGGCCTGGACACCGACCCGGCCGCCTACCAGATCGTCGACCAGCAGCGCCACACCCCGCTCCTGCTGCTGGGCGCGATCTTCGCGGCCGCGGTGGTGGCGCTGGGCCGCTGGCGCGGGCTGGCGGCGCTGGCCGGGCTCGGGATGACCGGCGTGGTGCTGGTCGGGTTCGTGCTGCCGGCCATCCTGGCCGGGCGCAACCCGCTCGTGGTCGCCGTGGTGGGGTCCTTCGCGATCATGTTCAGCGCGCTGTACCTGACCCACGGCTTCTCCGCGCGGACCTCGACCGCCGTGCTGGGCACGCTGGGCAGCCTGCTGCTGATCGGGCTGCTCGGCATCACCTTCACCCAGCTGGCCCGGCTGACCGGGGCCGACGAGGACACCGCGAGCCTGGGCGCCACCCTGGGCACCGCGATCGACGGGCGCGGCCTGCTGCTGGCCGGGCTGGTGATCGGCGCCCTCGGGGCGCTCGACGACGTGACCGTCACCCAGACCACCGCGGTCTGGGAGCTGCGCGCCGCCGACCCCGACCTGCCCCCCACGGCGCTGTTCGGGGCGGCCATGCGGATCGGCCGCGACCACGTCGCGTCCGCGGTGAACACCCTGGTGCTGGCCTACGCCGGCACCGCGCTGCCGCTGCTGCTGCTGTTCTCGGTGGCCGAGCGCGGCCTGGTGGACACGCTGACCACGCAGGTGATCGCGACCGAACTGGTCCGCACCCTGGTCGGCAGCATCGGCCTGGTGGTGTCGGTCCCGCTGACCACCGCGCTGGCGGTCGTCGTGGCCGGCCGCGGCCGGCTGCGGCCGACCGGCTGAGCCGCCGCGCCGGGCCGGGCGGCTCAGCCCGCCGCCGGAACCGTCTCGCCCCGTCCCCGGTCGTCGAGGACGAGCGCCGCCCGCCCCGCGACCGTGTAGCGGATGTGGGTGACGTGGGGTGAGGCGACGACCCGGGTCGGGGTGAGCTCGAGGCCCTCCTTGGCCCCGAGGCCGGGGTCGGGATCCAGCAGGCGCATCCCGTCGCCGAGGATCACCGGGACCACGTGCAGCTCCAGCTGGTCGAGCAGGCCCAGCCCGATGACCTGCCGGAGCAGGCGGCCGCCGCCGGCGACCGCCACGTTCTTCCCGCCGGCGGCGGCGCGGGCCCGCTCGACGGCCGCGGCGACGCCGTCGGTGACGTAGCTGAAGGTGGTGCCGCCCTTCCGCACCAGGGTCTGCCGCGGCCGGTGGGTGACGACGAAGACCGGCGCCCGGAACGGCGGCTCCTCGCCCCACGGGATCTCGCCGCCGTCGGCCATCCGCCGGCCCATGACGTAGGCACCGGCGGCCTCGAAGGTCTCGGCGACCAGGTCGGACTCGACGCTGCGCTCGCCGCCCGCGAAGCCCTGCCGCTGCCGCCAGGCCTGCGCGTCGATCGCCCAGCGGGTCACCCGGAAGAAGCCGGCCGCCTCCGCGCTGTCCAGCCAGCTCCCCGGGCCGGTGTGCGCGGGCCCGGCGTAGAAGCCGTCCAGCGAGACGGACATCTGGGCGGTTACGAGGGTCATGGGGCGCTCCTCCACGAGGGCCGGCTGTTCCGGCCAACACTAAACGATTCACTTAAGTATTAGACCGCCGCGCAGGCTGCGTCAAGCGACCCCGCCCTCACTTGACAGGGCCCGCGGCACCGGCATGCTTAAGCACGTGCCTAAGCATCCGGAGCCGCTGGACCGGATGTTCCACGCGCTGGCCGACGGCAGCCGCCGCGCCATGGTCGAGCGCCTCGCCCGCGGCCCGGCCTCGGTCAGCGAGCTGGCCCGCCCCTTCGCGATGTCGCTGCCCGCGGTGGTCCAGCACCTCGCCGTGCTGGAGTCGGCGGCGATCGTCCGGTCGGAGAAGGTCGGCCGGGTGCGCACCTACCAGCTGGCCACCGACGCGCTCACGCCCTGCGCGGACTGGATCGGCCGCCAGCGCCTGCCCGCCGAGCGCCGGCTCGACCGGCTCGGCGAATTCCTCGACCGCGACACCGACCACGACACCGACCACGACACCACCCGGGAGCCCTGACGTGAACGACACCATCGAACGCAGCCAGACCCACGCCACCTTCGTGATCGAGCGCACCTACCGCGCACCGGTCGAGCGGGTCTGGCACGCCCTGTCCGACGACGACGCCCGCGACCAGTGGTTCGGAGGTGGGCCGGCGTTCGCCACCGAGGAGAAGTCCCACGACTTCCGGGTCGGCGGACGCGGCGTCGAGGACGGGCAGTGGCACGGCGGGCCCCGGTCCCGCTTCGCCTCGACCTACACCGACATCGTCGAGCACCGGCGGATCGTGTTCACCTACGACATGTGGGTCGACGGGCAGCACCTGTCCACCTCGCTGACCACGATCGCGCTGGAGCCCTACGGCACCGGCACCCGCCTCACCTACACCGAGCAGGGCGTGCACTTCGACGGCCTGGACAGCCCCGCGGGCCGGGAGGAGGGCACCCGCGGCCTCCTCGACAAGCTGGGGACCCATCTCGACGGCTGACGCGGGAGCCTGGTGGCGTCGGTCCCGCCGGGCCGTCACCGTGCTCAGCTGCCGTCCCGGTGGCTGCGCCGTCGGTGCGGACGCCCTACGGTGGATCGGGTGAGCCGCCGCGACGTGCTGGGGCTGGCCTGCGGCGCGGTCGTGCTCGGCGCGGTCGACGTGCTGCTGCTCACCAACGGCCCGCCGACGACCGGCTGGGCCGGGCCGCACGCCGGGTTGGCGCTGCAACTGGCGGTGGACGCCTCGCTGGTCGCCCTGGTGCGCTTCCCGCGGGCGGTGGCCGCGCTGGCCGTGGTGGTGACCGCGTTGATGGCCTGGTCCGACGCGCTGGCCCCGGGACTGTTCACGGCGGTGCCGGCGCTGAGCCCCATCACCGTCCCGCGGGCGGCGCCGATCGTCGTCGTCTGGCTGGTGGTCCACGGCGACCGGCGCGCGGCGCTGGTCACCACCGTGGCACTGGCCGCGCTCGGCGCCCGGTTCTGGGCGCCGTCCTGGACGGTGACGCCGCTCGCGCTGCTCAGCACCGTCGTCCCGGCCCTGGGCGCGCTCTACGTGGTGGCCCGGCGCGACCTGCTGCGGTCGCTGCGCGACCGGGCCGACCGGGCCGAGCGCGAGCAGCACCTGCTGGCCGAGCGGGCCCGGGCCGACGAGCGCCGACGGCTGGCCGGGGACATGCACGACGTGGTGACCCACCGGGTGAGCCTGATCGTGCTGCAGGCCGGGGCGCTCGGCGTCGCCTCGGCCGAGCCCGGCGTGCGCGCCGCGGCCGAGGACATCCGGGCCGCCGGTGCCCAGGCCCTCGCCGAGCTCCGCGACCTGGTCGGGGTGCTGCGCACGGACCCGGACGGGCCGGTCCCGGCCACCGCCCGGGGCGGCGCGCCGGCCCCACCGGACCCGGCGACGCTGGCCGAGGAGTCGGCGGCGGTGGGCGTGCCGGTGGTCGAGCTGGACGTCCGGGGCGAGCCCGCCGACGTCTCACCGACGGTCGCGCGCACCGCCCACCGGGTGGTCCAGGAGGCGCTGACCAACGTGCGCAAGCACGCACCGGGCGCCGAGGTGCGGGTGCGCCTGCACTACCGGCCCGACGGGGTGCGCGTCCGGGTGGCCAACTCCGCCGCCACAGCTCCGCCCGACCCGGCGCTGGCCGGCAGCGGGACCGGGTCCGGGCTGCGCGGGCTGCGCGAACGGGTCGGCCTGGTGGGTGGCTCGCTGCACGCCGGTGCGACCGACGGCGGCGGGTTCTGCCTCACCGCGACCCTGCCGGGCTACGTGCCGACGTCCGTCGACGGCGGGCCGACCGGATGATCCGGGTGCTGGTGGTCGACGACGAGCCGATGGTGTGCGCCCACCTCGGGACGATCCTCGGCGCGGCCGACGACATCGACGTCGTCGGGCAGGCCCACGACGGCGCGGAGGCGGTCGAGGCGGTGCTCCGGTTCACCCCGGACGTCGTGCTGATGGACTTGCGGATGCCCGGGGTGGACGGGCTGGCCGCGACCGCGCGGATCGCGGCGCTGCCCACCGCACCCGCGGTCGTCGCGCTGACCACCTTCGACGCCGACGAGTACGTGCTGCGGGCGCTGCAGGCCGGGGCGATCGGCTTCCTGGTCAAGTCGACCCCACCGGACGAGCTGGTGGGGCTGGTCCGGGTGGCCGCGGACGGGCACACCGTGCTCTCCCCCGCCGCGGCGCGCCGGCTGGTCGCGGCCTCGTCCGGCGAGCAGCGCCGGTCCGCGAGCGCCCGGCAGCGCACCGCGGCGCTCACCGAGCGCGAGCGCGAGGTGCTGGGCTGCCTGGGCCAGGGGCTGTCCAACGCCGAGGTCGCCCGCCGGCTGCACCTGTCCGAGGCCACCGTGAAGAGCTACGTGTCCCGGATGCTGGACAAGCTCGGCTGCACCAACCGCACCCAGGCCGCGCTGCTGGCCGTCGAGGCCGGGCTGGTCTGACCGGCATCGGCCGCAACGAACGTTGCGCCCGCCCACCGCCGCGGTCCACCGAAGTCGATCCGATCCGCAACCGTCGCCGCTGCCGCCGGGAGGTGCCCGGCGCGTGCACTGGGCCCCGTTCCCGGACGAGAGGCTGCTGATGATCGAGACGAGGGACCTGACCAAGCGGTTCGGTGCCGTGACGGCCGTGGCCGGGGTGAGCCTGCGCGCCGAGCGCGGGCGGGTGACCGGCTTCCTCGGCCCCAACGGCGCCGGCAAGACGAGCACCCTGCGGATGGTGCTCGGCCTGGACCGGCCGAGCGGCGGGTGGGCGCGCATCGACGGCCGTCCGCTGGCCGAGCACCCGGCGCCGCAGCGCACGGTGGGCGCCCTGCTCGACGCCGGGGCCGCGGCCCCGCGGATGACCGCGCGGGCGCACCTGCGCTGGCTGGCCCGGGCCGGTGCCATCCCCGACTCCCGGGTCGACGAGCTGCTGGAGCTGGTCGGTCTGACCGGCGCGGCCGGCCGCCGGGTCGGCTCGCTGTCGCTGGGCATGCGCCAGCGGCTGGGCGTCGCCGCCGCGCTGCTCGGCGACCCGGGCACGCTGATCCTGGACGAGCCGGTCAACGGGCTCGACCCGGACGGCGTGCGGTGGATCCGGACGCTGCTCAAGCGGTGCGCCGCGGAGGGCCGCGCCGTGCTGGTCTCCAGCCACCTGATGGCCGAGATGCAGCTCACCGCGGACACGGTCGTCGTCCTGGGCCGCGGCCGGCTGGTGGCCGAGCTGCCGATGGCCGAGCTGGCCGACACCGCGCGGCGAGCCCCGGTCCGGCTGCGCGTGGCCGAGCCCGACCGGCTGCTGGACGCACTCCGCCGCACCGTCGCCGACCTGCGGGTGGAGCCGCTGGCGGCGCCGCCGGACCGGCCGCTCACCGGAACCCTGCTGCGGGTCACCGGTCCGACGGCGGAGGAGATCGGCGACGCGGCCCGCGCGACCGGCACCGCCGTGTACGAGCTGACCCCGCAGCTGCCCTCGCTCGAGGACGTGTTCCTGCAGCTCACCGCGGACACCGCCGACCACGTGGCAGCCGTCCCCCGGGAGGTGGCCCGGTGAGCACCCCCGTCCGCCCCGGCCCCGCGGCGACCCTGGCCGCCGAGTGGCTCAAGTTCCGCGCGCTGCCGGCGAACCGGATCGTGCTGGCCTGCGCGGTCGCGGTGCCGATCGGGATCAGCGCGCTGATCGTGCTGTTCGCCGCCGGCGCCGACATCGCCGAGGTCCAGCGCACCGGGCAGTACGACGTGATCTTCTTCGGCGCCACCCTCGCGGTGTGGACGTTCGCCTACCTCGGCGCGCACGTCGTCGCCGTCGAGTTCCGCACCGGGCTGGCCGACCTCACCTTCACCGCCACCCCGCGCCGTCCCCGCGTGCTGCTGGCCAAGCTGGTCGTCGTGGTCGGCGTCGGGCTGGTCACCGGGCTGGCGCTCTCGCTGGCCACGGTGGCCGTCACGCAGGGCACGCTGGCGCTGGGCGGCCTCCCGACCCTGGCCCTGGACGACCCGGGCC
>JASLAP010000509.1 GCA_030147065.1 Pseudonocardia sp. | reverse complement strand
GGATGTACCGGGGCGGGCGGCCGAACCGCCTGGCGAGGCCGATGAACGCGTTCTCGGCGCTGCTCGCCCGCCGGGGTCTGGCGGCCTCGCGGATGGTCTCGCTGGAGGTCGTCGGACGGCGGTCGGGGCGCACCGTGTCGCTACCGGTCGTTCCGGTGTCCCTGGCCGGTGAGCGCTACCTCGTCTGCATGCTCGGCCCCGACGCGAACTGGGTCCGCAACGTCGAGGCGGCCGGTGGGCTGGCCGTGCTCCGGTACGGCCGCACCGAGCCGGTGCGGCTGGTCGACGTGCCCGTCGAGCAGCGGGCGCCGATCGTGAGCCGCTACCTCGACCCTCGCGCCCGGCGCCCGCCCGCACATGCCGGTGGAACGCGGCGCCCCGCTCGACGAGATCGCCGCGGTCGCCGACCAGATCCCGGTCTTCCGGGTCACCCGGCCCTGACCGCGCCTCGTGGCGTGTAGCTCGGATCGCAGCACGTCAGTGGGGCCGACGGGCACCGCCGGCCGCCCGGCCCGGACCCTGGACCGCCGGGGCCCTGCCGGCTCGCTGCGGTCGCCCGGCGGGCTCCCCGCGGCTAGACCAGGTGGTGCTCGTAGGCGTACGCGGTGGCCGCCGACCGCGACGACAGGTCCAGCTTGGTGAAGATGTTGCTCAGGTGCCGGGCCACCGTCTTTTCGCTGAGGAACAGCTCGGCGGCGATCGCCCGGTTGCCCATGCCGGTCGCCACCAGCCGGAGCACCTCCAACTCGCGGGCGGTCAGCGGGCCCGCCGGCCCGTCGGGACGTCGCCGGGCCAGCGATTCCACCCGGCTGAGGTCGGGTGCGGCCCCGAGCTGCTGGAACGCCGAGCGCGCGGCGTCCAGTTCCATCGCGGCGCCGTCCGCGTCCCCGAGCGCCCGGCAGGCGAGGCCCAGCAGGACCCGCGCGCGCGCCGCCTCGTACGGCGCGTCGAGCTCGTGCCACAGCCGCCAGCCGCGGCGCAACGGCGCCAGGGCCGCCCGGGCGTCGCCTTCCGCGAGCAGGACGGCTCCGGTAGCGAGCGCCGCCGCCGCGCGCAGCAGGGGCGCCTCCAGGTCGGCGGCGATCCGGGCCAGCTCGTCCGCGCTGGTCCGGGCGGCCCGGACGTCGCCGGCGGCCAGCACGATCTCGACGTGCGCGGGGAGCAGCCTGGCCCGCCCGACCCGGTCCTCGACCTCGCCCAGGCAGCGGTCGATCGACACCCGGGCGGCGTCCGTGCCGCCCTGCGCCAGGCGCATCAGGGCCAGCCCCGGCTGCGGCTCCCGGCCCGCCCGGTTGGCCTGCCGGTACAGCTCCTCCGCCGCCGCGAACTCGCCGCGCAGCCGGCACATCTCGGCCCGCTGGTAGAACGCCGCCCCGATCGCCGGGTGCCCCGGGCTGCGCCCGAACCGCTCGCACGCGCGCTGCGCCTCCTCGGCGGCGTCCGGCCACGCCCCGTGCAGCTGCATGATCTCGGCGCGGTGCACCAGGCACTGGCCGTGGTAGAGGACGAGGTCGGGCTGGGCCGCGCACCAGCGCGACAGCGCGGCCGTCCACTCCTGCGCGCGCCGGAGGTCGAAGGTCTCCTGGCAGCCCTCGATCACCGTGCAGTAGGTGTCCCCGGCGACGACCGCGGACAGCTCACCGCCGGTCACCGCGATCATCGCCTCGTCGAGCAGGGCGAGACCCGCCGCCGTGTCGCCCTGCCGGATCAGTGCCCGCCCCTGGCCGACCCGACCGAGGGTGACCAGGTCGTGCTCGCCGAAGCGGTGCCCGATGTCTGCGGCCCGGCCGAAGGTCTCGCACGCGGTCGGGTTGTCGCCGGCGAACACGGCCCGCATGGCGACCGGGTACAGCAGGTACCCCCGCTCCACGCAGTCGTGGCGGCCCTCGTCGAGCAGGCGCTCCGCCCGGGCCAGCCACCCGCCCGCGCGGGCCGGTTCGCCGGTGTTCAGCAGGTGGAAGGCGGACCAGAAGGCGCACCGCGCGGCCCGGATCCGGTCACCGCCGCGGGCGAACTCCCGGTGAGCGCGCGCCAGCAGTTCGGCCCCGGCGTCGAACCGGCCGACCAGGTAGGCCGCCGTCGCGGCGACCTCGAGATCGTCGGGAGCCAGCGGGGACTCCCGGTCGGCCTCGGAGAACCGGGCGAAGGCCTCCGCCCACGCCCGCCGCCCGAACGCCTCCCGCGCCCGATCGAGTGGGCCGGCCGTCGTCATCGACACCCTCCCGCACTGGTCGCCCGCCGGCGGCCGGGGTCAGCGGTGGTTGGTGCACCGGCATATGCCGGGGGATTCTGCCAGGCCAACAGGTTGACCTTCTGTGGAGTGACGGCGGACGCCGCCTCGTGATGGGCCGTTGCAGTGCTCATCCGTACCGGATCTGTACCGGCCCGGGGCGTTCGTGCCGTCCCGTCGTCGGGCGTGCAGTGCACTCGCGCCGTTCGCTCCGAGCATGCTCCACGAGCCACGAGGTACTGGGACTACGGCGATCGGTGGACCAGCACCCCGCTGATCGGCCGATGGCGGCTCCGTGCCCGGCAAGGACACTCGGGCGCCGGTGCGGCGTCTCGTCGCGCTGGATCGGAGGAGTCCCATGTACGTGCGCGTCACCCGTGGGCGATTCGAGCTCGAGCACACCGATGCCGTCGAGGCGCTGACGTCCGAGGTCGCCGATGCGGTCAGGGTTCTGCCCGGATTCGTCGCCTACCAAGGAGGGGTGAACCGGGAGGCCGGCACGGTCGTCTCGATCAGCAGCTGGGAGGACAGGGGCTCGGCGGAGGTCGTGCGCGAGAAGCTCGGTGATGTCATCGAACGCGTCACCGAACTGGTCCAGCTCGAGCCGGCTGAGATCTTCGAGGTGATGGTGACGGCCTGACAGCCCTGCGCGCCCGGAGAAGCGACGGACAGCTGTCCAGAACCACCCCGACGGTCACGCTCACCACCTGCGCCGGGTACTGGCCGGACGCGGTCGACCAGACCCGCAACCTGGTCGACTCCGCGCCCGGTAGTTGTACCGGACTTGTGCCCTCGGGCCCTCGTCGAGCAAGAACCGCAGATCAGAGTGCGTGCATCAGCGGTAGTTGGTGAACTGCAGCGCGATCCCGAAGTCCTTGTTCTTCAGCAGCGCGATCACCGCCTGCAGGTCGTCCTTCTTCTTGCCGGTGACCCGCAGCTGGTCGCCCTGGATCTGGGCCTGCACGCCCTTGAGCTT
>JASLAP010000478.1 GCA_030147065.1 Pseudonocardia sp. | reverse complement strand
CGCCCGGTAGCCCAGCAGCCCGGGCACCCCGGCGACCGCGCCCCACAGCAGCGGCGCCACCACGGCGTCGGAGGTGTTCTCGGCCATCGACTCGGTGCCCGCCCGGGCCGCCCCGGCGACGTCCAGCGACGCCGGGTCGCGCCCGCAGAGGCTGGGCAGCCGGAGCCGGGCCGCGGCGAGGTCGTCGGCCGCCAACTCGTCGGCCAGGGCCGCGCCGTGCCGGGTCAGCGAGGTGCCGCCGAGCACCGCCCAGGTGGCCGCGGCGGTGGCCAGGACCCGCAGCGCCGGGCGGGTCGCCGTCGCCCGCTCGGCCAGCACGCCGAGCCCGACCGCGCCCCCGACGAGCGCCGTCACGTGCGCCACCCCGGCCGACCGGCGGTCGGCGTACCCGGCGCGCTCCAGGCGCGCGGCGACCGCGCCGAAGCCGGCCACCGGGTGCCCGCGGGCGGGGTCGCCGAGGACGGCGTCCGCGGCCGCGCCCAGCAGCAGGCCGGCCGGGCGGACCCAGCGCGGGACCGCCGGCACTACTCCCCGACGGCGCGGCCGAGCTGCAGGCCGTGGATCCGCTCGGCGTCGCCGGCGATCCGGTGCAGCGAGCACGGCCACCGCTCCCCCGCACCGCTCACGCTGCGGCACGCGGTGCACCGCCCCATCCGGTCCGGGACGTGGTCGGCCAGCAGCCGGCGCCAGACCTCCGGCATGCCGGCCATCAGCTCGGCCATCGACCCACCGGTCGGATCCCCCGGTTGACTCACGTCATTCCCCCACTCACCCGTGCAGACCCGACCACTCTGTCAAATCGCGCAGCGCATGCACTCGGTTACCGCATTGTTTCACCGGCCGGGTGATCTCGCTGACATCCGGCCGGCGACTAGAGGGTGAACTCCCCCACCGCCGGCTGGTCCGGGTCGGCGTGCAGCTCGGTCTCGCGCCCGCGCAGCTCCACCCGGCGGATCTTCCCGGAGATCGTCTTGGGCAGGCTGCCGAACTCCAGGCGCCGGATCCGCTTGTAGGGCGCGAGGTTGTCGCGGGCGAACTCCAGGATCGACCGAGCGGTCTGCTCGGTGGGCTCGTACCCCGCGGCCAGCACCACGTACGCCTTGGGCACCGCCAGCCGCACCGGGTCCGGGGACGGCACCACCGCGGCCTCGGCCACCGCCGGGTGCTCGATCAGCACGCTCTCCAGCTCGAACGGGCTGATCCGGTAGTCGCTGGCCTTGAACACGTCGTCGGAGCGCCCGACGTAGGTGATGTAGCCGTCGGCGTCGCGGCTGCCGACGTCGCCGGTGTGGTAGTAGCCCCCGGCCATCGCGTCGGCGTTGCGCTCGGGGTCGCCGTGGTAGCCGACCATCAGCCCCAGCGGGCGCTGCGCCAGGTCGATGCAGATCTCGCCCTCGTCGGCCGGCTCGCCGGTGGCCGGGTCGACCAGCACGATCCGGTACCCGGGCATCGGCCGGCCCATCGAGCCCGGCTTGACCGGCTGGCCGGGCGGGTTGCCGATCTGCAAGGTGGTCTCGGTCTGCCCGAACCCGTCCCGGATCCGCAGGCCCCAGGCCTTCTCGATCTGCTCGATCACCTCGGGGTTGAGCGGCTCCCCGGCCCCGACGACCTTGGTCGGCGGGTTCGCCAGCCCGGACAGGTCGGCCTGGATGAGCATCCGCCACACCGTCGGCGGGGCGCAGAAGCTGGTGACCCCGCACCGGTCGAGCACGCCGAGCACCGACTCGGCGTCGAACTTGGTGTAGTTCATCACCAGCACGCAGGACTCGGCGATCCACGGCGCGAAGACGTTGCTCCAGGCGTGCTTGGCCCAGCCCGGCGAGGAGATGTTCAGGTGCACGTCGCCGGGCTGCAGGCCGATCCAGTACATCGTGGACAGGTGCCCCACCGGGTAGGAGGCGTGGGTGTGCTCGACCAGCTTCGGCTGGGCCGTGGTCCCGGAGGTGAAGTACAGCAGCAGGGTGTCGCTGCCGCGGGTGACGCCGTCCGGGGCGAACTCCGCGGACTCGGCGTCCGCGTCGGCGTAGGCGTGCCAGCCCTCCGGCGCGCCCCGCACGGCGATCCGGGTGTAGTCGCCGGCCACCCCGGCGAACTTGCCGGCGTCGGCCGCGCCGACCACCACGTGCCTCGCGCCCCCGCGGTCCAGCCGGTCGCGCAGGTCGGCCGCGGTGAGCAGGGTGGTCGCCGGGATGACCACGGCGCCCAGCTTCATCGCCGCGAGCAGCGTCTCCCACAGCTCGACCTGGTTGCCCAGCATCAGGATGATCCGGTCGCCGCGGGCGACCCCCCGGGCGCGCAGCCAGTTGGCCACCTTGTTCGACCGGGCGGACAGCTCGGCGAAGGTCCAGTGCGCCTGCGACCCGTCGCCCTCGACGATCCACAGCGCCCGGGCGGCGCCGCGCTGCGGGTCGGCCGCCACCGCGTCGAAGTGGTCCAGCGCCCAGTTGAACTCCTCGATCTGCGGCCAGCGGAAGTCCCGCAGCGCCGTCGCGTAGTCCTCGCGGTGCTCCAGCAGGAACTCACGGGCCTGGTAGAAGGCCTGGGCGGACGGGTTCATGACCTCACCTCGGGGTAGCGGCTGTGCTGGTCCGGAGCTGATCGGGACTGTAGTGATCCACCCGCCCCATCGAGCACCTCCGATCGGACAGTCCAGCACGGTCGCGCCGCCGCCACCACGCAGCGTGACGCGCGCCCGACGCGGCCGGGGTTGCCCTGCTCACTTGATCGAGTGAAGTACTCGGCGGATGTGCGACATTCCGTCGCCCCGCCCCGACGTCCCAGGGGAAAGCCACCGCAGCCGCGGCGGCGAGGACCGTCAGGGAGCAAGCGATGGACAATGACGCGGTCCGGCAGGACATGTTCACCGTGCTGCACGGACAGGAGACCCCGATCGTGACGCGGTGGACCTACCGGACGACCGACCCGTTCGCCGTGGGGCTCGCGGTGCGCATCGAGCAGGGCCACTGGGTCGAGTGGCTGGTCGCCCGCGACCTGGTCGTGGACTCGATGGACCGGCCGACCGGCGAGGGCGACATCCGGATGCGGCCGCGGTACGCGGGCGGGAGCCCGGTCGTGGAGATCGAGATCCGGGGCACCGACGGCCGGGCCGTGCTGGAGGTCGACCGCCACCTGCTGCACCGGTTCGTCGAGGACACCCTGGCCGCGGTGGCCCAGGGCGCCGAGGTCGACCAGATCGACCTGGACGCCGAGATCGCCCGGATCACCCGCACCGCCGCGGAGTAGCCGCGGCGCGGGCGACCGGAGCCCCAGACCCCGGCTCCGGATCCCCGCTCTCAGCGCAGCGCTCTCAGCGCAGCGGACCGACGTCTTCGCGGCCGGATGCCGGCGCAGCGGCCCCGGACGCGTCCGGCGAGGCGTCGATGATGCCCGCGACGTCGTCACCGAAGGCGTCCCTCGCGGCCTGCTGAGTGGCCCGGTCGGCCAGCGGATCGTCGCCCGCGGCGCGGTCCACCTCGGGATCGGCCAACTCGGGCAGGTCGGCCACGGACGGCTCGACCTCCACCGGCGCGCCGGGACCGTCGTCGGTGTGCATGGCCGCCTCCTCCGCCGACGCCGCGCCGCCGTCGATCCCGACGTCGACCGCGTCGACGTCGTCGCCGGTCTCCAGGGCCGCGCCCTGATCGGCCACCATCAGCCGGCCGGACCGGTCCGGGTCGGCCGGCAGGTCCTCGGGCTGCTCGCGGGCCAGCCGCTGCTCGAACGTGTCGCCGTCGCGCATGCCCTGCCCGGTCACGCCGTCCTCGTCGAGGCCGTACGGGCGGTCGGGGGGCACGTAGCCGGCATCCAGCGGGTCGCCACCGGGCGGTCCGACCAACTGCTCGTCGTTCTCCAACTGCACGGATGCGCCGAGGTCGGGGGCCTCGGGCTGCTCCTCGTAATCGCGTTGCGACATCGACGCCACCACCTCCTGTGCGCCGGCGGGGGTTGTGCCGGCGATCCCGGGCTGCTTACCCCGGTCGACCGCCGGTGACACCCCGGCGACCCGTGACGATGGACCAGACGGCGGATGTGGTGTGATCCGGTCCGACGCCCCGAGGAGGGACGATGACGCAGCCACCGGTGAGCGCGCCCCGCCGCCCGCGGGATTCGGCGGCGACCCGGCGCGCCCTGCTGGCCGCCGCCCGGGAGCTGTTCGCCGAGGCCGGCTACGACGCGACCACCGTCCGCGCGGTCGCCGACCGGGCCGGGGTGAACCAGGCGCTGCTGTTCCGCTACTTCGGCAACAAGCGCGGGCTGTTCACCGAGGCGGTGCAGGGCGAGGTGCTCGACCTGCTGGCCGG
>JASLAP010000472.1 GCA_030147065.1 Pseudonocardia sp. | reverse complement strand
CCGGGGGCCGGCGCCGGCGGGTCCTGGCCGCGGCGCGCCCGGTCGTGGCCGGGCCTGGTCGCTCGGCGGGGCCTGGTCGGCCGGCTGGGTCTGGTCGCTCTGTGGGGTCTGGTCGCTCTGTGGGGTCTGGTCGGTCGGCTGGGTCTGGTCGCTCTGGGGGGCCTGGTCGCTCTGGGGGGCCTGGTCAGCGGGCGGAGCCTCGTCGGCGGGCAGGGTCTGGTCGGCGGGCAGGGTCTGCTCGGCGGACGGGGCCTGGTCGGACGGCTGGGGCAGGTCGGTCGGCGAGGTCTCGTCGCTCGGCCGGTCCTGGTCGGCCGAACCCTCCGCTGGGGAGCCGGTGCCGCGGTCCGTCTCGGCGTCCGCCCCGGCCCCGGCGGTGGCCGGCTCGGCAGCGGGTTCCGGGTCGCCGGCTGGGGCCGTGGCGCTGTCGGCGACCGCGGCCGGGCCGGGCGGGTCGAGCGGTGCCGGGGTGTTGTCGGTGGCGGCCGGACCATCGGCCGCGGGAGCCGCGGGAGCCGCGGCGTCGGGGTCCGGTGGGGTGGACGGGTCGGCCGTCCCGAGCGCGGCCAGATCGTCGGCCGGTGAGTCGACCGGTGCGTCGGTGATCGGGTCGCTGGGGGCCGGTGCCGGTGCCCCGCTCGCCGCGGGCGATCCGGCCGGGGCGTCCGGGGCTGCCGCGACACCGGCGTCGGCAGCGTCGGCGTCCGGCTCGGCGGTCTCGTCCGGGGCGGTGGTCGCGGGGGTGATCGGGGGCGGGATCGGGTCGCCGGCCGGTGCGGTCGGCTCCTCGCCGGTGGGGGTGCCGATCGGGGTGCCGCTGTCGGGCCGGGCACCGGTGTCCGGCGTCCTGTCCGGCCCGTGGCCGCCCTCCCCGTCCTGGCCCGCTCCCGGCTGCTCCGTGACCCGTTGCTCCGACACCGTTCGTCCTCTCGTCCGGCCCACCAGGTGGGCGCCCCGACGCTGGGGTCGGGGCCGTGCACGTCGGCTCCGCCGGTGCTGGCACCGCTGGCCGTCCGGCGATTGAAACAGCCCGCCCCGCCGACCGGAACCGCCCGCCGGACCCGACGCAGCCAGCGGCTGGTCCGGATCGGCGAGTCGCGGTGTCCCGTCGGCCCGACGGGGTCCGCCCGCCGCGCCCGCGGGTGCGGGGACGTCCCCGTCGGTGAGCGTACGGATGCGGTGCGCATCCGCCGACCGGGGCGTTCGGGGACGTCCGGTCACCGGCAGCCGGGGCGGCCGTCCGGTCGGCCGCCGCCGGTCCCGGACTGGCACTAGCCTTCGCCGGTGCTGTCCATGGTCGCGGTGCTCCCCGAGCCGCCGCTGCTGGTACCCGAGCTGGCCACCGGGGCGGCGGCGGAGACCGCCGAGCTGCGATCGGCCTGCCTGGCTGCGGCGGCCCGGCTGGGTGCGGCCGCGACCCGGTGGATCGCGGTCGGCGCCGACCCGGGTGGGCGGCGCAGCGTCGGCCCCGGGGCGGTCGGCAGCTTCGTCGGGTTCGGCGCCGACGTCCTCGTCGGGCTGGACACCGGCGGTCCGGTCGGTCCGCCGGCCGATCCGGCGCTGCCGTTGCCGCTGCTCGTCGCCGGGTGGGTGGCCGGCCGCTGCGGCGCGGCGGTCCGGATCCGGGGCGAGCTCGTGGCCCCGGACGAGCCCCCGCAGCGCTGCGCGGAACTGGGGGGCGCCCTCGCCGCCGAGTGCGCGGCCGACCCCGACCCGGTGGGCCTGCTGATTCTCGGTGACGGCGCGGCCACCCACACCGAGCGGGCGCCCGGCCACCTCGACGAGCGGGCCGGTCCGTTCGACGCCGCGGTGGCCCGGGCGCTGGCTACGGCCGACCCGGCCGCGCTCGCCGCCCTGGACCCCGACCTCGCCGGCGCGCTGCTGGTGGCCGGCCGGGCCCCGTGGCAGGTCCTGGCCGCGGCGGTCGGGGGCGGCGCCTGGCACGGCGAGCTGCTGCACAGCTCGGCGCCGTTCGGCGTGGCGTACCACGTCGCGGTGTGGACCCCGGAGAACCGGTGAGCGCCGCCGAGCGCTGCGAGGCCGAGCATATGAGTGAGCTTGCGAGCGAATCATCAGCACAGCGCCCTCGCGAAGCGCCGGCCGAGCCCTGCGAGGCCGAGCGATGAGCCGTCTCGTCGCCGTCGTGGGTCCGACCGCGACCGGCAAGTCGGACCTGGCCGTCGCCCTGGCCCGGGCCCTGGACGGCGAGGTGGTCAACGCCGACGCCATGCAGCTCTACCGGGGCCTGGACGTCGGCACGGCCAAACTCGCCGAGGCCGAGCGCGGCGGCGTGCCGCACCACCTGCTCGACGTCCTGGACGTCACCGAGACCGCTTCGGTGGCGGCCTACCAGCGCGAGGCCCGGGCTGTCGTCGAACGGCTGCTCGCGGCCGGTCGCACCCCGGTGCTGGCCGGTGGGTCCGGGTTGTACGTGCAGGCCGTGCTGGACGACCTGGAGTTCCCCGGCACCGACCCGGTGCTGCGCGCCGAGCTGGAGGACGAGCTGGCGCGCCATGGTCCCGCCGCCCTGCACGAGCGGCTGGCCGCCGTCGATCCGGCCGCCGCCCGGGACGTGCTCGCGTCGAACGGGCGGCGGATCGTGCGCGCGCTGGAGGTGGTCGCGCTGACCGGCCGCCCGTTCCCGGCCCGGATGCCGCTCGGCGCGGCGCCGCGCTACGGCGCGGTGCTGTTCGGCGTCGACCGGGACACCGCCGAGCTGGACGTGCGGATCGGCCGCCGGGTCTCCCGCATGTTCGCCGCCGGGCTGGTCGACGAGACGCGGTCGCTGCTGCCGGGCCTGCGCGCCGGGCTCACCGCCTCCCGGGCGCTGGGCTACCAGCAGGTCCTCGCCGCCCTGGACGGCGTGGGCGACATGAGCGACGCCGCGGTCGCGACCGTGCGGGCCACCCGGCGGTTCGTCCGCCGGCAGCGGTCCTGGTTCCGCCGCGACCCGCGCATCCAGTGGCTCGACGGCGCCACCCCCGACCTGGCCGGCTGCGCCCTGCGCCGGCTGACCGCGGCCGGCACGTAGGCTCGTGGGGTGCAGTTCAGCAAGGGCCACGGCACCCAGAACGACTTCGTGGTGCTCCCCGACCCCGACGGTGCGCTCGATCTGGGCCCGGCCCGGGTGGCCGCCCTGTGCGACCGGCGCCGCGGTCTGGGCGCGGACGGCGTGCTGCGCGTGGTGCGCTGGGCGAAGCTCGACGACGGCCCGCCCGCCGAACCCGACGTCGAGTGGTTCATGGACTACCGCAACGCCGACGGCAGCATCGCCGAGATGTGCGGCAACGGCATCCGGGTCTTCGCCCGCTACCTCGCCCACGCCGGGTGGCTCGGCGACGGCGCGGTCCCGATCGGCACCCGCGCCGGGGTGCGGCGGGTCGTGCTGCACGGCGAGGGCGAGTCCGCCGAGGTGTCGGTGGACATGGGCCCGGCCGCAGTCGGCGCCGCCAGCACCGCCGCCGTCGACGGGGTGGCGTTCGCCGGCATCGCCGTCGACGTCGGCAACCCGCACCTCGCCTGCGTCACCACTGCGGAGCTCGCCGCCCTGGACCTGACCCGGCCGCCCGGGCACGATCCCGCGCTGTTCCCGCACGGGGTGAACGTCGAGTTCGTCTCCCCGCTCCGGGACGACGAGGGCCCCGACGACGGCGAGGTCACCATGCGAGTGCACGAGCGCGGGGTGGGCGAGACCCGCTCCTGCGGCACCGGCACGGTGGCGGCGGCCGTCGCCGCGCTGCGCCACGCCGACCGGGCGAGCGGCACGGTCGGCGTGCACACACCCGGTGGGCGGCTGCGGGTCACCGTCGAGGACGGCACCACCGTCCTGCACGGTCCCGCCGTCCTCGTGGCGCACGGCGAGCTGACGCCCGAGTGGTGGGCCGCGGCGGGCTGAGCGGCCGTCAGGCCGGCACGTCCGCCGGCATGTCGCGCAGCGCGCGCAGCGGGGAGGCCACCAGCCACAGCGGCGCGGTCATCATCCCGACCAGCGCGACCACCAGGGTGGGCCGCACCCCGAGCAGCTGACCGAGCGTCCCGCCCAGCAGCCCGCCCAGCGGCAGGGTGCCCCAGACCAGGAACCGGATGCTCGCGTTCATCCGGCCCAGCAGCCGCCCGGGGCACACCGACTGCCGGAAGCTGACCTGGGCCACGTTGTAGACCACCGCGCCGTGCGCCAGCGCGAAGGTGCCCGCGGCGAACCAGACCGGGTGGCCCAGGACGGCGAGCAGCGACGGGGGACCGGCGGCCAGCAGCGACCAGAGCACCACCCGGCCCTGGCCGAACCGCCGGATCCACCACGCGCCGGTCAGCGCCCCGAGGATCCCGCCAGTCATCCCGACCGCCAGCACCAGACCGATCACCCCGGCCGACAGCTCCAGTACCCGGGTCAGGTACAGCACCTCGACCGCCAGGAAGACGCCGTTGAACAGGTTGGCGGTCGCGGTGCAGGCGGTGATCGGGCGCAGCAGCGGGTGGCCCAGCACGTAGCGCAGGCCCTCGGCCATCTCGGACCGCAGCGACCGGCCGGACGGCTCGGCGACGACCTCCGCGCTGCGCATCCGGGACAGCGCGGCGGCGGAGACCAGGAAGCTGACCGCGTCCAGCAGCACCGCGTTGGCCGCCCCGACCAGCTGCACCAGCCCGCCGCCCAGCGCCGGGCCCGCGGCCTCGGCGCCCGCCCGGGTCGACTCCAGCTTGGCGTTGCCCTCCACCAGCCCGGCCCGGCCCACCACCGATGGCAGGACCGACTGGTAGGCCACGTCGAAGAACACCGTGGCCACCCCGCCCAGCAGGGCCACGGCCAGCAACTGGGGGAAGGTCAGCACGCCGAGCCACCAGGCCAGCGGCACCCAGCCGAACAGCGCGAACCGGGCCAGGTCGGCGGCGATCATCACCGGACGCCGGCGGACCCGGTCCAGCACCGCCCCGGCCGGCAGCCCCACCAGCAGGAACGCCGCGGTGCTCGCCGCAGTGAGCAGACCCATCTCCCACGGGGTCGCGGCCAGCGCGGTGGCGGCCAGCAGGGGCAGGGCGAGCCGGCTGATCATCGTCCCGACCTGGCTGACCGTCTCGCCGGTCCACAGCAGCAGGAAGTCGCGGTGCCGCCAGAGGGTGGGGTGCTCGGCCATGCCCACGATGGTGGACGAGTGATTGGAATCAGTCAATCACTCGGTCGTCCTACCCTGATGCCATGCCACTGCCACCCCGCCGCCCGGCCACCGAGGCCGAGACCGCGGCGCTGGCCTCGGCGGTCCGGCTGCGGATCATCCGGATGACCCGGCTGGAGGCGCTGACCAACGCCCAGCTCGCCGAGCTGCTCGGCCGCGATCCCGCGACGACGCTGCACCACGTGCGCACGCTGGTCCGGCACGGCTTCCTGACGGCGCAGCCCGTCCGTCGCGGCGCCCGGGGCGCGAAGGAGATCCCGTACCGGTCCACCGACCTGTCCTGGAGCCTGGAGGGCGCCGGTGCGGATCCCGCGCTCGCCGAGGCCGTGCTCGCCGCCTACCTGGACGAGGTCACCGCGGTCGGGGTCGAGGCGCTCAAGCAGACCCGGCTCGTCGTCCGGCTGGACCCGACCGAGGTCGAGGCCCTGCAGGCCGAGCTGGACGCGGTGGTGCAGCGCTACGCCGACCGGCCGGACGCGCCCGGTGGCGAGGCGGTGGCGGTGTACCTGTCGGTGTACCCGGGCGGAAACAGAACGGACACCGGTGACGTTGACGTGGGAGCATGAGTACCACGATGACTGAACCCGTCCTGTCCACCCGCCGCGAGACGCCCCGCGAAACCCAGGGCGACCTGGAGCTCGAGGAGCGCAGCTCGCTGCGCCGCGTCGTCGGGCTCTCCACCGAGCTCACCGACGTCACCGAGGTCGAGTACCGGCAGCTGCGCCTGGAGCGCGTCGTCCTGGTCGGGGTGTGGACCGAGGGATCCGCCGAGCAGGCCCGCGCCTCGCTCGCCGAGCTGGCCCGGCTGGCCGAGACGGCCGGTTCCGAGGTCCTCGACGGCCTGGTGCAGCGCCGCCCGCGACCCGACCCGGCCACCTTCATCGGTACCGGCAAGGTCGACGAGCTGCGCGACGCCGTGCAGGCCGCCGGCGCCGACACGGTCATCTGCGACGGTGAGCTCTCGCCCGGCCAGTTGCGCCAGCTGGAGGAGAAGCTCAAGGTCAAGGTGATCGACCGGACCGCGCTGATCCTGGACATCTTCGCCCAGCACGCCCGCTCCCGGGACGGCAAGGCCCAGGTCGAGCTGGCCCAGCTGTCCTACCTGCTGCCCCGCCTGCGCGGCTGGGGCGAGGCGCTGTCGCGCCAGGTCGGCGGCCGGGCCGCGGGCGGGGTCGGGATCGGCGGCCGCGGGCCCGGTGAGACGAAGATCGAGCTGGACCGCCGCCGGATCCGCAGCCGAATGTCCAAGCTGCGCCGCGAGATCCACGCGATGCGCCAGGTCCGGCAGACCCAGCGCGGCGAGCGGCGCCGCCACGAGGTGCCCTCGGTGGCGATCGTCGGCTACACCAACGCCGGCAAGTCCAGCCTGCTCAACGCCCTGACCGGGGCCGGCGTGCTGGTCGAGGACGCGCTGTTCGCCACCCTCGACCCGACCACCCGCCGCGCCTCCACCAGCGACGGGCGCACCTACACCCTCACCGACACCGTCGGCTTCGTCCGCCACCTGCCCCACCAGCTGGTCGAGGCGTTCCGCTCGACGCTGGAGGAGACCGCCGACGCCGACCTGCTGGTGCACGTCGTGGACGCCTCCGACGCGATGCCCGAGGAGCAGATCAAGGCGGTCCGCCACGTGCTCGTCGAGATCGGCGAGAACCGGACCGGCACGATGCCGCGCGAGCTGCTGGTGGTCAACAAGACCGACGCGGCCGGCGACCTGCAGCTGGCCCGGCTGCGCCACCTGCTGCCCGACGCGGTGTTCATCTCCGCCCGCCGCGGCGACGGGGTGGACAAGCTGCAGGCCCGCATCGCCGAGCTGCTGCCCCGGCCGGAGGTCGACGTCGAGCTGCTGGTGCCCTACGCGCAGGGCGCGCTGGTCGCCCGGGTGCACAGCCAGGGCGAGGTGCTCGCCGAGGAGCACACCCCCGACGGCACCCGGCTGCACGCGCGGGTCGGCGCCGAGCTGGCCACCGCGGTGCTCCCGTACGCCCTCGCCGGGGGCCCCGAGGCCGCCGGACCGCGCTGACCGGAGCGGGCCCTGATCAGGTTCGTGCTGGTCGCGGCGCTGGTCGTCGGCCCGGCTGCGCCGCCGTCGCCGGAGCTGCGCTGCACGGTCACCGATCCCGAGCTGGCCGAGCTGTCGGGCCTGCTCGTCGAGGACGGCGCCGCCGTGGCCATGGCCGACGGCGGGCGCCGGGTCCTGCTGCACCGGCTCGACGGTGTCCTCGGTGAGGGGGCCGTCGACGGCGACACCGGCGCGCGGGAGTGCGTGCTCGACGACACCCGCACCGTTGACATCAACCCCTACGACGCCGAGGACCTGGCCCGCGGTCCGGACGGTGCGCTGTGGGTGGCCGACACCGGCGACAACGACCGGCGCCGGGAGACCGTCGCGGTGATCGTCGTGCCGGTCGACGGTGAGCCGAGGTTGCACCGGCTGACCTACCCGGACGGCCCGCACGACGCCGAGGCGCTGCTGGTCGACCGGGACGGCCGGCCGGTGATCGTCACCAAGGACCTCGGCCGGGCCGGGGTCTACCGCCCCGCCGAGCCGCCGGACGGGGTCGGTCCCACCCCGCTGGTCCGGGTGGGGGAGCTGGCGCTGCCGCCGTCCGACACCACCGGCGGCCCACTGGGCCCGGCGGGCTCCCGGCTGGTCACCGGGGCCGCGGCCACCGCCGACGGCCGGGTGGTCGCGCTGCGCTCCTACACCGATGCCTGGCTGTACCCCGCGCCCGATGGCGACCCGGCGACCGCGCTGACCGAGAACCCCGCCCCGGTGCGGGTGCCGCTGCCGGACGAGCCGCAGGGCGAGGCGATCGCCTTCACCCCGGACGGCACGCTGCTGTCCGGGTCGGAGGCCCGCGGCGGGGTGCTCGGGGAGATCCGCGCGGTGCCCGGCGCGGCCGAGCTGGCCCGGGCTCCGTCGAACGCCCCGGCCCCGGCCGGCACTCCGCCGCCCGCTGAACCGCCGCCCGCCGCAACGCCGCACGCCGAGGATGCTGCGGGGGAGTGGCCCTGGTCGGGATGGCCGCCGGCGGCGATCGGCGGTGCGTCGGCGGTGGCCCTGCTGCTGGCCGCTATCGCGGCCATGCTGCTGCGCGGGCGTCGCCGCTGACCGGCGCCACCCGCGCAGCCCCGCTCAGAGCCGGCGCAGCACCGCCACGACGCGGCCGAGGATGGTGGCGTCGTCACCCGGGATCGGGTCGTAGGCCGGGTTGGCCGGCATCAGCCAGTTGTGCCCGCCGCGGCGCTTGAACGTCTTGACCGTGGCCTCGCCGTCGATCATCGCCGCGACGATCTCGCCGTTCTCGGCGACCGGCTGCTGGCGCACGACCACCCAGTCGCCGTCGGTGATGGCCGCCTCGACCATCGAGTCACCGCGCACGTTGAGCAGGAACAGCTCGCCCTCGCCGACGATCTCCCTGGGCAGCGGGAACACGCTCTCCACGGCCTGCTCGGCCAGGATCGGCCCACCGGCGGCGATGTCGCCCAGCAGCGGCACGAAGGCCGGCGTGGGGCGCTCCATGACGCCCTCGGCGGAGGTGCCGACGGCGGTGCCGTGGTCCTCGGACAGGTCCTCCGGGGACCGGACGTCGACGGCCCGGGTGCGGTTGGGATCGCGGCGCAGGTAGCCCTTGCGCTCGAGGGTGCGCAGCTGGTGGTGCACCGAGGAGGTGGAGGTCAGCCCGACCGCGTCGCCGATCTCGCGCACGCTGGGCGGGTAGCCGAAGCGCTCGACCCAGTCCCGGATCACGTCGAGCACCTTGCGCTGCCGCGGGGTCAGCCTGGCCGGTTCGGTCGGCGGGTCGGGGAACGCGCTGACCTGCGCCGTGCGGTCGGTCGCCGGCTTCGTTGCGGGCGGGCGCCCGGCGGTGCCGGGGCCTGGGCCGGGCTCGTCCCGTGCCATGTCGTGGAGCCTCCTGGTGTCGGTGGGTCGGTGGGTCGGCGGGCGGGTGCGCCCACCGGTCGTGCGGGTCGCGTCGACCGGGCCGGGACCCGGAACGACCGGTCGCGGACCGGTAAACGTCCGGGGAACGACCGTGTCGCTCTCGCGACCAGCTCGTTGTCTCGCCGTGACTGTCGTCGTCGATGGTGCTCGGGATGTGGTCGGTGCCTTCGGTCCTGCTGGTGCCCGCGGTGCGGGTGCCGTCACTCCGGTGACGGCGGCCGGTCCCGGATCCGGGGGATCGGGTCCACGGTGGATCCCGTGGCCGTCACTGCGGGTGCGCGGGTGCTACCGCCGTCGGTACGACGGTAGCCCCGATCGGCGCCACCGCCAAACACATGTTCGAACGACACGCCCGCATTTCTCGATTCTGTCGGTGCGCGGTGGTACACATCCCCTGACGGTGATTCGAACCCCTGTTCGGGTCGCACGGTGAGCGGGAGAAGCGGAGTGGGCGAGATGCGTGGTCACGACATCATCGGATCAGCACCGATCTCGGCACCGGCCGGAGCGGCGCACCCGGCGACCCGGGTGCGCCGGGCCGGTCTCGGCGGGCGCCGGGTGCCGCGGGGTCCGCACCCGGTGCGTCCCGGCGTGTCGCCGGTCGGGGTCCGCCCGGCCCAGCCGCCGCGCCCGGTGCTCGTGCCCGCCGCGGCCGGTCCCGCCATCCGGGTGCGGCCGGTCCCGCCGTGCGCCCCGCTCACCGACGACGCGGGCCTGGTGGATGCCCGTCCCGCCGCCCGGGCGTCCGCCGACCCCGCACTCGCGCCCCCGCCCCGGACGGTTCCGGTCTCCCGGCCCCGGCTCGAGTGGCCGACCTACCCGGCCGGCTCGCTGCGCGGGGTGCGGCAGCGGATGGCGGTCCGCCGGGTCCGGCTCGACCGGTTCCCGCTCGACCTCCGCACCCGGGCGCTCGAGCTGCTCGCGGTGGCCGGCCTGATGGTGGCCACCGCCGCCGCGGTCGTCGCGCTCGGGCTGGTGGCCGGGGTCGTCGCCGAGTCCCGGGCCGAGCCCGCGGTCGGCCCGACGATCGGCACCACCACCGCCGACACCGTGACCGTCGGCTCCGAGGCCACCGTCTGGGAGGTCGCCCAGCGGGTGGCGCCCGGCGCCACCGGGCCGGAGCTGGGCGAGCTGAGCGAGCGCATCATCGTCGACAACGAGCTGTCCACGGTGCTCGTGCACCCCGGTCAGGAGCTGCGCGTCACCGCCGGCTGACGGTCCGCGCCCGACACGCCGGAGCGCGTCGCCCATCGCACAGATGGGGGGTCAGGGGTTCCGCTGCCCCTACATGTTGTGGTTACACTCCTGTTGTTCGTCCAGTGGCCCGGGCCCAGCCGGGTTGCGGCGAGCACGGGAGGGGGTTGTCCGTGCGGTGTCCGTTCTGCCGCAACCCGGACTGCCGGGTCATCGACTCCCGCGAGGTGGAGGACGGCCAGGCCACCCGGCGGCGGCGGTCCTGCGCCCAGTGCGGTCGCCGGTTCACCACCGTCGAGGAGGCGGTGCTCGCGGTGCTCAAGCGCAGCGGGGTCACCGAGCCGTTCAGCCGCGACAAGGTCGTCGTCGGGGTGCGCCGGGCCTGTCAGGGCCGGCCGGTCGACGAGGACGCCCTGCAGAAGTTGGCGCACCGCGTCGAGGAGGTCGTGCGCGCCGGCGGCACCGCCGAGGTGCCCAGCCACGAGGTCGGGCTGGCCATCCTGGGCCCGCTGCGCGAGCTCGACGAGGTCGCGTACCTGCGTTTCGCCAGCGTCTACCGCTCGTTCTCCTCGATCGAGGACTTCGAGAAGGAGATCGCCGACCTGCGCGACGCGGCCGCGCGCTCCTCGCCCTGACCTCCCGGTCACCCGCCCCCGCTCCCGTCAGTCCTATTCGACCGCCCCGGTTCCCCAGGACCGTCGCGGTGCCCTCCGGCGTGGCCCCACCCCGCCGGCGCAGGAAAAGAGGAAGCCCATGACCGAAACCGTCGAGCCCGCGGCACCCGGGCGCGGTCGCAAGCCCGGCAAGACCGCCAAGTCCGCGGGCACCACCGCGACCGGCCACGCGCTGACCGTCGAGCGGATCCACACCACCCCCGGTGTGCATCCCTACGACGAGGTCACGTGGGAGCGCCGGGACGTGGTGATGACCAACTGGCGCGACGGCACGGTCAACTTCGAGCAGCGCGGCGTGGAGTTCCCCGCCTCCTGGTCGGTCAACGCCACCAACATCGTCACCAGCAAGTACTTCCGCGGCGCGGTCGGCTCCGCGCAGCGCGAGTCCAGCCTGCGCCAGCTCATCGACCGGGTCGTCGGGGTCTACCACCGGTCCGGCGTCGAGCACGGCTACTTCGCCACCGAGGCCGACGCCGAGGTGTTCGCCCACGAACTGACCTGGATGCTGCTCCACCAGGTGTTCAGCTTCAACTCACCGGTCTGGTTCAACGTCGGAACCAGCTCTCCACAGCAGGTCAGCGCGTGTTTCATCCTCGCCGTCGACGACACCATGGAGTCGATCCTCAACTGGTACCGCGAGGAGGGGCTGATCTTCAAGGGCGGTTCCGGGGCCGGGCTGAACCTGTCGCGCATCCGCTCGTCGAAGGAGCTGCTGTCCTCGGGCGGCACCGCGTCCGGCCCGGTGTCGTTCATGCGCGGCGCCGACGCCAGCGCCGGCACCATCAAGTCCGGCGGGGCCACCCGGCGGGC
>JASLAP010000471.1 GCA_030147065.1 Pseudonocardia sp. | reverse complement strand
CACGTCGAGCAGTTCGACTTCGACCGGCTCTACAGCAACTTCGGCAACGTGATCGACGCCGACGCCCGGGCGATCGTCCGGCGCTCGGCGGAGCGGCACCAGGGGTGGGTCCGCGGGGACTTCGACCACCTCACCTGACTGCTCCCGGGCGGGCGTTCCTGTCGGACCCGTCCGCCACCATGGCGCCATGACGACCGCGCACCGGATCGCCGAGGCCTACTGGACCGCGGCCGAGCACCGCGACTGGGACGGCTTCGGCGCCCTGCTCGCCGAGGACGTGGTCTACGAGTTGCCGCAGACCCGGGAGCGGATCCGCGGCCGCGCGGCCTACCTGCGGTTCAACCAGGAGTACCCGGGCGACTGGCACGTGCGGATCGAGCGCGTCGTCGGCGAGGGCGGGCACGCCGCCACCTGGACCCGGTTCGCGGTGGGCGGGCAGGAACAGCCGGCCCTGACCTTCCTGGACCTCGACGACACCGGGCTGATCGCCCGGGTCACCGACTTCTGGCCGGAGTCCTACGAGCCGCCCGCCGGGCGCGAGCACCTGGTCGAGCGGTACTGACGCGCCCCCGTCCACCCCGGCGACGTCCTCGCCTGCCGCCCCACCTGCCCCGGGGGTCGCTCAGGCCTTCCAGCCCGCGCTCCACGCGATCGCGTCCGGCGGGAGGTGCCCCCCGCACAGCGGTGTGAACACCGTCCGGTCGCGGTAGCGCGCGGGGTCGGCCAGCAGCGCGGCGACGCCCGCCGCCCCGGCCGCCTCGACCAGCAGCCCGAGGTCGGCCGCGACCCGGCGGCAGGCCGCCCGCAGCTCCGCCTCGCCGACCAGCACCATGTCGTCGACCAGGTCGACCATCCCGGTGACCGACTCCGGGAACGGCTCGCGCACGCCGATCCCGTCGGCGACGGTGGCCGCGGACGGGGTGGCGACGACCCGCCCGGCCCGCCAGGACAGCGCCGGCGCCGGCGCCTCCGCGGCGCACACCCCGACGATGCGGACGTCCGGACGGTGGTGGCGCAGCCACTGCGCGACGCCCAGGATCAACGCGCTGTTGCCCACCGGGACCAGCGCGACGTCGGGAACGACCCCGGCCGCGGTCAGCTCCACCGCCACCGTCGCGGCCCCCGCCGCGATCCACGGGTCGCGGCCGTCCTGCACGAACCGCAGCCCCCCGGCGTCGGCGGCGGCGCGGGCGGTGGCGATGGCCGCGTCGTAGTCGGGGCCGCCCACCTCGACCCGGGCGCCCAGCCGGCGCATGGCCTCGACCTTGCCGGGGTTCGCCCCGGCCCCGACGAACACCCGGCAACCGATCCCGGCGGCGCGGGCCGCGTAGGCCAGGCCCTGGCCGAAGTTGCCCGCCGACGCGCACACCACCCCGTCGGACCCCGACCCGACCTCGCGCATCCAGGTCGTCGCGCCCCGGCCCTTGAACGAGCGGATCGGGTTGAGCGTCTCCACCTTGAGCGCCACCCGCGCGCCGGTGCCGTCGAGTGCGGTCCCGGTGAGCAGCGGCGAGCCGGCGAACGCCGGGTCGAGCCGCTCGGCCGCCCGGTGGATCTCCTCGACGGTCGGCACCGCGCGGGTCGTCATGCCCCGATCATGGCGCCCGGGCACTCGGAACTCACGCGGCGCCCAGCGCAGCCCGGCCGAGCTCCCGGTGGCCCAGCTCCGTGACCGTCGCAGCGACCTGCCGACCGGCAACGCACCGCGGCCTGCGCGATCGCAGCACAACCGTCCGGACAGCACCAGATCCGGCTCGGCACCCACCCCCGCTCCGCTCCCGAGCCGGCGGACTACGTCGAGAAGCGACCCCGGACCGCGCGGCCGGGCGGCTGCCGGACCGGCCGGACGGACCTAGCGTCGATCGGTGACGGCGATCTGCCGGACATCGACGAGAGGACGGGGAGCGGCATGCGCACCAGGGACGAGGCCCGGGCCGACCGGTTCGACGAGCGGAGCGCCGTGCGCGACCTGGACCGCGCCGAGATCCCGGCCGCCGTCGACGTGGTCGCCCGCGGGATGCGGGACAACCCGCTGCACGTGGCCGCCTACGGACCCGACCCGCGCCGGCGGCAGTCCGGCCACGGGCTCCTGATCCGGGCTCTCTTCGAGGTCTTCGCACTCGAGCTGCTCGCGGTCACCCGCGACGGCGTGCTGGTCGGTGTGGTCGGCGCGGCCCCGATCGGCCGGTGCCGGCCGACGGTGGCACAGCGGATCCGCATCCTGCCGCGCCTCGCGCGCCTCGGGCCGGCCACCAGCGCCCGGATCCTGCGCTGGACCGGGCAGTGGGCGCGCCACGACCCGGACGAGCCGCACGTCCACCTGGGTCCGGTGGCCGTGGACGCCGGGCTGCAGGGCCAGGGCCTCGGGACGCTCGCCATGCGGGAGCACTGCCGCCGGCTGGACGGGTCGGCCCGGGTCGGCTACCTGGAGACGGACAAGTGGGAGAACGTGGCCTTCTACCGGCGGTTCGGGTACGAGATCGTCGGCGAGGCCCCCGTCATCGGTACGACGAACTGGTTCATGCGCCGCCCCGCCGCGCCCTGACCGCGACACCCTGAGCAGTGGCGCACCCAGGAGCCGGTCCGTCGCCGAGCTGCACGTCGCGCACTGCCCTCGATCGGCCCGGCCGGCCGGAGGGCCGGCAGTCACGCCGCGGCGAGCGCAGCGCGGCCGAGCTCCCGGTGGCCCAGTTCGGTGACCGTCGCGGCGACCCGCTGCCCGGCGACGCAGACCACGGCCGGCGCGATCAGGCCGGCCCGGGCCAGCCGGTGCGCGGCCGGCTGGTCGCAGCAGAACCGGCCGTCCAGCAGCAGGTCGGGTTCGGCGCCCCAGGCCAGCTCCGCGTTCCCGCCCGCGACCGCGCGGAGGATCGCGCGGTCACGCCCGCTCAGCTGCACGGCAGTCGTGATGTCCATGATTACCTCCACTCGTCGCGCCCGTCGGGCCGGAGGTCCGGCCGCTGCGGTCAATCATGGAGACCTGCGCCACGGAGCGGACTCATCGCAGCGGGCAGCATTCCCGGTCGCCACGACAGGTTCCTGTTGCCGTCCGGCAACCCCCAACGCACCGGGCGTATCGGCCCGGCCTGGACAGCGAGGGCGGGTTCCTCGACCAGGTCGCCGACCGCTTGGCTGCCGCGGAGGTGGTCGGGTTCGACGAGACCGGGCTGCGCGTCGCCGGCGGGCTGGCGTGGGTGCACGTGGCTCCTGGGCCGCTTCCGCGGATGAGATCGCCGGACCCATTCAGAACCCGATGCAGCACCCACGCGAACTGACCCGACCAGCCGAACCACCCATGAGCCCGAGCTCACCCAACGACCCGAGCCACCCGCGGGGCCGCCTCCGTCGACCCGAGCCACGCCGACGACCCCGGCCCGCCGATCCCACCGTCACCACCTCGCCCCGCGGTCCACCGTCGCCGCAGCGAACGGAACGGGACCGGTGCCCGCAGTCGATGTCGTGACGGCGATCCGGAACCCGCCGTCGCACACGACGACCAGCACCCCGCACCGCCGGTCCAACGGATCCGAGCGGACCTGAACGGCACGCCACCCCGAGCATCTCCGTTGCCCCGCGTAACCCCCGCCCACCACGATCACCCCGTGAGCACGCTGCCACCCGCCCTGCGGGACCTGATCGACTCCGGCCCGCTGGCCCACCTGAGCACCGTCAACTCCGACGGCAGCCCGCAGGTGTCGGTCATCTGGATCGGCCGCGACGGCGACGACGTGGTCAGCGGCCATATGTCCCGGCAGGTGAAGGTGCGCAACATGGAGCGGGACCCGCGGGTCGTGCTGTCGTTCACCGCGCCGCGGGTGCCCGGCACGTTCCTCAGCGAGTACGCCACCCTGCGGGCGCGGGCCACCGTCGAGGCCGGTGACGACGCGTGGGAACTGCTCGACCGGTTGGCGAAGGTCTACATGGGCGCCGGGGCGGAGTTCCCGGCGCCGCGGGGTCCCGGTTACGTCGTGCGCTACTCCGTCGAGCGCATCGGCGGCGTCGGCCCGTGGGTGCCGAAGTCAGGCTGAGTCGCTGCCGTAGGCGTCGTGCCAGTTCCACCACTGGTACGGCGGGGTCTGCGGGTAGCCCTCAGGCGAGTCCTCCCAGGTCTCCTGGCGCCCGAGCGCGGTGATGTCCAGGTAGCTCCAGGTGCCGCCCATCGCCTCGTCGCCGCGGTTGTCGATGAAGTACGTGCGGTACACCGCGTCGCCGTCGCGGATGAACGCGTTGGTCCCGTGCCACTCGTCCACGCCGAAGTCGGCGTCGAACCCGTCGGTCAGCGTGTACCAGGGCATCGACCAGCCCATCCGCTTTGCGACCCGCTCGATGTCGGGCTGCGGTGCCCGGGAGACGAAGGCGAGGGTGGTGTCGCGGGCGTTCAGGTGGGCGACGTGGGCGACCTGGTCGGCCACCAGCGAGCAGCCGGGGCAGGCGTGGTCGGGCCAGCCGTGCACGCCGGGCTCGAAGAAGGCCCGGTAGACGATCAGCTGGCGGCGGCCCTCGAACAGGTCGAGCAGGCGCACCCGCCCGGCCGGGCCGTCGAACTCGTACCGGTCCTCCACCGCCAGCCACGGCATCCGCCGGCGTTCCGCGGCCATCGCGTCCCGGGCGCGGGTCAGCTCCTTCTCCTTCACCAGCAACCGCTCGCGCGCGGCCGTCCACTCCTGCGGCGAGACGATCGGGGGTGTCTTCATCGTGGTCTCCTCTTCCTCTTCAGGTTCTTGCTCTGTCAGCCCGGCACCTCGACGACCCGCGGCCGGGCGTGGTCGGGCTGCCCGCGCCGTGGAGATCAGGTCGCGAGCCGTCGCCGACGGAGGTGTGCCGGCACGTGGCATGGGAGCCGCCGGGGTCAGCGGCTGAGGTGGTCCTTCAGCGCGTCGAGCGGGCCGTCCCAGTCCCGGGCCAGCGCGGCCAGGAACTGCTGGGCTACCTGCATCGGGGCGGACCGCACCCGGTAGCGCACCCGGCGCCGCTCGCCCGGCTCGGCCGTCACCAGACCGGCCTCGGCCAGCAGGGCGAGGTGCTTGGCGATCGCCTGCCGGGTGATCGGCAGCCGATCGGCCAGGTCGGTCGCCGTCGCCGGGCCGCCCGAGGCCAGCGCAGCCAGGATGCTGCGCCGGCTCGGGTCGGCCAGGGCGACGAAGACCTGTTCGGCGATCGCCTCGGTGTCAGGCGGCACCGAGGTATTCGACCAGCTCACCCAACTCCCTCGCCCACCCGTCGGTGTTGCCGCCGTAGGCCTTGGCGTGGGCGTCCTCGGGCAGCTGGGCGAAGCCGGACTCGACGACCGTCAGCCGGGTGCCCGCGCCGACCGGTTCGAGCGTGAACTCGACGTAGGTGCGGCGCGGATCGTCCTCGGGCAGGCCGTGGATGTGCCAGGTGAACCCGAAGACGGCCGGCTCCTCGACCCGCACGACGCGCAGGTCCGCGGTACCCCCGTCGGTCCAGCTCAACCGGGCCGATCCACCCGGTCTCAGGTCGATCGTCGCCGCGTTGCCGAACCAGGTGCCCAGCCCCTCGGCCGTGGTGAGCGCGTCCCAGACCTTCGCCGGCGGGCTCGGGATCTCGACGGTCCGCTCGATGCGGTCGGGGAACGCCATGTCGACCTCCATAACCAGTAGCAACTCTTCGGTTGCGACAGTATGGCAGCCGAGCGGTTGCGTCAAGGCCGGGTCAGTTCACGACCAGGCGCCCGCGGCCGCCGCCCTGGCCGCGTAGGTGGCGAAGTCGACCGGCTCGCGGCCGAGCACCCGCTGCACCCCGTCGCCCGGCTCGACGGAGTGCGCGGCGCGCAGGGTCGCGAACAGCGCGTCCAGCTCGGTCACGAACTCCTCGGGCACCCCGCCGTCCCGCAGTTCCGCCCGGTACTCCGCCGGGGCGAGCTCCTCGTACCGGATGGGTCGTCCCGCCGCCCGGGCGATCGTCTCGACGGCCGCGCCGAAGGTGAGCGCCCGGGGGCCGGAGAGGACGTAGACCTGCTCGTGGTGACCGTCGGACGTCAGCGCGGCCGCGGCGACGTCGGCGATGTCCTGCGCGTCGACGAAGGGCTCCGGCACCGGGCCGATGGGCAGCGCCAGCCGCCCCGACCGCAGCGGGTCGCGCCACAGGTCCTCGTCGAAGTTCTGGTTGAAGTTGTTCGGCCGCAGGACCGTCCACTCCAGACCGGAGTCACGCACCGCCCGCTCCGCGGCGACCACGCCCTGGAAGGCGCCGGCGGCGAGCTGGTCGAGACCGCGCGCGGACAGCGCCACGATCCGGCCGACGCCGGCCGCGGCCGCCTGCTTCACGAATGTGCCGGCCCGCTCCGGATCCTCCGGCGCCACCAGGTAGAGCGCCGACGCCCCGTCCAGGGCCGCCGCCCAGGTGCCCTCGTCGGACCAGTCGAACCGCACCTCGCCGGAGCGGGACGCGGCCCGCACGGGCCGGCCCGCCGCCCGCAGCGTGGCCACCAGCCGGCGCCCGGTCTTGCCCGTCGCTCCCAGAACCAGAATCGTCATGATCACCACTCAACCGGTCGCGCGGCGGGCGGACCATGGCCCGGCGTACGCGGGCCATGTCCGATCGTCCCGGCCTATCGTGGGGCCGTGGACCCGTTCGACGACCTGCTGCGGGGCGTGCGCGCGGACGGTGCCGGCTTCGGTCGCCGGGAGCTGTCGCCGCCGTGGGAGCTGCGGATCGGCGGCGGCGGATCGCTGACCCTGTGCGCGCCGCTGAGCGGCGAGGGGTGGATCTCGCGCGGGGAGACCGGGGACGCTCTGCGGATCCGCACCGGCGACATCGCCGTCCTGCGTGGACCGGCGCCGGCCGTCGTCGCCGACCCGGCGGGTCCCGCGGTGCTCCTCATCGGCACGTACGACGCGCGGGGCGAGGTGGCCCGGCGGCTGCTGGACGTGCTCCCGCCGGTGCTGGTCGTGCCCGGGGGCGAGGAGTGCGCGGCGCTGCGCGACTTCCTGGACGCGCAGCTCGCCGCGTGCCTGCCGGGCCGCCAGATCGTGCAGGACCGGCTGCTCGACTGGCTGCTGGTGTGCACCCTGCGGGACTGGTTCGACCAGCCGGGGGCCGCTCCGCCCGGCTGGTACCACGCCCTGGGCGACCCGACGATCGGCCCGGTGCTGCGGGCGATGCACGCCGCCCCGGACCGGCCGTGGACGCTCGCGGCCCTGGCCGGTGAGGCCGGCGTGTCCCGCACGACGCTGGCGAAGCGGTTCACCCGGCTGGTGGGCGAGCCGCCGCTGACCTACCTCACCGAGTGGCGGATGGCCCTGGCCGCCGACCTGCTCACCGGATCCACGACGACGGTCGCCGCGGTCGCGCACCGGGTCGGGTACGCCGACGCGTTCGGCTTCAGCGCGGCCTTCAAGCGGTCCCACGGGCTGAGCCCCAGCGAGTACCGCACCGGCCCCGACCGCACGGCGGAGGCGTACTCACCCGCCTAGCTGCTCGACGAGCCTGCCCGCCGTCCCCGCACCCGCCGCCTCGTAGCTCGGTCGCCGGACGACGCGGCGCAGATGCACAGGTGTCGGAACCAGCGGACAGCGCCGCCGGGATCCATAGTGGTGCTCCTGATCGTCGTCGTCGGAGGAGGTGCACTGTGGAGGACGTGGTACCCGCGTACGGAACGGGTCCATTGCTGCTCATCGCGGTGGGTGCCGTCGCGGTCCTGCTGGTGCTGATCATGGCGCTGCGGCTGCACGCGTTCGTGGCGCTGATCCTGGTCAGCCTGCTCACCGCGCTCGTCGCCGGGATCCCGGTCGGCGATGCCGTCGACACCCTGCTGGAGGGCTTCGGGTCCACGTTGGCCAGCGTCGCGCTGCTGGTCGGGCTGGGCGCCATGATCGGCAAGCTGCTGGAGGTCACCGGCGGCGCGCAGGTGCTGGCCGACACCCTGGTCGGGCGGTTCGGCCAGCAACGCGCACCGCTCGCGCTCGGCATCGCGTCGCTGCTGTTCGGGTTCCCGATCTTCTTCGACGCCGGCTTCGTGGTGTTCCTGCCGATCATCTTCAGCGTCGCCCGGAGCTTCGGCGGCTCGGTGCTGCTGTACGCGCTGCCCGCGGCGGGTGCCTTCGCCGTGATGCACGCCTTCGTGCCGCCGCACCCGGGTCCGGTGGGCGCAGCCGGCATCCTCGGCGCCGACATCGGCCTGGTGCTCGTGGTCGGTCTCGTGCTCGGCATCCCCACCTGGTTCGTCGCCTCGTACCTGTTCGGCCAGTGGGTGGGCAAGCGCACCTTCGTGCCGGTGCCCGACGTCCTCGCCAGCGGCGAGGGCCGCCCCGTCGTCGTCGACGACGACGACCAGGACCCCGACGACGGGGGCGGGTCGAGCACCCGCACCCGCGCGCCGGCGGGTGCGCGCACCGCCCCGCCGCGGTTCAGCACGGTCCTGCTGCTGCTCCTCCTGCCGCTCGTGCTGATCCTGCTCAACACCGGCCTCAACACCCTCGCCACCGCCGGCGTCGTCGACGGCGACACGGCGACCGTGGGCGCCCTGCGGCTGTTCGGGCAGACCCCGGTGGCCCTGCTGATCACGGTGCTGGTGGCCATGGTGGTGCTGGGCCGGGAGCGATTCAGCCGGTCCGAGGTGGAGGGCATCGTCAACTCCTCGCTCGGCCCGGTCTGCGCGATCATCCTGATCACCGGGGCCGGTGGCGCGTTCGGCGGCGTGCTGCGCTCGAGCGGGATCGGCGACGCGCTCGCCGACAGCCTGAGCACGATCGGGCTGCCGGTGATCGTCGCGGCGTTCATCATCGCGACGGCGCTGCGCGTCGCGCAGGGCTCGGCGACGGTGGCCCTGACGACCACCGCGGGCCTCATCGCGCCGGTCGTCGCGGCGGAGGGGTTGTCGCGGTTCGACGTGGCCTGCGTGGTGATCGCGATCGCGGCCGGGTCGACGGTGCTGTCCCACGTGAACGACTCGGGGTTCTGGCTGGTCGGACGGTTCCTGGAGATGGACGTGAAGACCACGCTGAAGACCTGGACGGTGATGGAGACGCTGATCGGCCTGGTCGGCTTCGCGCTCGCCCTGGTGGCCAGCCTGATCTTCTAGCCCCCGGGCCGCACCAGGCCGGTCTCGTAGGCCCGGACGACCGCCTGCACCCGGTCACGCAGGCCGAGCTTGGCCAGCAGCCGGGTCACGTGCGCCTTGACCGTCGCCTCGGTGACCACCAGCGAGGCGGCGATCTCGGCGTTGGACAGCCCCCGCGCCACCAGCAACCAGACCTCGCGCTCGCGAGGGCTCAGGTCGGCGGCGGGGTCCGGTCCGGTCACCGGGGCGGGCGCCCGGAGGTGGCGTTCGACGAGCCGGCGGGTGACCGTCGGGGCCAGCAGGGCGTCGCCGACGGCGACGGTGCGGACGGCGTCGACCAGCCGCCCCGGCGGCGCGTCCTTGAGCAGGAACCCCGCGGCGCCGGCCTGCAGGGCGCGGAAGACGTACTCGTCCAGGTCGAACGTGGTCAGCACCAGGACCTGCGGACCGGCCGGGTCCCGGCGCAGCCGGCGGGTGGCTTCGATGCCGGCCAGCCGCGGCATCCGCACGTCCATGACGACGACGTCGGGCCGCAGCCGCAGGGCGACCTCGACGGCCTCCACCCCGTCCGCCGCCTCCCCGACGACCTCCACGTCGCCGGCCTCGAGCAGCCCGGCGATCCCCGACCGGACCAGGGCGTGGTCGTCGGCCACCACCACGCGCAACCGCCCGGGCGCCGTCACGCCGGCACCACCGGCAGGACCGCGCGGACGCGCCAGCCGTCGGGTTCGGGCCCGACGTCGAGCGAGCCGCCGTAGACGCGAACGCGTTCGCGCATCCCCGGGATGCCGAAGCCGCCGCGGAGCGCGGACGGCGGCAGCGGCGGTTCCGCGTCCCGGGACGACCGCCGCCCGTGGTCGCGGACCTCCACGATCAGCGCGTCGCCGGTCAGGGTGACGCCGACCGTCGTCGGGGCGCCCGGTGCGTGCCGCAGCACGTTGGTCAGCGACTCCTGCACGATCCGGTAGACGGCCAGGGACGGGCCGTCCGGCACGGGGACGCCGACGTCGACCGCGAGCGCCACGTCGAGACCGGCGCCGCGGCCCTCGTCCACCAGGTCGGGCAGGCGCTCGATCCCCGGTTGCGGCACGTACACCGCCTCGCCCTCGCGCAGCACGTCGAGCAGGTGGCGCATCTCGGCCATCGCCTCGGTGGCGGTGCGGCGGGCCAGTCCGATGTGCGTGCGCGCCCGGTCGGGGTCGCGGTCGACGAACTGCTCGGCCGCGCCGGTCTGCAGGACGACGACCGAGACCGCGTGCGCGACGACGTCGTGCAGCTCGCGGGCGATCCGCGCCCGCTCCTGCGCGACCGCGCGGTCGGCCGCGGCGGCCGAGCCCTGCTCGGCCCGCAGCGCGGCGAGCGCGCGGTGGCGCACTGCGCGACCGGCCGCCCAGGTCCCGCCGACGAAGAACATCGCGATGCCCACCGCCTGCGGGTCGGCCCCCTCGGCGCCGAAGTAGCCCAACTGGCCGGCCACCGCCATCGCCAGCACCGGAAGGACTCCCAGGACCGCGGCCGCGGGCAGGGCGGCGACGTGCACCGCGACGCTGAACGCGGCCAGCAGCAGGCTCGGGAACGGGGTGAAGGTCGCGCCGAGACCGGCGGGCACGGTGCCGGCTTGCACCAGCAGGACCGCGCAGACCGTGACCAGCACCGCCGCGGAGAACCGGCGGCGCACCGCGAGCGGCAACGTCGAGAGCAGCACGAACAGTGCTCCGGTGAGCGGGGGCAGCGGGGCCAGCACGACCTCCAGCAGGCCCCACGCGGCCAGCGCGCCCGCCACCGCAAGGTCCAGCCGGTTGATCAGCTGCGGCGCCGCGGTGAGGGCGAGGGCCGGGTGCCTCGTGGCGTCGGAGGCCGGGGTCACGGACGGAACCTACGTGCCGCGGGTGTCCGACACGTCCACCTCAGGTCCACATGCCGTGTCGACCGGGGTCGGAGGGTGATCGCGACCCGTCGCGGCCGCTGGGTGGACCGCAGACCGATGCCGGCCGGCGGCGCCGTTCCTAGCGTCGTGGTGCCGCCCGGCCAGGGCGTCCACCGAGCCGAGGAGTCCCCGTGACCACCACGTCCGCACCCGAGACCCACCGGTCCGACACCGTCGCCGGCGCCACCGCCGTCGCGGCGGCCGTCTTCTCCGTCGCCATGGGCGCGACCCAGCTGCTGTTCCCGCAGGACGCCACGGCGGCGATCGACCCCCGGACCCGCGTGCTGCTGGTCGGTCTGACCGTGATGCTGTGGGCACTGCCGGTCGTCCACCTGCGGCTCGGGGCGTCGGCCCGGGAGCCGTGGACCGCGCGGATCGCCTCCGCCGGCACGGTGCTGCTGACCGTCGGCACGCTGTCCAGCGCGATCAACGGCGAGGACCTGCCCTTCTTCCCGCCCGTCGCGCTGGCCGCCAACGCGTTGTGGCTGGCGGGCTCGATCGGGCTGGCGGTCTCGCTGTGGCGGGCCGGCCGGGTGCCCCGGCCGATCGCCGCCCTGCTGCCCGTGGTCGTGCTGGGCACGATCGTGCTGTCCCAGGTCGGTGGTGGGATCGTGGCCGGCGCCTACCTCGCCACAGTGGGCTTCCTGATGCTGCGCGGGCAGCTGGACAGCCGCGGGTGAGGGCGGCCGCTACGGACGTGCGGGCACCTCCGCGGCGAACGCATCACGCAGGATCTCCACGAACCGGGTGTCGCCCTCCAGCCGGTGGGTGCCGATGCGGCTCACCGGGACCGCGGGGGTCCAGGAGTTCATGACCACCGCGGACAGCCCGCTCAGATCCCCGGGGAGGATGTCGCGCTCCTGCTGGGGGACGCCGGCGCGGTGCAGTTGGCGCTGCAGGATCTGCATCGTGGTCCCGTCGAGCTTGCCGGCCCGGGGCCAGACGACCGTCCCGCCGTCGGAGAAGGCGAGGTTCCAGATCGTGGCCTCGCTCAACCGCCCCGACCGGTCGACGAACGCCGCGTCGTCGAACCCGGCTGCCCGCGCGGCCCGCAGGTGGTAGGTCTTCGCGCCCTCGCCGACGTGCTTGACGTGCGGCAGGAACCGCTCGTGCTCGACCACGTCCAACGCCAGCGGGCCCGCCGGACCGTCCGACGCCGCACCGACCCGGACCGTCACCTCCAGCGGGCGGTCCGGCTCGGCCGGGGCGAACTCGCCCTCAGCGGCGTGCACCGTCACCGTCATCGACACCGCCGGCGGAGCGGTGACCAGCGCCTGCCGCATACGGTCGCGCACGACGGCCTCGTCCAGCGCCCGACCGAACAACTCCCGCGACGCGTCCCGCAACCGTCGCAGGTGCAGGTCCAGCCCGCGCACCGCACCCTCGCGGACCTGCATCGCCGTGAAGTGGGCGAACCCGGCGAACGCCAGGTCCGCGGCATCCCCGGCGCCGGCCGGGACCCCGTTGCGCCACATCGTCGTCATGGACCCGACCCTAGAATCTGACGCAGGTGTCAGATTCAAGCCGAGACGGTGGAGAGGTCGGTCACGTGCGGATCGGCGAGCTGTCCCGCGCGACCGGGGCGAGCCCCCGAGCGCTGCGCTACTACGAGCAGCAGGGCCTGCTGCGATCCCATCGCGACGACGGCGGACGTGGGCACCGCCGCTACGACGACGAGGCCGTGACCACCGTGGGCCACATCCGCGCCCTGCTCGCCGCCGGCATCCCCACCACACTGGTCTACGACCTCCTGCCCTGCGTCGACGGCCCCGGCCCCCGCCTCGAACAGTGCGCCGCCCCGATGCTGCTCGAGCACCTCCACCGGGTCGACGACCAGATCAGCGCGCTGGGCGAGGCCCGAGCGCGCCTCCGCGAGGTGCTCGAGCGCAGCACGCGGACGTGAGGGCGTCGGGCGGTCCGGGCGGCAATCGGCTGGACGCACCGGGCACGCGGCGACGATCGTCTGATCCCGTGCGCGGGTTCGATGAGCTGGTCGCCGAGGGCGGAACCGCCGACGTCGGCGGCTGGGGGTTCGACTGGCTGGCGGGCCGGGCGACCGAGGAGCGTCCACCCTGGGGCTACTCCCGGTTGCTGGCCGGGCGGTTGCCGCGCGTCCGATCCGCCCTCGACATCGACACCGGCGGCGGGGAGGTGATCGCGGGGATCCCCGTGCTGCCCGCCCGCATGTGCGTGACCGAGAGCTGGCCGCCGAACGCCCGGCGGGCCGAGGAGTTGCTCGCTCCGCGCGGGGTCGAGGTCGTCGAGACCCGTCAGCAGGACGGCCTCCCGTTCGAGGACGACGCGTTCGAGCTGGTCGTCAGCCGGCACCCGCTCTCGCCGGACTGGCCGGAGATCGCCCGCGTGCTCGCCGCCGAGGGGCGCTACCTGGCCCAGCACGTGGGGCCCGGCTCGGCGTTCGACCTGATCGAGCGGTTCGTCGCGACGACACCCGAACAGCGCCGGTCGCGGCACCCGGACGCCGAGGCGGCAGCGGCCGAAGCCGCCGGGCTGCAGGTGCTCGACGTCCGGACAGCCCGGTGCCGGATGGAGTTCCTCGACGTCGGCGCGGTGGTGTTCATCCTGCGCAAGTGCGTCTGGTGGGTTCCCGACTTCGACGTCGACCGCTACTCGGAAGCGCTCCGCCGCATCGACGACGAGATCCGGGAGACGGGGTCGCTGGTCGCCCACTCGACCCGGCACCTGATCGAGGCCCGGAGCCGCCGGTCAGGGTGAGGACGCGGAGTGTTCGACGGTCATGGACCGCAGGCGGTGATCGATGAAGTCGATCATCCAGGTGAAGCTGTCGTCGATGTCGGCGTCGATCTGGAAGCTGCCGGCCGCCTCCAGGGTGGCGAACCCGTGCAGCGCGCTGCGCATCATCCGCATGGCGTGGATCTCCTGGCCGGGGTCCAGCCCGTACCCGTGCAGCATCGCCGCCCACGAGGCGAGTACCCGCTCGACCGCGGGGATGAGCGGGTCGTCGGGCCCGGTCGGCCGGGCGAGGTTGCCCGCCGCGTACCGGCCGGGGTGCTCCTTCACGTACGTGCGCATCGCCTGGGCACCGGCGGCGAGGGCGTCGCTGCCGGACCGGCCCTGGGTCGCGTCGCGGATGACGTCCCCGAACTCGGTCATGGCCAGGACGGCGATCCGGTGGGCCAGGTCGGCCTGGCCGGCGACGTGCTTGTAGAGCGAGGGGGTCCTGATCCCGAGCCGTTCGGCGAGCAGGCCCATGCTGAGGTGCTCGAAGCCGATCTCGTCGACCAGCGCGGCGGCGGCCGCGGTGACCGCCGCCGGGGTGAGTCCGGCCCTAGGCACGGGCGGCGGTCCTGGCCAGGAAGGGCAGGGCCGACGCGAGGACCTTCTCGGGGGTCTCGGCGTGCGGGTAGTGGCCGGCGCCGTCGATGACCACCAGTTCACCGAGGCCGTCGGGCAGGTCGGCGACGATCTTCTCGCCCTCGGCGCGCGGGTCGGCCCAGTCGGGGTCGGCGCTGCCCTCGATGACCAGCACCGGGCGGGTGACGTGGGGCAGTTGCGCGCCGGCGTCGGTCGGGGCGGACCTGGCCATGGCCTGCAGGGCCGCCATCCGACCGGGCTCGCTCAGCTTCGCCTCGATGCGGGCCAGCTCGCCGGCCCAGTCGGCCGGCTTGGTCGGGTAGGCCAGGTCCAGGTACTTCTTCCAGCTCGACACGCTTCCCCGGAGCAGGGTCGTCATCAGGTGGGTGGACCCGGCCCGGTAGCGCTGCACCCGCAGCATCCCGCCCAGGGAGATCGACTGCTTGCGGGTGAACGGCGCCAGCTCGATGACTCCGGTGACCAGGTCGGGCGCGGTGGCGGCCGCGATGGTCGCGGCGCCGCCGCTGATCGACTGGCCGATGATCACGGCCGGGCCGCCGAGGTGGCGCACGACGGCGACCAGGTCACCGGCGATGTCGGTGCGGCTGTAGCCGTCCCAGCCGACGCTGGAGTCGCCGGAGCCGCGGATGTCGACGTTGGCGACCCGGTACCCGGCCTCGACCAGCGCCGGGACGAGGAAGCGGTAGGAGTGCCGGCTGTCGCCCATGCCGTGCGCCAGCACGACCAGGGGGCCCTGCCCGGTGACCTCGTAGGCGAGGGTGTTGCCGGCGATGTCCAGGTACTCGGTCATGCTGCCCTCCAGGCGACTAACTTGATTAGCTACAAGCTAGTCACATTAGCCAGAGGTGTCAAGGCGATGCCCGACGGCCCCGCCGGCCGTGCGTAGAGTGCCCCCGTGCAGCAGCCCTCCGACCTCGAGACGGTCCGCGAGTCCTACGACCGGGTCGCCGACGCCTACGTCGAGCTCGCCATGGGCCGGTTGGAGCCGGAGCCGTGGCTGCGGGCCGTGCTCGCCGCGTTCGCCGAGTCCGTCCGCGGGCTCGGCCCGGTCCTGGACGTCGGCTGCGGCCCCGGCACCGTCACCGCGCACCTCGCCGGCCTCGGTCTGGACGCCTCGGGCATCGACCTGTCGCCGCGGATGATCGAGCACGCCCGCCGGCAGTACCCCGAGCTGCGGTTCTCCGTCGCCTCGGCGACCGAGCTCGACCTCCCGCCGGCCTCGCTCGGCGGCGTGCTCGGCTGGTGGTCGCTGTTCAACCTCCCGCGGGAGGCGCTGCCCGGCGTGCTGCGGACATTCGCCCAGGCGCTCGTCCCCGGCGGTCAGGCGCTGGTCGGCACGCACGTCGGCGACGGCGACATCCTGCGGACCGAGGGGTACGGCGGCCTGCCGGTGTCCTGGACGACCCACCTGTACCGCCCCGAGGAGCTGGCCGGGATGCTGGCCGACGCCGGTCTCGACGTGGTCGCCGAGCTGCGGCTGCCGGTGCAACCGCCGTCGCTGCGCCCGCAGGTGCTGCTCGCCGCGCGGCGGCCTGCCTGACCCCGCGGCCGCACGCGCTCAGACGACGTCGGCGCCGATCGTGTTGCGCATGTGCTTGAGCAGCGCCGCCTGGTCGCGGGTCAGCGGGGTCGGCTCCGCCGAGCGGATCGTCCCGCTCTCGGTGGTGTGCAGCGGGATGTCGGCGCCGCCGGCCGCGTCCACCCGCGCCATCGCCCACTGCCCGAAGACCCGCTCCGCGGGCGTCTCCTCCGCCACGACGATGACCTCGTCGTGGCGCTCGTCGCGCTTGATCCGCTCGAACAGGGCCCGCACCCGGCCCTCCTCGCCCTCCAGGGTCTGCACGAAGTAGTGATCGGTGATCAGCAGCGCGCCAGTCACCTGCAGCTCCGCGTTCTTCGCCCGGGCCACGTCGAAGATCGAGGCCAGCGCGTCGTGCCGGCGGTCGGCCGGGACCCGGCTGTGGCTGCGGTACACCAGCCGGAACGTCGGTGCGGGCTCGGCGGGGTCACGGGCCTCGGTCATCGCACTGCTCCCTCGCTCGGCTGATCGCCGGACGATAACCGCGCACCCCGCGCCGCCGGCGTCTCATCCTGCGACGGGCGTCACAGCCGATGGGGGGAGGCGAGCGCGAGCTGCTGACTCAGCCGTAGCTCTCGCAGCCCCGCCCGTCGTTGTCCTCACCATCGAGGCGGTACTCGTCCGGTCCGACGACCCGCACCGCGTGGCCGATCTCGCCGCAGTCCAGGTCCGGTCCGTTCGGGACGCACGGCACGTAGCTGGGGTGGCAGTCGGATTCCACGACCGGCTCCGGCTCCGGCTCCGGCTCGGGCGCCGGCTCCGGCGCTGGCCGCGGCTCGGGCTCCGGCTGCGGTTCGGGTCGGGGCTGGGCTCGCGGAGCTGCGGCCGCCCGGTCGCGATCGTCGTCGTCCTGTTCTGCCGACGGCGGTGCCTGCCGGGTGGGCGCCGGCGCCGAGGTCGGGGCGGGCGCGCACAGGATGCCCCAGATCCCCACTCGCCGGTCCTGGGCGGTCTGCTGCGCGGCCTCGATCTGCGCCGCCTTCTGCACGGGCTTGCCGTCGAAGACGTAGTGCTCGGCCCAGCCGGCCGCAGCCGCCGCGATCGAGTAGTCCTGTGGCGCGCCCACGTACAAGAGCGCGCGGCCGGACTGGTCGGTCTCGGCCTGAGTGGGATCAGCAGCGACCTGCACCTGCCGGTCGAGCAACGAGGTGCGAGCGAACTCGGTCGCCTCCCGGTACCCGCACTCCCCCTCGTCCGGCGCATCGATTCCGAGCAACCGAACGCGCCGGCCATCGCTGAGGTCCACGGTGTCGCCGTCCACCACATCGACCACGAGCAGGGGCGCCGACGCAGCCACCGGCAGGGGCGCCGATATCCCCGCGGCCGGCGCCGTAGCGCTGGCCAGCGACGACGGCGAGGACGTGGGCGCAGGCGGAGGAGCGACAGCGCCGAGCGCAGCGACCGTCACGATCGACCCCACCGCACCCACAGCGATCGTGCCTGCCAGGGAAGGACGACGGACCGGCGCAGCGGAGCCCGCAGCCGCGCCGGCTCGGCGCCGCCACCACACGCCTCCAGCGATCCAGAGCGTGACCGGCCAGAACAGGCCGACC